>JBIQKU010000019.1:0-30618 GCA_044506225.1 Rubrivivax sp. | reverse complement strand
CGATCTACACCGGCACCAACAGCGGCCACTTCGGCCTGGCCTACGAGGCCTACACCCACTTCACCAGCCCCATCCGGCGCTACCCGGACCTGCTGGTGCACCGGGTGATCAAGGCGCTGCTCGGCGGGCGGCGCTACCAGCTGCTGAGCGGCAAGGTGGTGGATGCACCCACCTCGCGGCGGGGCAAGCCGACCCCCGCGACGGTCGAAGAGGCCGAGCAGTGGGAAATCGCCGGCGCGCACTGCAGCGCCAACGAACGCCGCGCGGACGAAGCCTCGCGCGACGTGGAGGCCTGGCTGAAGTGCCGCTACATGCGCGAGCGCCTGGGCGAGGAGTTTGCGGGCACGGTCACCGCTGTCACCAGTTTCGGCCTCTTCGTGACGCTGGACGGCCTGTATGTGGAAGGCCTGGTGCACATCACCGAGCTCGGCGGCGAGTACTACCGCTTCGACGAAGCACGGCAGGAACTGCGCGGCGAGCGTACCGGCGTGCGCTACACCATCGGCTCGCGCGTGCGCGTGCAGGTCAGCCGGGTCGACCTCGATGGCCGCAAGATCGACTTCCGCATGGTTCACGAGCCGGGCGAAGAGGCGGCTCTCCTGCGTGCCCGGCGCAGCCGTGCCGCCAAGGCCGGCAGCGCGGTGGCGGAACTTGCGGCGGTGAAGGCCGCCGACCGGGCGGTGAAGGCCGAGACCAAGGGACGCGCCCGCCAGGCGGCGTCCAAGGCGTCCGGGCCGGCCAAGACGGCGGCACGCAAGACCGCCAGCCAGGGCGCACGTCGACGCTGAGTGCGGGCCGCGCTGGTGCTCAGGCGCCGGCGTGCATGCGCTCGATCAGATCGGCCGCGCGGAGCAACGGTTTGCGCTGGGCGTCGGCCGCCGCGCCGTGGGCGTGGACGGCAGCTGCGGCGATGCGCTGGAGGTCGTCCACCCGCCTGCGGTGGGATTGCTGGGCCCACGTCCCGCCGATCCAGCCGGCCAGCACGTCCCCGGTGCCGGCCGTGGCCAGGGCCGCGCCGCCGGTCGGATTGAGCAGCGGCAGCAGGCCGGGTGCGGCGATGACGCTTCCCGAGCCCTTGAGCACCACCACGGCGTCCAGCTTGTCGGCCAACGTTTGTGCGGCGGCGAGTCGATCGGCCTGCACCTCGGCGGTGTCCTGGTTCAAGAGGCGGGCAGCCTCCAACGGATGCGGTGTCAGCACCGTCAGACGCTCGCCATCGCTGCGTGCGCGCAGCAGGTGCTGGAGCACCGAATCGGCGGCGATGGTATTCAGTGCGTCCGCATCCAGCACCAGGCGCGAGGCGCTCTTGAGCAGCCGCGGCAGGATGTCGCGCACCGCATCGCCCGCGCCGCAGCCGCACACGATGGTGGTCGACTGCAGCACGCTCGCCGGTGCCTCCCACCAGCGGTTGCGGAACATCAGCTCCGGGCGCAGCGGGTCGTGCGCGACCGAGGCGGCGTCGAGCAGGCCGACGAACACGCGGCCTGCGCCGCAGGCATGCGCGGCGCGGGCGGCCAGCAGGGCGGCGCCGGTCATGCCGTTCGCGCCGCCGACCACGGCGACGTCGCCGAAGCTGCCCTTGTGCTGGGCATGCAGCCGGCGCGGCGCGGGGTCGGTGTCGGGTGACACCAGTCGCGCATCCGGCGTCTGGGCCGCGGAGTCGATGCCAAGCGTGTCCAGCCAGATGTCGCCGGCACGGTCACGGCCGGCGGCGGTGAAAAGGCCGGGCTTGAGGGTGAGCAGTGACAGCGTATGGCTGGCACGCACGCAGGTGTCGCCCAGTGGCTGGCCGGTCTGGGCATTGAGGCCCGAAGGCAGGTCCACCGCCAGCACGGCGCATGGCTGGCGCTCGAGCTGCGCGATCGTCTCGGCCAGCACGCCTTCGGGCGGGCGCGTGGCGCCCAGACCCAACAGCGCATCGATGGCCAGATCGCCGGCGCCCAGCCCGTCGGGCGCGGCCGGCGCGACCTCGATGCCCGCGGCCTGTGCACGTTGCCAGGCGTCCCGTGCATCGTCCGGCAACGCGCTTGCATCGCCGGCGAGCGTCAGGTGGACCTGTTTGCCGATGCTGCGCAGGCGCAGCGCCGCGTCGATGCCGTCACCGCCGTTGTTGCCGGGGCCGGCAGCGACCCAAATCCGTTCGGCATGCGGCGCGATGGCCAGCGCCAGCCGTGCCACCGCCGCGCCGGCGCGGCGCATGAGCGTGTGCGCCGGCCACTGCGCCGCGGCCTGCTGCTCGAGCGCACGGCTGGCCGCCACGCCATGCAGCGGCCAGGCGTGTCGGCAGGGCAGGATGCGGTGCATGAGGAGGGAGTCGTCGGGCTGCGGCTCAGGCGGCGTCGCGCAGCGCCGCTTCGATGGCGAGCGAGGCGTGAAGCACGCGGTCGTCTGCCATCGGGCCGGCCCATACCATGAGGCCGACGGGCATTTCGCCGGGGCGATGGCAGGGCAGCGACAGCCCGCAGCCGTCCAGCATGTTCACCGCCGATGGATTGCGCAGCAGCAGTGCGTTGGTGGCGAAGAAGCGCTCGTCGTCGTCCACCAGTTCGGCCATCGTGGGCGCCACCATCGGCACGGTGGGCGAGAGCAGGGCATCGAAGCCGTCGATCGCGCCGCTCACGCGTCGGATCCAGTCGCGGCGAGCGCTCAACAGATCGATGTAGTCGGCCGCGCTCATGGTTTCGCCGCGGCGGATGCGTGCGGCCACCCGGGGGTCGTAGCGCGCCTCGGCGTCGGCGAGCCGCTGGCGGTGCCAGGCCCAGCTCTCGGCGGCGGAAAAGCCACCCGTGGCTTGCAATCCTGCCAGCTCGCCGAGTTCGGCGAGCTCGATGTCGACCAGTCGAGCGCCGGTCGCACGCAGGACAGCCAGGGTGCGCTCGAAAGCCGCGGTCACCGCGTCGTCGAGCGTGTCCAGCATCACCGTTCGCGGCACCGCGAAGCGATAGGAGTCCATCGACCGATGGACGATGCGCACGCTGCGTTGCGCGAGCACTTCATGCAGCAGCACCGCGTCACGCACGGAGCGCGTGATGGCGCAGGCGGTGTCGAGCGTCGTCGACAAGGGCACGGTACCGTCCAGCGGTGTCAACCGGGCCGTGTTCTTGAAGCCCACCAGCCCGAGCAGCGCCGCTGGAATGCGGATGGAACCGCCCGTGTCCGATCCGAGGGCTGCCCAGGCGGCGCCGGCCGCCACGGAGACGCCGGCGCCGGAGCTCGAGCCGCCCGGAATCCGCGGTGTCGGATCGAGGCGGGCCGTCATCGGATTGACCGGCGTACCGTGATGCGGATTGAGGCCGACGCCGGAGTAGGCGAACTCGGTCATGTTGGTGTGGCCGATCAGCGCGGCGCCGGCCTGCCGAAGCCGCGCCACGGCCGTGCTGTCCGCGCTCGCAGGAGGCGCGTCGGCCAACACGACCGATCCGGCAGTGGTCGTCACGCCGGCGACATCGAACAAGTCCTTGATGCTGACCGCCAGGCCCGCGAGCGGCGGGAGGGGCGAGCCGGCGGCGTGAAGCGCGTCCACGGCGCGTGCGGTCGCGCGGGCGCCGGCATCGAAGCGGCGCAGGAAGACATGGCGGCACGACGGCGCATCGGCAGCGGCCAGCGAGGCATCCAGCAGCTCGGCGGCACTGCGCTGCGTCGAGGCGATGGCGAGGCGCGCTGCGCTCAGGTCCGACGGCATGGGGTGCTATACTCGATCGGTTTATCCGAGCAGCGTGGACAAGCGGCCTTCGAGGTCTCTTTCGCGCGCTTCGGATAGGCAAATCGCGAATCCGACTGTTCTAAGGTGTCGTGGTGGTTTTCGAGGTGCTTGCCGTGGAGGCAAAGCCGCGAACGAGCCAGCGCGATTCGAGCCGGATTCTAGACCCAACCTTTGGAGCTCCCCATGACTGTCAGCATGCGTGAAATGCTGGAAGCCGGCGTCCATTTCGGACACCAGACGCGCTTCTGGAACCCCAAGATGGCCCCGTACATCTACGGCCATCGCAACAAGATCCACATCATCAACCTGGAGAAGACGCAGCCGCTCTTCCAGGACGCGATGAAGTTCATCCGCCAGCTCGCCTCCAAGCGCGGCACCATCCTGATGGTGGGCACCAAGCGCCAGGCGCGCGAGGTCATCGCCACCGAGGCGCGCCGCGCCGGCATGCCCTTCGTCGACCAGCGCTGGCTCGGCGGCATGCTCACCAACTTCAAGACGGTCAAGGGCTCGCTCAAGCGCCTGAAGGACATGCAGGCGCAAGTCGAGTCGGGCACCGAGATCCGCATCAAGAAGGAAGCGCTGATGTTCCAGCGCGAGCTCGCCAAGCTCGAGAAGGACATCGGCGGCATCCAGGACATGAACGCGCTGCCCGACGCGATCTTCATCATCGACGTGGGCTACCACAAGATCGCCGTGGCCGAAGCCAAGAAGCTCGGCATCCCGGTGATCGGCGTGGTCGACTCCAACCACTCGCCGGTGGGCATCGACTACGTGATCCCGGGCAACGACGACTCCGCCAAGGCCGTCGCGCTGTATGCACGCGCCGTGGCCGACGCCGTGCTCGAAGGCAAGGCCAACGCGAACAATGACGTCGTGCAGGCGGCCGGCGGCGACGGCGACGAGTTCGTGGAAGTCGACGAAGCCGTCTGACGAGGCGCCTTCTCACTGTCGCAGTGAGGCAAGAAAGGGGCTGGCACAGCCCCTTCTTTTTTACAAACCGAATCGACAGGCGCCGTCCCGCGCGACGCGCGCCGTCCAGCCAACGGAGAAATCAAGATGCCCGCAATCACCGCCAGCATGGTCGCCGAACTGCGCGCCAAGACCGACGCGCCGATGATGGAGTGCAAGAAGGCCTTGACCGAGGCCGACGGCAACATGGAAAAGGCCGAGGAGCTGCTGCGCGTCAAGCTCGGCAGCAAGGCCGGCAAGGCCGCCTCGCGCGTGACCGCCGAAGGTGTCGTGGCCGCGGCCGTCGAGGGCACGACCGGCGCGCTGGTCGAAATCAACTGCGAGACCGACTTCGTCTCGAAGAACGACGCCTTCCTCGCCTTCGCCAAGGCACTGGCCGAACTGGTCGCCAAGGAGAACCCGGCCGACGTGGCGGCGCTCTCCGCGCTGCCGCATGCACAGGACAGCTTCGGCCCCACCGTCGAAGACGTGCGCAAGGGGCTCATCGGCAAGATCGGCGAGAACATGTCGATCCGCCGCTTCGAGCGCTATGCGGGCGGCGGCAAGCTGGCGAGCTATCTGCACGGTACGCGCATCGGCGTGATCGTGGAGTTCGACGGCGACGACGTGGCCGCCAAGGACGTGGCCATGCACATCGCCGCGATGAAGCCGGTGGCGCTGTCGTCGGCCCAGGTGCCGGCCGAGCTGATCGAGCGCGAGCGCAACGTTGCCGCGGCCAAGGCCGCGGAGGACGCCAAGGCCGCCGAGGCGGCCGGCAAGCCGGCGCAGTCCGCCGAGATCGTTTCCAAGCGCATCGAAGGCTCGGTGCAGAAGTACCTGAAGGAAGTCAGCCTCTTCAACCAGGCCTTCGTGAAGAACGACAAGCAGACCGTCGAGCAGATGCTCAAGGAAAAGGGCACGACGGTGAAGCGCTTCACGCTGTACGTCGTCGGCGAGGGCATCGAGAAGAAGACCGACGACTTCGCCGCCGAAGTGGCCGCGCAGGTGGCTGCGGCGAAGGGCGCCTGAGCTCCCGACACCCGGCCCGGCATGCGCCGGGCGTTTAGACTTTCGCACCCCCGAACACCCCGAAGGCCGTCTGCATGCCCGCCTACAAGCGCATCCTGCTGAAACTCTCCGGTGAGGCCTTGATGGGCGACGACGCCTACGGCATCAACCGCGCCACCATCGTGCGCATGGTGCGCGAGGTGCAGGAGGTGACGCAGCTCGGGTGCGAGGTGGCGGTGGTCATCGGCGGGGGCAACATCTTCCGCGGCGTCGCCGGCGGCTCGGTCGGCATGGACCGGGCGACCGCCGACTACATGGGCATGCTCGCCACCGTGATGAACGCCCTGGCGCTGGCCGACACCATGCGCCAGGAGGGCATGACGGCCCGCGTGATGTCGGCCATCGGCATCGAGCAGGTGGTCGAGCCCTACGTGCGGCCGAAGGCGCTGCAGTACCTGGAAGAGGGCAAGGTCGTCATCTTCGCCGCCGGCACGGGCAACCCCTTCTTCACCACCGACACCGCGGCCGCGCTGCGCGGCGCCGAGATCGGCGCGCAGATCATGCTGAAGGCCACCAAGGTCGACGGCGTGTACAGCGCCGATCCGAAGAAGGATCCGAACGCCACGCGCTACACCCAGATCAGCTTCGACGAGGCGATCGTCAGGAACCTCCAGGTGCTCGACGCCACGGCCTTCGCGCTGTGCCGCGACCAGAAGCTGCCGATCAAGGTGTTCAGCATCTTCAAGCCCGGGGCGCTCAAGCGCGTGGTGCTGGGCGAGGACGAGGGCACGCTCGTCCACGTGTGACGGGCCGCCGAAGAGAGACATTCCATGAGCATTGCCGAGATCAAATCCACCGCCGAGCAGAAGATGGGCCGCTCCGTCGAGGCCCTGAAGGTCCAGCTGCAGAAGATCCGCACCGGCCGCGCCCACCCGGGCATCCTCGACCAGGTGCAGGTCGAGTACTACGGCTCGATGCTGCCCATCAGCCAGGTGGCGAACGTGTCGCTGCTTGATGCGCGCACGATCACCGTGCAGCCGTGGGAAAAGGGCATGGGTGCCAAGATCGAGAAGGCCATCCGCGAGAGCGACCTCGGCCTGAACCCTTCTGCACAGGGCGACCTGCTGCGCGTGCCGATGCCCGCGCTTACCGAGGAGCGCCGCAAGGAGCTCACCAAGGTGGCGCGCGGCGAGGGCGAGGACGCCAAGATCGCCGTGCGCAACCTGCGCCGCGATGCGAACGAGCACGCCAAGAAGCTGCTCAAGGACAAGCTCATTGCCGAAGACGACGAGCGCCGCTCGCTCGACGACATCCAGAAGCTCACCGACCGCACGATCGCCGAGATCGACCGCCTGATTTCGGCCAAGGAAGCCGAAATCATGGCCGTCTGACCGCGCGGCCGCGTCGTTCCCGGTCCCGCCCCGTGGATTCCAAGGCTGCCATTCCGCGCCACGTCGCGATCGTCATGGACGGCAACGGCCGCTGGGCCAAGAAGCGCTTCATGCCGCGCTTCTTCGGCCACAAGGCGGGCGTCGACGCGCTGGTCAAGACCGTGCTCGCCTGCGCCGACCGCGGCGTCGAGTACGTGACCGTCTTCGCCTTCTCCTCCGAGAACTGGAAGCGCCCGACCGAAGAGGTGACGGGGCTGATGGGCCTGGTGCTGGTGGCCGTCGCCAAGTACCTCGCCAAGCTGGCCGACCGCGGCGTGCGCATCAAGATCGTCGGCGACCGTTCGCAGGTGTCCGACAAGCTGCGCGCGGCCTGGGAGCAGGCCGAGTCGAGCACGGCGCACAACACACGCGTGACCCTGTCCGTCGCGTTCAACTACGGCGGGCGCTGGGACGTCGTCCAGGCCTGCCGCCAGGCGATCCGCGACGGCGTGCCGCCGGAGCAGCTCGACGAGGACCGGCTCAATCGCTACATGGCGCTCAGCCACGCGCCCGACCCCGACCTCTTCATCCGCACCGGCGGCGAAGTGCGCATCAGCAATTTCCTGCTGTGGCAGGCGGCGTACTCGGAACTGGTGTTCACCGATTGCCTGTGGCCGGAGTTCGGCGAGGCCGAGCTCGATGCCGCCCTCGCCGAATACGCCCGGCGCGACCGCCGCTTCGGCGCGGTCAAGGACACGGCGCGAGCCGAAACGGCATAGGGTCCCGGCCATGCTCAAGCAGCGGGTGATCACGGCGGTCGTGTTGCTGGCGCTCCTGCTCCCGGCGCTCCTGGCCGCGCAGCCCTGGCCGTTCGCATTGCTGACGCTCGTGGCCATCGGCGCCGCGGGCTGGGAGTGGGCACGGCTGAACGCCTGCGGCCAGCCGGCGGCGGTGGCCTTCGGCGGCGTGCTCGCCGCCGCTTGCGCGGCCGCCTTGTGGCGCGGCTGGCACGTCGAGGCGCCGGTGCCGGCGTGGTGGCTGGCCACCTTGGTGTGGGTGCTGGGCGGCCTGGGCGCGATCCGGCTCGGCCCGGCGTCTTGGCCGCAGCTGCCGCGCGCGCTGCGCCTGGCGCTGGGCTGGCTGGCGCTGTGGACGGCCTGGCTCGCGCTCGCGCACGCCAAGACGCTCGGCGTCAACTTCATCCTGTCGGTCTTCTGCCTGGTGTGGGTGGCCGACATCGCCGCCTACTTCGGCGGGCGGCAATTCGGGCGGCGCAAGCTGTCGCCGACCATCAGCCCCGGCAAGAGCTGGGAGGGCGTGTGGAGCGGCATGGCGGGTGCGCTCGTGCTGGCCGTTCTCTGGCGGGTCGCCGACGGCCGTTTCGCCGTCGATTCCGCCAGCCTCTACACCCGGCTGCAGGCCCACGCGGGCGTGCCCGGCCTGGTGCTGGCCGTGCTGTTCCTCGCCGCCATGAGCGTCGTCGGGGACCTGGTCGAATCCCTCGTCAAGCGCAGCGCCGGCGCCAAGGACAGCAGCCGCCTGCTGCCCGGCCACGGCGGCGTGCTCGACCGCATCGATGCCTTGCTGCCGGTGTTCCCGCTGGCGCTCGCGCTCGCCACCCTCTGACATGAATCGCACCCCTTCGCGCCAGCGCGTCTGCATCCTCGGCGCCACCGGCTCCATCGGCACGAGCACGCTGGACGTGATCGCACGCCATCCCGAGCGCTTCGAGGTCTTCGCCCTCACGGCACACAGCCGCAGCGACGAGCTCTTTGCCCAATGCCTGCAGTGGCGACCGCGCTTTGCGGCGATGGCCGATGCGCAGGCGGCGTCGCAACTGCAACGGCGCCTGCGTGCCGAAGGCGTCGCCTGCGAGGTGCTGCACGGCACGCATGCGCTGGTCGAGCTCGCAGCGCATCCCGAGGTCGATGCGGTGATGGCCGCCATCGTCGGCGCGGCGGGGCTGCGACCCTGCCTGGCCGCCGCGCGCGCCGGCAAGCGGCTGCTGCTGGCCAACAAGGAGGCGCTGGTCGTCGGCGGCGCGCTCTTCATGGCCGCGGTGCGCGAGGGCGGTGCGAGCCTGCTGCCCATCGACAGCGAACACTCGGCCATCTTCCAGTGCCTGCCCGAGGACCGCGGGGTCTGGGGCGAACGCATCGACCACATCCTGCTGACCGCCTCGGGCGGGCCGTTCCGCTCGCGCGATCCGGCCACGCTCGCGCAAGTCACGCCCGACGAGGCCTGCGCGCATCCGAACTGGGTGATGGGCCGCAAGATCTCGGTGGACTCCGCCACCATGATGAACAAGGCGCTCGAGGTGATCGAGGCGCGCTGGCTGTTCGATCTTGCGCCCGAGCAGGTGCGGGTGGTCATCCATCCGCAAAGCATCATCCATTCGATGGTGGTGTGCCGCGACAACTCGGTGCTCGCCCAAATGGGCACGCCCGACATGCGCGTGCCCATCGCTTTCGGCCTGGCCTATCCCGAGCGGGTGGCCTGCGGTGCGCAGGCGCTCGATTTCACGGCGCTCGCGGCACTGAGCTTCGAGCCGGCGGACGCCGCGCGTTACCCCGGCCTGCAGCTCGCCTGGGAGACGCTGCGTGCCGCCGAGGGCAGCACCACCGTGCTCAACGCGGCCAATGAAGAGGCGGTTGCTGCCTTTCTCGACGGCCGCGTGCGCTTCGACCACATCCATGCCGTCAATGCCGGCACGCTCGAGTCGCTGCAGATCGGTGCGGGCGAGGCGGCCACGGTCGACGGCCTGATCGCGCTGGACCAGCACAGCCGCGACGAGGCACGGCGGCACATCCGGCGGCTCGCACGATGATCTTCACCGCGCTCGCGTTCATCTTCACGCTCGGGGTGCTCATCGTCATCCACGAGTACGGCCACTACCGCGTGGCGGTGGCCTGCGGCGTGAAGGTGCTGCGCTTCTCCGTGGGTTTCGGCCGTCCGCTGTGGCGGCGCCAGGCCTCGCCGGATTCGACCGAGTTCGTCGTCGCCATGCTGCCGCTCGGCGGCTACGTGCGCATGCTGGACGAACGCGAGACCGCGGTGCGACCGGATCAGCGCCACCTCGCGTTCAACAACAAGCCCTTGTGGCAGCGCACCGCCATCGTGGCCGCCGGCCCCATCGCCAACCTGGCGCTGGCGGTGCTGCTGTTCGCCGCCGGGCACTGGATCGGCGTGGACGAGCCCAAGGCGGTCCTCGGCGCACCACCGGCGCACAGCCTGGCCGAGCGCGCCGGCCTGCACGCAGGCGACTGGGCGCAAGCCGCCTCGCGCGACGGCAACGAATGGCGCGACCTGCGCTCGATGAACGACCTGCGCTGGGAGATCACGCAGGCCGTCATGGACGGCGAGCCGTTGATGCTGCGCCTGACGGACGTCCGCGGCCGCCAGGCGCGCACCGTGTCGCTGCCGCTGCACACGCTGGACACGCGCGAGTTCGACGCCGAGACGCTGCACCGCCTGGGCCTCGCGCAGCTGCACAGCGAACCGGTGATGGGCCGCATCAATGCCGACGGTGCGGCACACGACGCGGGCCTGCGCGAAGGCGACCGGGTGCTGTCCGTCGACGGCCGCCCGGTCCAGGAAGCGGCCCGCCTGCGTGAGCTCATCCGCGCGAACGGCGCCGACGGCCAGGCACAGCCCATGACCTGGCGCATCGAGCGCGACGGGCGCACGCTGGACATCGCAGTCACACCGGCGGTCGTGACGCACGAGGGCCAGCGCATCGGCCGCATCGGCGCCTACATCGGCGCGCCGCCGGAGATCGTGACGGTGCGCTACGGGCCGCTCGAAGGTTTCACCAAGGCGGCGGTGCGCACCTGGGATATGTCGTGGCTCACGCTGCGCATGCTGGGCAAGATGGTGATCGGTGATGCGTCGCTCAAGAACCTGAGCGGCCCCATCACGATCGCCGACTATGCCGGCCAGTCGGCGCGCCTGGGCGTCGCCTATTTCCTCGGCTTCCTGGCCATCGTCAGCGTGAGCCTGGGCGTGCTCAACCTGCTCCCGCTGCCGATGCTCGATGGCGGACACCTGATGTACTATCTTTTCGAAGCAGTGACAGGGCGGCCCGTGTCGGAGCTGTGGCTCGAGCGGCTGCAGCGCGGCGGCGTGGCGATCATGCTGATGATGATGTCGCTGGCTCTCTACAACGACGTGGCCCGGTTCCTGGGCCTGTACTGACCCTTCCCGTATGCCACCGTCCCTTCGACCGCGCTCGATTCGTCCGTCCATCCTGTCCATCGCACTGGCCGTGGCGCTTCATGCGGCGCCCGTCTGGGCCGTCGAGCCGTTCACGCTCAAGGACATCCGCGTCGAAGGCCTGCAGCGCACCGACGCCGGCACCGTGTTCGCCGCGCTGCCGTTCCGCGTGGGCGACGTCTACAACGACGAGAAGGGCGCCGCCGCGCTGCGCGCGCTGTTCGCCACCGGCCTGTTCAAGGACGTGCGCATCGAGATCGAGGACGGCGTCGCCATCGTCATCGTCGACGAGCGCTCGGTGATCGGCAGCCTCGACTTCGTCGGCCTGAAGGAGTTCGAGCGCGACGTGCTGGTCAAGGCGCTGCGCGACTTCGGCATCGGCGAGGGCCTGCCCTTCGACCGCGCGCTGGCCGACCGCGCCGAGCAGGAGCTCAAGCGCCAGTACCTCACGCGCAGCCTCTACGGCGTCGAGGTGGTGACCACCGTGACGCCGCAGGAGCGCAACCGCGTCAACGTCACCTTCTCCATCACCGAGGGTGCGGCGGCGCGCATCCGCGAGATCCGCATCACCGGCAACAAGGCCTTCCCGGAGAGCACGCTCACCGGGCTGTTCGAGCTGAACGACGGCGGCTGGCTCAGCTGGTACACCAAGTCCGACCGCTATTCGCGCACCAAGCTCAACGCCGACCTCGAGACGCTGCGCTCGTACTACCTGAACCGCGGCTACCTCGAGTTCAACGTCGAGTCGACCCAGGTCGCCATCTCGCCCGACAAGCAGAACATCACGATCACCATCAACGTGAACGAGGGCCAGCCCTACGTCGTGACGGCGGTGAAGCTCGAGGGCGACTACCTCGGCAAGGAAGACGACTTCAAGACGCTGGTCGAGATCAAGCCCGGCCAGCCGTATCGCGCCGAAGCCGTGGCCGAGACCACGCGCGCGTTCATCGAGCGCTTCGGCACCTTCGGCTATGCCTTCGCGCGCGTGGAGGCACAGCCGCAGATCGACCGCAGCACTGGCCAGGTCGAGCTCACGCTCGTGGCCGAGACGCAGCGGCGCGTGTACGTGCGACGCATCAACGTGGCCGGCAACAGCCGCACACGCGACGAAGTGATCCGCCGCGAATTCCGGCAGTTCGAGTCGGCCTGGTACGACAGCACCAAGATCCGCCTGTCGCGCGACCGTCTGAACCGCCTCGGCTTCTTCACCGAAGTGGACATCGAGACCGAGGAAGTCCCGGGCGTGCCCGACCAGGTCGACCTCACCGTGCACGTCACCGAAAAGCCCACCGGCAGCCTGCTGCTGGGTGCCGGTTTCTCGAGTGCCGACAAGCTGTCGTTCACCGGCGCGATCCAGCAGGAGAACGTGTTCGGCACGGGCAACTACCTGGGCATCGAACTCAACACCAGCCACTCGCAGCGTTCGCTGGTGGTGAGCACGGTGGATCCGTATTTCACGATCGACGGCATGTCGCGCGCGGTCGACGTGTTCTACCGCACCACCCGCCCGCTCAACAGCCAGGGCGAGGAATACGAGCTCGCCACGCCGGGCGTGGCCATCCGCTTCGGGGTGCCGTTCACCGAACTCGACACGGTGTACTTCGGCATCGGCCTGGAGCGCACCGAGATCAAGGGCGACACCGCGCTGCCGCTGTCGTACCGCGTCTACAAGCTCAAGCATGGCGCGTCGGCCACCTCGGTGCCGCTGACCATCGGCTGGACACGCGACGCACGCGACAGCGCGCTCGTGCCCACCGACGGCCGCTACCAGCGCATCAACCTCGAATGGTCGCCCGGCGGCAGTGCGCGCTATCTGCGCGCCAACCTTCAGGTCCAGGAGTACTTCCCGCTGTCGCGTCGCTTCACCCTCGGGCTGAACGCCGAACTCGGCTGGGGCAAGGGCCTGGGCGGGCGTGACTTCCCCATCTTCAAGAACTTCTACGGCGGTGGCCTGGGCACGGTGCGCGGCTTCGACCAGGGCTCGCTCGGCCCGGTCGATCCGATCGGCGCCTACCAGGGCGGCAACCGGCGGCTCAACGTCAATGCGGAGCTGTACTTCCCGCTTGTGGGCACCGGCACCGACAAGACGTTGCGCTGGTTCGCCTACGTGGACGTGGGCAACGTCTGGGGCGAAGACCAGAAGATGGACCTCGGCACGCTGCGCGCGTCGGCCGGCCTCGGCCTGAGCTGGCTGTCGCCGGTGGGCCCCTTGAAGCTCAGCTACGGCCGTCCGATCCGCAAGGAGCCCACGGATAGAATCCAGCCTCTTCAATTCCAGATCGGGACCGCGTTCTAAATGAAGCTCTCCGTGCTGAAAATCGTCTTCGCGAGCGCGCTGCTGGCCGTGGCAGGGGTGGCTGCGCAGGCGCAGGTACTGAAGATCGGCTATGTGAACAGCGACCGCGTGCTGCGCGATTCGGCCCCTGCCAAGGCGGCGCAGGCCAAGCTCGAGGCGGAATTCGGGCGGCGCGAGCGCGAGCTCAACGACGCCGCGCTGCGCCTGAAGAACGCTGCGGACAAGCTCGACAAGGACCTGCCCACGTTGTCGGAATCCGAGCGCAACCGGCGCCAGCGCGAACTCGTCGACCAGGACCGCGAGATCCAGCGCAACCGCCGCGAATTCCAGGAAGACCTGAACCAGCGCAAGAACGAGGAGCTCGCCGCCATCGTCGACCGTGCCAACCGGGTGATCAAGCAGATCTTCGAGACCGAGAAGTTCGACCTCATCATCCAGGACGCGATCACCGACAGCACCGGTCGCCCGCTGGTCAGTGCGCGCGTGGACATCACCAAGAAGGTGATCGACGCGCTCAACAACGGCAAGTAGCCCGTTCTCGCCGGGCACCGGCCCGGCCCCACAGACGCCACGCGCCATGCCCGAAGTACGGCTCTCCGAAGTGGTCTCGCAACTGGGCGGCGAGCTCGTCGGTGACCCGGCCACACGCATCGACGGCATCGCGAGCCTGCAGGACGCCGGCACGTCGTCGCTGGCGTTTCTCTCCAACCCCCGCTACCAGTCGCAGCTCGCGAGCACGCGTGCGGCATGCGTGATCGTGTCGCCGGCGCTGCGTGATGCGGCGGCCGCGCGCGGTGCGGCCATCGTGAGCGAGGACGCCTACCTCTATTTCGCGCGGCTGACGCAGTGGTGGGCGGCCAAGTTGCGCCCCGCCGCGGCTCCGGGCATCCACCCGAGCGCCGTCATCGAGGAGGGGGCGCAGGTCGATGCGTCGGCCACCGTCGGGCCGTTGGCCTTCGTCGCGGCCGGTGCGTCCATCGGTGCGCAGGCGGTGATCGGCAGCCATGCGCACATCGGGCGTGACGCCCGCGTCGGCGCGTCCACCCGGCTCGCGCCGCGGGTGACGCTCGGCGATGGCTGCCACATCGGCGCGCGCGGCATCGTGCACAGCGGGGTGGTCATCGGCGCCGACGGCTTCGGCTTCGCGCCGACCGAAGGCCGCTGGGAAAAGATCGAGCAGCTCGGCGCGGTGCGCATCGGCGACGACGTGGAGATCGGGGCCAACACCTGCATCGACCGCGGCGCGCTCGGCGACACGGTGATCGAAGACGGCGTCAAGCTCGACAACCTCATCCAGATCGGTCACAACGTGCGTGTCGGCGCGCACACCGCGATGGCCGGCTGCGCGGGCGTGGCCGGCAGCGCGGTGATCGGTGCCCACTGCACGGTGGGCGGTGGCGCGGTCATCCTCGGCCATCTCACGCTCGCCGACCATGTGCACATCTCGGCCGCCTCGGTCGTCATGCGTTCCATCCGCAAGCCGGGGCATTACAGCGGCGTGTTTCCCATCGACGAAAATCCCGCGTGGGAAAAGAACGCCGCCACCTTGCGGCAATTGCACACCTTGCGAGAACGCATCCGGGCGCTCGAAGCGCTTCGCGACCGAAAACCATGATGGACATCCACCAGATCCTGCAGAAGCTGCCGCACCGCTATCCGATCCTGCTCGTCGACCGGGTGCTGGAGCTGGAGAAGAACAAGCGCATCCAGGCGATCAAGAACGTCAGCATCAACGAGCCGTTCTTCACGGGGCACTTCCCGCACCGGCCGGTCATGCCCGGCGTGCTGATGCTGGAGGCGCTGGCGCAGGCCGCGGCCATCCTCGCCTTCGAGACGCTCGGCACGGCGCCCGACGACAACACCGTGTACTACTTCGCCGCCATCGACGGCGCGCGCTTCAAGCGGCCGGTGGAGCCGGGCGACCAGCTCACGCTCGACGTGACGCTCGAGCGCATGAAGGCCGGGGTGTTCAAGTTCAAGGCCCGCGCGCTGGTCGTGGACGACGTGGCCGTCGAGGCCGATCTCACCTGCACCATGCGCAGCATCGCCTGATCCCCATGGCGACGATCCACCCCACCGCCATCGTCGAGCCCGGCGCGCAGATCGGCGAGTCGGTGAGCATCGGCGCCTACAGCGTGATCGGGCCGCAGGTGCGCATCGGCGAGGGCACGAGCGTCGGGCCGCACTGCGTGATCGAGGGCCGCACCACCATCGGCCGCGGCAACCGAATCTTCCAGTTCGCCTCGCTCGGCGCCGTGCCGCAGGACAAGAAGTACGCCGGCGAGCCGACCGAGCTGCACATCGGCGACGACAACGTCATCCGCGAGTTCTGCACCTTCAACCTCGGCACGGCGCAGGGCGGGGGCGTCACGCGGCTGGGCAACGACAACTGGATGATGGCCTACGTGCACCTCGCGCACGACTGCCAGGTCGGCGACCACACCATCTTCGCCAACAACGCGCAGATGGCCGGCCACGTCGAGGTGGGCGACTGGGTGATCTTCGGCGGCTTCACGCACGCGCACCAGTTCGTCAAGATCGGCGCCCATGCCATGACCGCCATGGGCACCACGCTGCTGCAGGACGTGCCGCCGTTCGCGATGGTGGCGGGCAACCCGGCCGAGGCGCGCAGCTTCAACCTCGAAGGGCTCAAGCGCCGCGGCTTCTCGGGCGAGCGCATCGCGGCGGTCAAGCAGATGCACCGCCTGCTGTACCGCTCGGGCCGCACGCTCGAGGCCGCCCGCATCGAGATCGCCGGGCTGGCCGGCAGCATGCCGGCCGCGGCCGAGGACGTGGCGATGATGACGCGCTTTCTCGCCGGGGCGACGCGCGGCATCGTCCGCTGAGCGCGATGGCGGCTGCGTCCCCGCGCCTCGCGCTGGTCGTCGGCGAGGCCTCCGGCGACCTGCTCGCCGGCCTGCTGCTCGGCGGGCTGCGCTCGCGCTGGCCCGGCTTGCAGACCTTCGGCATCGGCGGCCCGAAGATGCAGGCGCACGGCTTCGAGGCCTGGTGGCCGCACGAGAAGCTGGCGGTGCGCGGCTACGCCGAGGTGCTGCGCCACTACCGCGAGATCGTCGGCATCCGCCGCCGGCTGGCCGAACAGCTGATCGAGGCGCGGCCGGATGCCTTCATCGGCGTGGACGCGCCCGACTTCAACCTCGCGCTCGAGGCCCGGCTCAAGGCGAGCGGCATCAAGGCCATCCATTTCGTCAGCCCCTCCGTGTGGGCCTGGCGCGGCGGGCGCATCGCGAAGATGCGCGAGGCCGTCGACCACGTGCTGTGCCTGTTCCCCTTCGAGCCGGCGCTCTATGCCGAGCACGGCATCGGCGCCACCTACGTCGGGCACCCGCTGGCCGACGCCATCCCGCTCGAGGTGCCGCGCGCGGCGGCGCGCGAGGCGCTCGGGGAGGACGCCGGCGCGCGGATCGTCGGCGTGCTGCCCGGCAGCCGCCGCTCGGAGATCCAGTACGTCGGGCCGCGGCTGCTCGCCGGCGTGGCCGAGATGCACCGGCGCCGCCCGGGCCTGCGCTTCGTGCTGCCGGTGGCGCCCGGCCTGCGGCCGATGCTCGAGCCGATGGTGCGCGAGCATGCCGCCGGCGCGCCGCTCGTGCTGGTCGACGGCCACTCGCACGAGGTGCTGGCGGCGAGCGACGTGGCCATGGTCGCCAGCGGCACGGCCACGCTCGAAGCGGCGCTCTTCAAGCGGCCGATGGTCATCGCCTACAACATGCACTGGGCGAGCTGGCAGATGATGAAGCGCATGCGCTACCAGCCCTGGGTGGGGCTGCCCAACATCCTGCTGCAGGACTTCGCGGTGCCCGAACTGCTGCAGGGCGAGGCCACGCCCGAACGGCTGGCGGATGCCACCCTGCAATGGCTGGACGACCCGGCGCGCTGTGCCGCGGTGTCACGGGCGTTCGAGACGCTGCACCGGCAGCTTCGTTGCAATACCGCGCAGGCGGCCACCGATGCGATCGAAAAGGTCCTCGCGCACTGACGCCGCCCCCCAGCAGCTCGGCCTGCCCTGGGAGGTGAGCGGCCTCGTCGCCGGCGTGGACGAGGCCGGCCGCGGCCCGCTTGCCGGGCCGGTCGTGGCCGCGGCGGTGATCCTCGACGACCTGAACCCCATCGACGGCCTGAACGACTCCAAGCAGCTCACGGCCCGCATGCGCGACCGGCTGTACGACGACATTCGCGCCAAGGCCTTGTGCTGCAGCGTCGCGGAGGCCACCGTCGAGGAAATCGACACGCTCAACATCCTGCAGGCCACGATGCTCGCCATGCGGCGGGCGGTGCTGGGGCTTCGGCTGAAGGCCGCCAAGGTGCTGGTCGACGGCAACCGCCTGCCGGTGCTGCCCATGCCGGCCGAGGCGGTGATCGGCGGCGATGCCACGGTGGCGTCGATCTCGGCCGCCTCCATCCTCGCCAAGGTCCATCGGGACCGGCTGTGCCTCACGCTCGATCAGCTGCATCCGCAATACGGCTTCGCCGAGCACAAGGGCTACTCGACACCGGCGCATCTTGCCGCGCTGCGTGCGCACGGCGCCTGCGACTGGCACCGCCGCAGCTTCGCGCCGGTGCGCGAGGTGCTGGGCGAGCCATGAGCGCGCCGACGCACATCGTCTCGCGCGACAACCCCTTGCTGCTGCGCCTGCGCAAGCTGGCGCGCGACCCCGCGGCCTACCGCAAGCAGGGCGAGGTGTGGATCGAGGGCGACCACCTGTGCAGCGCCTGCGTGGCGCGTGCGCAGCCCGTGCGTCAGGCGGTGATCACCGAATCCGCCTGGCAGCAGCCCGCGCTGCGCGCGCTGGCGTTGGCGGCGCCGAAAGTGGTGATCGTCAAGGACGCACTGTTCGTCGAGTTCAGCGGCCTGGAATCGCCGGCGAGCATCGGCTTCGTGCTGCCCTGGGAGGCGCGCACAGCGCTGAAGCGCGGTGCAGCCAGCGTGGTGCTCGACCGGCTGCAGGATGCCGGCAACGTCGGCAGCGTGTTGCGTTCGGCGGCAGCCTTCGGTTTCGCGCAGGTGATCGCGCTCAAGGGCACGGCGGCGCTGTGGTCGCCCAAGGTGCTGCGTGCCGGCATGGGCGCGCACTTCGGGCTGCATCTCGTCGAATCGCTGGATGCGCCGGCGCTTCAGCAGCTCGAGGTTCCCTTGATCGCCACCAGCTCGCACGCCGCCCAGGCCTTGCATCGCGCGGAGCTGCCCTGGCCCTGCGCCTGGGTGCTGGGGCACGAAGGGCAGGGCGCGTCGCCGGCCCTCGTGGCGCGCTGCGCGGCGACGGTGCGCATCGCCCAGCCGGGCGGCGAAGAATCGCTCAATGCCGCCGCCGCGGCCGCCGTGTGCCTGTACGAATCGGCGCGGCGTCGGGATCCGCGCTAGCGTTCAGTACATCAAGCGGTCCGGGCGCAGGTCGCGCAGGATGGTGGTCGCGATCTCCTCGATCGACTTGTGCGTGGACGACAGCCACGAGATGCCCTCGCGGCGCATCATCGCCTCGGCCTCGGCCACCTCGTGGCGGCAGTTCTCCAGCGCCGAGTACTTGCTCCCGGGGCGGCGCTCCTGGCGGATGTGGTGCAGCCGGTCCGGGTCGATGGTCAGCCCGAAGCACTTCTTGCGGTGCGGGGCGAGCGGCGTGGGCAGGCGGGCGCGCTCGAAGTCCTCGGGGATGAGCGGGTAGTTCGCCGCCTTGATGCCGTGCTGCATCGCGAGGTACAGCGAGGTCGGCGTCTTGCCGCTGCGGCTCACGCCCACGAGGATGACGTCGGCGCGCTCCAGGTTCTTCGACGACTGGCCGTCGTCGTGCGCCAGCGCGAAGTTGATGGCCTCGATGCGGTCGGTGTACTCCTGGCTCTTGGAGACGTCCGGGAAGCGCCCGACGCGGTGGCTGGAGGTCATGCCGTACTCGGCCTCCAGCGGCTCGATGAAGGTGTTGAACATGTCCAGCACCAGGCCGTTGGCGCTCTTGAGCACTGCCAGCACCTCGCGGTCCACCATGGTGACGAAGACGATGGGGCGGCGCCCCTCGACCCCGGCGGTGTGGTTGATCTCGCGCACCACCTGGTGCGCCTTGTCGGCGCTGTCGATGAACGGCCGGCGCACATGCCGCGGCTTGGCGGCGAACTGCGCGAGGATGGAATTGCCGAAGGTCTCGGCGGTGATGCCGGTGCTGTCGGAGACGAAGAAGACGGTGCGGTTCGGCATGGCGTGGGCGCGGTCGTGGGAGCCATGGCGATGATAGGGACTGCGCGGGCCGGCCTTTAGAATCACCCCCCTGCTTCCGCCTTCTTCGATGCCTACGCCACCCACCGCCCCCGCGCCGCGCAAGGGGTGGGTTCGCGCATCGATCGCCGGGCCCGTCGAGCCAAGCTCCGGGCCGCCTGCCGCGGGCGTCGAAACGCCGGTTTTTCATCATCACGGAGCTTTGTCATGTCACCCAACCGTCTGGCGACCGCCCTGGTCGTGCCGTTCGAACTGCTGAGGATGACCGACGTCGAGTCGGTCGGCGGCAAGAACGCCTCCCTCGGCGAAATGATCAGCCAGCTGGCCGCCTCGGGCGTGCGCGTGCCCGGCGGCTTCGCCACCACGGCGTACGCCTTCCGGCAGTTCCTGCAGCACGAAGGCCTGGGCGAGCGCATCGAGCAGCGGCTGGCGGCGCTCAACGTCGAGGACGTGCGCGCCCTGGCCGAAGCCGGCGCCGAGATCCGCGGCTGGATCGAGAACACGCCGTTCCCGCCCGAGCTGGAGGCGGCGATCCGCTCGCACTTCCAGCAGCTGTCGGCCGACACGCCCGACGCCTCGTTCGCGGTGCGCTCCTCCGCCACGGCCGAGGACCTGCCCGACGCCAGCTTCGCCGGCCAGCAGGAGACCTTCCTCAACGTGGTGGGCATCGACGAGGTGCTGCACAAGATGCGCGAGGTCTTCGCCAGCCTCTACAACGACCGCGCCATCAGCTACCGCGTGCACAAGGGCTTCGCGCATGACGTGGTGGCTTTGTCGGCCGGCGTGCAGCGCATGGTGCGCTCCGACCTGGGGGCCGCCGGCGTGATGTTCACCATCGACACCGAATCCGGCTTCGACCAGGTCGTCTTCATCACCAGCAGCTACGGCCTGGGCGAGACGGTGGTGCAGGGCGCCGTGAACCCCGACGAGTTCTACGTCCACAAGCCGATGCTCGAAGCGGGCAAGAAGGCCGTCATCCGCCGCAACCTCGGCTCCAAGCTGATCCAGATGGAGTTCGCCACGCCCGAGGAGAAGAAGGCCAGCGGCAAGCTGGTCAAGACCACCGACGTGAAGGCCGAGCTGCGCAACCGCTACTCGCTGGCCGACGACGAGGTCGAGCAGTTGGCGAAGTACGCCCTGGTCATCGAGAAGCACTACGGCCGCCCGATGGACATCGAGTGGGGCAAGGACGGCACCGACGGCCAGCTCTACATCCTGCAGGCGCGCCCCGAGACGGTGAAGAGCCAGCAGGCCGGCAAGGCCGAGCAGCGCTTCAAGCTGCTCAGCAAGGGCACCGTGCTGGCCGAGGGCCGCGCCATCGGCCAGAAGATCGGCACCGGCCCGGTGCGGCTGGTGAGCAGCATCGCCGAGATGGACAAGGTGCAGGCCGGCGACATCCTCGTCACCGACATGACCGACCCCAACTGGGAGCCGGTGATGAAGCGCGCCAGCGCCATCGTCACCAACCGCGGCGGGCGCACCTGCCACGCGGCCATCATCGCGCGCGAGCTGGGCATCCCGGCGGTCGTGGGCTGCGGCGACGCGACCGAGACGCTCGCCGACGGCGCGCTCGTCACCGTGGCCTGCTCGGAAGGCGACACCGGCTACGTGTACGACGGCCTGCTCGAGACCGAGGTCTCCGAGGTGCAGCGCGGCGAGCTGCCGTACTGCCCGGTGAAGATCATGATGAACGTGGGCAACCCACAGCTCGCCTTCGATTTCGCGCAGATGCCCAACAGCGGCGTGGGCCTGGCGCGGCTCGAGTTCATCATCAACAACAACATCGGTGTGCACCCGCGCGCCATCCTCGACTACCCGAACGTGGATGCCGACCTGAAAAAGGCGGTGGAGTCGGTGGCACGTGGGCACGCCTCGCCGCGCGCCTTCTACGTCGACAAGCTGGCCGAAGGCATCGCCACCATCGCCGCGGCCTTCTGGCCCAAGCCGGTGATCGTGCGGCTGTCGGACTTCAAGAGCAACGAGTACCGCAAGCTCATCGGCGGCTCGCGCTACGAGCCCGAGGAAGAGAACCCGATGCTGGGCTTCCGCGGCGCGTCGCGCTACGTGAGCGACGCCTTCGCCGAGGCCTTCGCCATGGAGTGCGAGGCGCTGCGGCGCGTGCGCAACGACATGGGGCTGGCCAACGTGGAGATCATGGTGCCCTTCGTGCGCACCCTCGGTCAGGCAAAGACCGTGATCGACATGCTGGCCGACAAGGGGCTCAAGCGTGCATCCGCCGGCGGCACCGACGGCCTGCGCATCATCATGATGTGCGAGGTGCCGAGCAACGCCATCCTTGCCGAGCAGTTCCTCGAGTACTTCGACGGCATGTCCATCGGCTCCAACGACCTGACGCAGCTCACCCTCGGGCTGGACCGCGATTCCGGGCTGGAACTGCTGGCGCGCGATTTCGACGAGCGCGATCCGGCCGTGCGTGCGCTGATCTCGCGCGCCATCACTGCCTGCCGCGCGGTCGGCAAGTACATCGGCATCTGCGGTCAGGGCCCGAGCGACCACCCGGACTTCGCCGACTGGCTGGCGCAGGAGGGCATCGTCTCGCTGTCGCTCAACCCGGACACGGTGGTGGACACCTGGCAGCGGCTGGCCAAGCGCTGAACGCCCGCGCACGAAACGAAAGGCCCGCATCACGCGGGCCTTTGTTCATTCGCGCATGGCGGCTCAACCGCCGATGTAATGCATCTCCACCCGGCGTTCGCCGGAGCCGCTGTCCGGGGCCTGCGCGCCGCGCAGCGCCGAATAGCGGTCGTCGCGCTGCTGCCAGATGTCGGCGATGACAGCGGCGATCTGTTCGTCGCTGTAGTCGCCGCGCAGCAGCGCGCGCAGATCATGGCCGCGCGAGGCGAACAGGCACAGGAACAGCTTTCCTTCGGTGGACAGTCGCGCGCGATTGCATTCGTGGCAGAAGGCGCGGGTGACGCTCGAGATCACGCCGACTTCGCCGCTGCCGTCGACGTAGCGCCAACGCTGTGCCGTCTCGCCCGGGAGGTTGGCCTCCATCGGCTCAACGGGGAACACCTCGTTGAGCCGCGCGATGACCTCGGCGGAGGGCAGCACCTCGTCCATGCGCCAGCCGTTGGTGGCGCCCACATCCATGAACTCGATGAAGCGCAGCACGATGGGCGTGCCCTTGAAGTGCCGCGCCATGGCGACGATCTCATGGTCGTTGGTGCCGCGCTTGACCACCATGTTGACCTTGATCGGCCCGAGGCCCACGCGCTCGGCCGCCTCGATGCCGGCAAGCACGTCGGCCACCGGAAAGTCGGCGTCGTTCATGCGGCGGAAGATGGTGTCGTCCAGCGCGTCCAGGCTGACCGTCACCCGCTGCAGGCCGGCGTCCTTCAAGGCCTGCGCCTTCTTGGCCAGCACCGAGCCGTTGGTGGTGAGCGTGAGATCCAGCGGCTGGCCATCCACGCTGCGCAACCCGCTCAGCATGCCCACCAGCACCTCCAGGTGCTTGCGCAGCAGCGGTTCGCCGCCGGTCAGGCGGATCTTGTGCACGCCATGCGCGACGAACAGCCGCGCCGCCCGCGTGATCTCCTCGAAGCTCAGCAGCGCGCTGTGGGGCAGGAATTCATAGTGCTTGCCGAACACCTCCTTCGGCATGCAGTAGCTGCAGCGGAAGTTGCAGCGATCGGTCACCGAGATGCGCAGGTCGCGCAACGGCCGCCCCAACGCATCGCCCAGCCGGCCGCTGACGGGCAGGGGCGTGGCGGGAATCCGTGGCACCGAGGCGGCGACGCGGAAATCCGCGAGCGGAATGATGCGGTCTGGCATGGCTCGCATTTTGCCGCCCGCGCTGCAGGCCGTCCGGCCTGGGCGCAAAGGCGCGCAGTGCATCCTCAGTACATCGGCGGGAAACCGAGGGTCGACGGCGGCTCGGGCGCGCGCGCCGGCGCCTGTTCACGCGCCGACACCAGGCCGGCGGGCCGGCGTGCACCGGTGAAGCGGCTGCGCCAGTACGGCACGCGCATGCTCTCCAGGCGCACGTGGGCGCCGGGGCGTGGCGCGTGGATGAAGCGGCCGTCGCCCACATAGATGCCCACATGCGAGAAGGTTCGGCGCAAGGTGTTGAAGAACACCAGGTCCCCAGGCTGCAGTTGCTGGCGCGCCACCGGCACCAATTCGCTCGAATGTGCCTGCTCCTCCGCGCGGCGCGGCAGCAGCAGGCCAAGGCTGGTCTCGAACAGGTGGCGGGTGAAGCCGCTGCAATCGAAGCCCTGTTCGTTGTCGCCCCCGCGCTGGTAGGGCACCCCGAGGAAGTTCATGGCGGCGACAACCACGCCCGAGGCCCGGTCGCTCGCGTGTAAGCGCGCTTCGTCGTCCTGCGTGCGCACGGCCGTCGGCTGCAGCAGCCCGCGCTCGGCGAGCAGCCGCTCCAGCCCGTCGGCCGGCGTCGCGCCCGCAGCCGCGGCGGCCAGCGCGAGCGCCGAGGCGAGGCGCGCCGGCCACGCAGGGAGGAGATGCGCAATCTGCATGGAAGCGCAGACTAGGCTGCGCCCCCTGGCGTGTCAAGCTTGGGAGACGAAAAATCCATTCCAGACAGCCGCTTAGCGGAGATTCATCAAGCACTCTCGCAACATCAGCTCGCGCGGCCGGCACGGGATCGCCCGCTGTGATGCCTCGGGGCTGCGGCCTAACATCCCCAGGCGCTTGTCCGTCGTCTTTGCCAAGGAGTTGGTGCATGTTCAAGGCCGTGCTGTTGCAAAAGCCCGAGTCCGGTTTTTCCGCGACCGTCACCGATCTGGACGAGGCGCAGCTGCCCGAGGGCGATGTGCTGGTGCATGTGAGCCACTCCACGCTCAACTACAAGGACGCGCTGGCCATCTGCAACACGAGCCCGGTGGTGCGCAAGTGGCCGATGGTCGCGGGCATCGACGGCGCCGGCACGGTGCTCGAAAGCAGCCATCCCGCCTGGAAAGCCGGCGACGCGGTGGTGCACAACGGCTGGGGCGTGGGCGAGACGCACTGGGGCTGCCTGGCGCAGCGCGCCCGCCTGAAGGGCGATTGGCTGGTGCGCCTGCCCGCGGCCTTCACGCCGCGCCAGGCCATGGCCATCGGCACGGCGGGCTACACGGCGATGCTGTGCGTGCTGGCGTTGGAGCGTCACGGCATTGCGCCCGATGCCGGCGAAGTGCTGGTGACCGGGGCGACCGGCGGTGTCGGCAGCGTCGCCATCGCGCTGCTGTCCAGGCTCGGTTACGCCGTGACGGCCGCCACCGGCAAGGCGGCCGAAGGCGACTACCTGTCGGCGCTGGGTGCAACGGCCATCATCGACCGTGCCGAACTGGCCGCGCCCGGCAAGCCGTTGCAGAAGGAGCGCTGGGCAGCGGTGGTGGATGCGGTGGGCAGCCACACGCTCGCGAACGCGCTCGCGCAGACGCGCTATGGCGGCGTGGTCGCTGCGTGCGGCCTGGCGCAGGGCATGGACCTGCCAGCGTCGGTCGCGCCGTTCATCCTGCGCGGCGTCACGCTCGCCGGCGTCGACAGCGTGATGGCGCCGCTTGCGCTGCGGCAGCAGGCCTGGGACCGCCTGGCGCGTGATCTGGACATCGCGCGGCTGGAGACCATGATCGACGAGATTCCATTGGCTCAAGCCATCGGGCGCGCGCGCGACCTGATTGACGGCCGTTCGCGCGGGCGCATCGTCGTGCGCATCGACTGAGAGGAGACACGAGATGAGCGTCTACGCCGACTTCCATCGCCGCTCCATCGACGACCGCGAGAACTTCTGGAGCGAGCAGGCCCGCCTCGTCGACTGGCACACGCCGCCACAGACGATCTGCGATTACCGCAACCCGCCCTTCGTGAAGTGGTTCGCCGGCGGCACGACCAACCTGTGCCACAACGCCGTCGACCGTCATCTGAAAGACCGTGCCGCGCAGAACGCGCTGATCTACGTGTCGACAGAGACGGACGAGGAGCGGGTCTACAGCTTTCGCGAACTGCACACCGAAGTGCAGGCGATGGCGGCGACGCTGCAATCGCTTGGCGTTGCGCGCGGCGACCGGGTGCTGATCTACATGCCCATGATTCCGCAAGCGGTCTTTGCGATGCTGGCCTGCGCGCGGCTGGGTGCTATCCATTCGGTGGTGTTCGGCGGGTTCGCCAGCAACAGCCTCGCCAGCCGCATCGACGACGCCGAGCCGGTGCTGGTGATCAGTGCCGACGCCGGCAGCCGCGCCGGCAAGGTGGTGGCCTACAAACCGCTGCTGGACGAGGCCATCCGTATCGCCGCGCACAAACCCGGCAAGGTGCTGCTCGTGGACCGTGGGCTGTCGCCGATGACGCTGGAGCCCGGCCGCGACCTGACCTACGCCGCCCTGCGTGAACAGCATCTGGGCACGCAGGTGCCGTGCGAATGGGTGGAATCGAGCCACCCGAGCTATACGCTGTACACCAGCGGCACCACCGGCAACCCCAAGGGCGTGCAACGCGACACCGGCGGCTATGCGGTGGCCATGGCCGCGAGCATGAAGCACATCTTCTGCGGCGAGGCCGGCGAAACCTATTTCTCCACCAGCGACATCGGCTGGGTCGTGGGCCACAGCTACATCGTCTACGGGCCGCTCATCGCCGGCATGGCGACCATCCTGTACGAAGGCCTGCCCATCCGCCCGGACGCCGGCATCTGGTGGCGCCTGGTCGAGAAGTACAAGGTCACGGTGATGTTCAGTGCCCCCACCGCGGTGCGAGTGCTCAAGAAGCAGGACCCGAAGTACCTCACCCAGCACGACCTGAGCTCGCTGCGCACGCTGTTCCTTGCCGGCGAGCCGCTGGACGAGCCCACCGGGCGGTGGATCGCCGAAGCGCTGGGCAAGCCGGTCATCGACAACTACTGGCAGACGGAGACCGGCTGGCCCATCCTCACCATCGCCAACGGCGTCGAGCGGGCGCCGAGCAAGTTCGGCAGCCCCGGCGTGGCGATGTACGGCTACGACGTGAAGCTCGTCGACCAGCAGACCGGCGAGGAACTGAATGGCGTCGACCAGAAAGGCGTGCTGACCATTGCCGGCCCGCTGCCACCGGGCTGCATGCAGACCGTGTGGCGCAATGACGAACGCTTTCTCAAGACCTACTGGCAGACGATTCCCGGCAAGCTGCTCTACAACACCTTCGACTGGGGCGTGCGGGACGAGGACGGCTACTACTTCATCCTCGGGCGCACCGACGATGTGATCAACGTCGCCGGTCACCGCCTGGGCACCCGCGAGATCGAGGAGAGTCTGGCCAGCCACCCCAACGTCGCCGAGGTGGCGGTGGTCGGCGTGGCCGACCCGCTCAAGGGCCAGGTGGCCATCGCGTTCGCCGTGATCAAGGATGCCCAGGCGCTGGACGACGACGGGGCGCGGCTCGCGCTCGAAGGCGAATTGATGCAGACGGTCGACCGCCAGCTCGGCGCGGTGGCGCGGCCGGCGCGCGTCTATTTCGTGAGCGCCCTGCCCAAGACACGTTCCGGCAAGCTGCTGCGCCGTGCCATCCAGGCCGTGTGCGAGCAGCGTGACACCGGCGACCTCACCACCATGGAAGACCCGGCGGCCTTGCAGCAGATCAGGAACCTCGTGGAAGCCTGAGACGTCTTCGCTCCTTTGCGGGGAGCGGCCCGCGGCGCTCCTCCGCCCACGGAGGGATGGCCGCGCGCCAGGCAGGCTTCGACACTGCGCGCTCCGAACAACAGGGAGCGGCGGATGAACACAAGAGAAGGGGGCGTCTCGCGGCGCCGGCTGGTCGCATGGGCCGGCGCCTGCGGCATGGGTCTGGCGCTGCACCCGCCAGCGGCTGCCGCGGCACCGCGCATGCCCTTGGCGCGCGAAGCCCCGGCCGACATCGACCCGGCGGGATACCTCGTCAGCGAGAAGTTCGACGGCGTGCGCGCGTTGTGGGACGGCACGGCGCTGCGCTTTCGCAGCGGCGCACAGGTCGCGGCACCGGCTTGGTTCATCGACGGGCTGCCCCGCGAGGCACTCGACGGCGAGCTGTGGATGCGGCGCGGCGCGTTCGAAGCGCTGGTCGGCGCGGTGCGTCGGCACACGCCGCGTGATGCGGATTGGCGAGCAATCAGCTACCGCGTGTTCGAGCTGCCGGGCGCGCCCGGCCACTTCGCGTCGCGCGCGCAGGCCATCGTGCGACTGTGCGAGCGCACTGCCTTTGCGCCGCTCGTGGCCGTCGAGCAGGCGAGGGTGGCCGACCGTGCCGCCCTGCGCCGCCGGTTGGAGACGGTGGTGCGCGCCGGCGGCGAGGGCCTGATGCTGCACCGCGCCGACGCGCCGTACCGGACCGGGCGTAGTGAGGCGCTGCTCAAGCTGAAGCCACTGCACGACGCCGAGGCCGTCGTCATCGGCCACGAACCGGGCAAGGGCCGGCTGCAAGGCCTGATGGGCGCCTTGCATGTGCGCACGGCCCAGGGTGTGCGCTTTCGCATCGGCACCGGCTTCACCGATGCGCAGCGTGCCGATCCGCCGCCGGTGGGCAGCGTCGTCAGCTTCACGCATCAGGGCTTGACCGGCCAGGGCATTCCGCGCTTCGCGCGCTACCTGCGGCAACACGAGCCGCTGTGAAGCGACCGCTTGCGATACTGCGCCCATGAGCCGACTCAGCTTCTTCTGGCACGACTACGAAACCTTCGGTCGCATGCCGCGCCGCGACCGGCCGGCGCAGTTCGCCGGCGTGCGCACCGATGCGCAGCTCGAGGAGATCGGCGAGCCGTTGATGCAGTACTGCCGTCCGGCGAATGACTATCTGCCTGACCCCGAGTCCTGCCTGCTCACCGGCATCCTGCCGCAGACCTGCCTCGAGCACGGCGTGAGCGAGCCGGCGTTTGCAGCATCCATTGCCGAGGCGTTGTCCGCACCCGGCACGGTGGGCGTGGGCTACAACTCCATCCGCTTCGACGACGAGGTGACGCGCCATCTCTTCTGGCGCAACCTCATGGATCCGTATGCGCGGGAGTGGCAGAACGAATGCGGCCGCTGGGACCTGCTCGACGTCGTGCGCTGCATGCATGCGCTGCGGCCCGACGGCATCGAATGGCCGCGGCACGAGGACGGGCGGGTGTCGTTCAGACTCGAGCACCTCACCGCCGCCAACGGGCTGGCGCACGAGGCGGCGCACGATGCGCTGTCGGATGTGCGTGCCACCATTGCGCTGGCGCGCCTCATCCGCGATCGCCAACCGCGCTTGTGGGAGTTCGCGCTGAAGCTGCGCAGGAAGGACGCGGTGTGGGCCGAGATCGGGTTGGGCGAGCCGCGGCCCTTCCTGCACATCTCGGGCATGTATGCGGCCGAGCGCGGCTGCATCGGCCTGGTGTGGCCCCTGGCCGCCCATCCGGTGAACCGCAACGAGCTCATCGTCTGGGACCTGGCCTTCGACCCGCGGGAGCTGTGGTCGCTGGACGCCGAGACCATCCGCCAGCGCCTGTTCACCCGCAGCGACGAACTGCCGGAGGGTGTGACGCGGCTGCCGATCAAGACCATCCACGTGAACAAGAGCCCGATGGTCGTCGGCAACCTCAGGACGCTGACGCCTGCGATGGCCGAGCGCTGGGGCATCGACGTGACGCAGGCGATGGCCCACGCGCAGGCGGCGCGCGCCGCACCGGCCTTGCCGAAGACACTGTGGTCCGAGGTCTTCGAGCGTACCGCGCCGGCTGCGGCGGCGGATGTGGATGAAGACCTCTACGGCGGCTTCATCGGCAACGAGGACCGGCGCCGGCTCGACCGGTTGCGGGCGCTGTCGCCGGAGTCGCTCGCGCAGCAGTCGCCGCAGTTCGACGACGCGCGGCTGGAGGAACTGTTGTTCCGCTACCGTGCGCGCAACTTCGAGGCCACGCTCACGACCGCAGAACACGAGCGCTGGGAGGCGCATCGCGCCGCACGGCTGCATCGCGGCGAGGGCGGAGCGCTGACCCTGCAGGCCTTCTTCGAGCGCATCGACGCGCTCAGCGAAGACGCCGACGAACGCGGCGAAGCCATCCTCGGCGCGCTCTACGACTACGCCGAAGCGATCGCGCCGGCTGCCGACTGACGGCCGGCGCGACGCCTGAGCCTTCAGAGCACTTCCGAGGCGAAGTCCGCCAGGCGTGAGCGTTCGCCGCGCGCGAGCATCACATGGCCGGCATGCGGCCAGCCCTTGAAGCGATCCACCGCGTAGGTGAGGCCCGAACTGCCTTCGGTGAGGTAGGGCGTGTCGATCTGCGCCAGGTTGCCCAGGCACACGATCTTTGTGCCGGGGCCGGCGCGGGTGATCAGCGTCTTCATCTGCTTGGGTGTGAGGTTCTGCGCCTCGTCGATGATGACGAACTTGTTGAGGAAGGTGCGCCCGCGCATGAAGTTCAGGCTCTTGATCTTGATCTTGCTGCGCACCAGGTCGTTGGTCGCCGCGCGGCCCCATTCGCCGGCGCCGCCGTCGTTGCGCGAGAGCACCTCGAGGTTGTCGTCGAGCGCGCCCATCCACGGGCCCATCTTCTCTTCCTCGGTGCCGGGCAGGAAGCCGATGTCCTCGCCCACCGGCACCGTGACGCGCGTGACGATGATTTCGGTGTAGCGCCTGTCGTCCATCACCTGTGAGAGCGCGGCGGCCAGCGTCATCAGTGTCTTGCCGGTGCCTGCGGTGCCGGTGAGAGAGATGAAGTCGCAGTCGGGGTCGGTCAGCAGGTTGAGCGCGAAGTTCTGCTCGCGGTTGCGCGCGGTGATGCCCCACACCGCGTTCTTCTGGTGGGTGTATTCGCGCAGGGTGCGCAGCACCGCGGTCTTTCCGGTGATCTCGGTGACCTTGGCGTACAGCGGCGCTTCGCCGGCCGCCTCGAGGTAGACGAACTGGTTGATCAGCAGCGCCGGCACCAGCG
>JBIQKU010000240.1:0-4403 GCA_044506225.1 Rubrivivax sp. | reverse complement strand
CGATGGGGTGGCCGAGCGCGCAGGCGCCGCCGTGCACGTTGACGATGTCGTGCGACAGCTTGAACTCGGCCATCGCGGCCATGGTGACGGCGGCGAAGGCTTCGTTGACTTCCCACAGGTCCACGTCCTTGGTGGCCCAGCCGGTCTTCTTCAGCAGCTTCTCGATCGCACCGATGGGCGCGGTGGTGAACCAGTTGGGCGCATGCGCATGCGTGGCATGGCCGACGATGCGGGCAATGGGCTTGGCGCCGTACTTGGCGGCATCGGATTCGCGCATCAGGACCAGGGCGGCGGCGCCGTCGGAGATGCTGGAGGCATTGGCGGCGGTGATGGTGCCGTCCTTCTTGAACGCGGCCTTCAGGCCGGGGATCTTGTCCAGCCGCGCCTTGAACGGCTGCTCGTCGTGCTTGACCACCGTCTCGCCGCCCTTGCCGGCCAGCGTGACCGGCGCGATCTCCCAGTCGAAGCTGCCGTCCTCGTTGGCGCGCTTCGAGCGCTCGGTCGAGGCGATGGCGAACTGGTCCTGCGCCTCGCGGGTGAACTGGTACTTCGCCACGCATTCCTCGGCGAAGACACCCATGGCGCGCCCCTTGTCGTAGGCGTCCTCCAGGCCGTCCACGGCCATGTGGTCGAACATCTGCGTGGCGCCGTAGCGCACGCCCTTGCGCGCGAACATCAGGTGCGGCGCGTTGGTCATGCTCTCCATGCCGCCAGCGACCATCACGTCGGCGCTCTCGGCCTTGAGCATGTCATGGGCGAACATCATGGCGCGCATGCCCGAGCCGCACATCTTCGACAGGGTGACGGCGCCGGCCGACTGCGGCAGGCCCGCGCCCAGCGCCGCCTGGCGCGCCGGCGCCTGGCCCTGGCCGGCCATGAGGCAGTTGCCCATCAGCACTTCGCTGACGGCGTCGCCGGGCACGCCGGCGCGCTCGACCGCGGCCTTGATGGCCACGGCGCCGAGCTGGTGCGCCGCGAGAGAGGAAAAGTCGCCGAGCATGCCGCCGATGGGCGTGCGCGCGGCGGAGACGATGACGATGGAATCGGACATGGTTGAACTCCTGTTGAAAGACGGCGGGGCCGTCACATGGCAATGATGCTCCCGGGGCGTTCCTGCTGCGCGACGCGGCGCAGATAGGCCTGGAAGTGGGGGTCCTCGCCGCTCATGAGATCCGGCAAGGCGTTGAAGAAGTCGTCACGACGACACCACTCGCGCATGTAGTCGTCCCAGCTGTTCCAGCGGCGGCGCGCGATCTCGCCCATGTCGTCGCGGTAGGCGACCAGGTAGGCGCGCTCGAACAGCGAGACCAGCATGTCGAAGATCACCAGCCGGCGCTCGTTCTGTTCGGGCGTGGGATTGGGCAGGGCGGTGTGCTGCGCAGCTGCAGGTCGGCGTTGGCGAGCACGACCTTGAGGAAGTCGTTGTAGGCGTCGGACAGCAGCTGGTAGCCCTCTTCCTCCTCGTTCTCGCGCTCGTGGCGCTGCTCCCAGAGGAACACGCCGATGGCGAAGGGCAGGCCGACCACGGTGACCACGTAGCTCGCGAGCTCCATCGCCTCGAGAAAACTCATGAATGTTTCGGCGGCCGCTGCATCGCGAAGCGCCGCGACGGCTCGTAGGGAAACACGTCGTGCACATGGCCCGCGAGGATGCGTTCCTTGTGCCCCTGCCAGAACGCCGGGTCCAGCAGGTCGGCGTGGTGTTTCATGAAGACCTCGCGCACCGCGTCGTTGCCGAGCAGGAAGGGACCGAAGGTCTCGGGAAAGACATCCTTCGGGCCCACGGGATACCAGACCTCGGCCGACATCTCTTCTTCCTCGTTGCGCGGCTCGGGCACGCGGCGGAAGTTGCAGTCGGTGATGTACTCGATCTCGTCGTAGTCGTAGAACACGACCTTGGCGTTGCGCGTGACGCCGAAGTTCTTCCACAGCATGTCGCCGGGGAAGATGTTGGCCGCCACCAGGTCCTTGATGGCGTTGCCGTACTCGACGACCGCATGCTCCACCTGCGCCGGCGGCGCCTCCTGCAGGTAGATGTTCAGCGGGATCATGCGCCGCTCGATGTAGACGTGGCGGATGACGAGCTCGTCGCCGTCCTCCTCCACCAGGCTCGGGCAGAAGTGCTTCAGCTCGGCGACCAGCTCCTCCTCGAAGCGCCGGCGCGGGAAGGCCACGTTCGAGTACTCCAGCGTGTCGGCCATGCGGCCCACGCGGTCGTGCTGCTTGACCATCAGGTACTTGCGCTTGATGAGCTCGCGCGTGGTGTCCTTCTGCGGCGGATAGAAGTCCTTGATGACCTTGAAGACGTAGGGAAAGGACGGCAGGTCGAACACCAGCATCACCATGCCCTTGATGCCCGGCGCGATGCGGAACGAATCGCTGGAATGCTTCAGGTGGTGCAGGAAGTCGCGGTAGAAGAGGTTCTTGCCCTGCTTCTGCAGCCCGAGCGAGTTGTAGATCTCGCTCGCGGGCTTGCGCGGCATCAGCGAGCGCAGGAATTGCACATAGGCCGAGGGCACCTCCATGTTCACCATGAAGTAGGCCCGGGCGAAGCTGAACACCATCTGCAGGTCGTCTTCGCTGAACAGCGCCGCGTCGATCTCGAGCCGGCCGTCGTCGTTGTAGACGATGGGCAGGGTGAACGGCGTCTCGCGAAAGCCGTTGATGATCTTGCCGACGACGTAGGCGCCCTTGTTGCGGAAGAACAGCGACGACAGCACCTGGATCTGGAAGTTGGCCCGCGCGCGGAACTCGCCGAGCTGCGCCCTGACCGCCGCCACCACATGACGGATGTCGCGCGGCAGTTCCTCCCAGGGGGCGTCGAGCTGGAAGTTGTCGATGATGCGCTGCCAGGTGTCATGCATGGACGACTGCGCCGGGTAGTAGACGCGGTAGGTGGGCAGCGCGGCCGGCTCGTCGTTCTCGATGTATTCGGTCGAGATCGCCGGGCGCACGAAGATGAAGTCGTTGTTGAAATAGCTGCGGTGCAGGATCTTGGTCGTCACCGAGTTGAAGAAGGTCTCGGCGCATTCGGGCTGCAGGTGGTAGGTGAGCAGCCCGATGTAGTGCAGCTTGACCTGCTGCCACACCTCGGTCGTGAGCGACGCCGCCTCGAACTCGGTCTGCAGCCGCTCGGCGGCCTCGAGCACACGCTTGTCGTAGAACTCGATGCGCTCGCGCTGCGCATGCTGCTGGCCGTGCCAGTCGGCGCGCTCGAAGCGGGCCTTGGCGCGCATGCTGGTCTCGCGAAACAGCGTGTAGTGGCGGTTGAAGCCGTCCAGCATGGCCACCGCGATGTCGTGCGCCCGCGCATCGGTGAGCTGCTGGGGGAACATCTGCCGCCCGATGGGCGTGGGCGGCGAGGCCACCGCCGCCGACACCGGCCGCAGCGCCGCGCGCACCGTGGCCGCCGGCCGGCTCACTGGGACACCCTCCGCGTCGCGGGTCCCTCCGGGAGGGACGCGAGCGCCCCTTCGGGCGGCCGTGCGGCGGCGCTCATGCCGTGGCCGCGCGCTGCGGCTGGAAGCGCTGCTTCACCGCACCCAGCGCCGTGCCGTAGACGGCGGCGAGTTCGGAGGCAGCGCACACGCGCATCTTCAGGTCCTGCAAGAGGCCGTTCTGCAGGCCGTACACCCAGCCGTGCACCACCACCTCCTGGCCGCGCGCCCAGGCGTCCTGCACCACGGTGCTGTGGCAGACATTGCGCACCTGCTCGAGCACGTTGAGCTCCACCAGCGCGTCGGCACGGCGCGATTCGTCCACACCATCCAGGAACACCTGGTGCCGGTTGCGCACGTCGCGCACATGCTGCAGCCAGTTGTCGGCCAGGCCGAGCCGCGTGTCGTCCAGCACGGCGCGCACGCCGCCGCAGCGCGAGTGGCCGACGACCATGATGTGCTGCACCTGCAGGGCATCCACCGCAAACTGGATGACCGACAGCGCGTTCAGGTCCGAATGCGTCACCACATTGGCGATGTTGCGATGCACGAACACATCGCCCGGCAGCAGGCCGATGAGTTCGTTCGCCGGCACGCGGCTGTCGGCGCAGCCTATCCACAGGTACTGCGGTTTCTGCTGCTCGAGCAGCTTGCTGAAGAAGCCGGGGATGCGCTGCTCGATGTCGGCGGCCCAGCGGCGGTTGTTCTCGAAGAGCTTGTCGGTGGTATCAGGCATGGGGCGGATTTTCTCGCGCGGCAAAGGCCTGGGCGTTACATCGTTTCGGCGAACAGCTCGCGCCCGATCAGCATGCGGCGGATCTCGCTGGTGCCGGCGCCGATCTCGTAGAGCTTGGCGTCGCGCCACAAGCGCCCGAGCGGGTAGTCGTTGATGTAGCCGTTGCCGCCGAAGATCTGGATGCCCTCGCCCGCCATCCAGGTGGCCTTCTCGGCGCACCACAGGATGACG
>JBIQKU010000018.1:0-30774 GCA_044506225.1 Rubrivivax sp. | reverse complement strand
GCGGATGTTCTGGAAGGTGCGTGCGATGCCGCCCTGCGTGATGCGGTGCGGCGCCTGGCCGACCAGGCTCTTGCCGTTGAACAGGATGTCGCCCGCCGAGGGCGGGAGCAGCCCGGTGACGAGGTTGATGACGGTTGTCTTGCCCGCGCCGTTGGGGCCGATGAGGCCGAAGATGCTGCCTTGCGGGACGGTGAAGCTCACGTCCTTGAGCACCTCGAGGCCGCCGAAATTGCGCGAGACGGAAGCGAGTTCAAGCATGGTGTGTCCTTCCCTCACTTCGCGCCGAGGCCGAACCAGCGCCGAAAGCGCGCCGGATCCCACAGTCCCTTGGGCAGGAACAGGACGATGGCGACCAGCACCAGCCCGTTGACGACGAGGCGGAAGTCGGCGAGCGGGCGCAGCACCTCGGGCAGCAGGGTGAGGATGACGGCGCCGAGCACCGGCCCGGTCAGCCCGTTGATGCCGCCGAGGATGGCCATGGTGAGGATTTCCACGCCGCGATCGAAGCCGTATTCGTTCGGGCCGATGAAGAAGGTGAGGTGGGCGTTGAGCGTGCCGGCCAGGCCGGCGATGGCCGCGCCCAGCACGAAGGTCAGCATCTTGTAGCGGTTGGCGTCGATGCCCATCAGGTCAGCGGCGGTCTCGTCGTCCTTGATGGCGTCGAAGGCGCGGCCGAGCTTGGAGCGGCGCATGCGCCACAGCACCAGCAGCGTCAGCACCAGGGCCAGCAGCACATGCCACCACTGGGTGGACTGCGGGATGCCGTTCAGGCCGAGCGCCCCGCCGGTCCAGTCTTCGGTGTTGAGGATGAAGATGCGCACCACCTCGCCGAAGGCGAGCGTGGCCATCGCGAGGTACACGCCAGACAGCCGCAGCGTCGGCTTGCCGATCACGAAGGCCACGAGCGCCGGTGCGGCCATGCCGCCGACGATGGCCACCGGGTAGGGCACGCCGGCGTTCATCGTGAGGATGGCCGAGATGTAGGCGCCGATGCCCATGAATGCCGCATTGGCCATCGCCAGCATGCCGCACGACAGAGTCAGGTAGATGGAGAGCGCGAGCAGCGAGTTGGTGCCCAGCGTGAGCACCAGGTTGCTGTAGACGGCCCAGAAGTTCTCGAAGGATTCCATCATGGGGCGGCCTCAGACCTTGCGTTCCTGCAGGCTGCCGAACAGCCCCTTGGGCCGCACCAGCAGCACCAGGAACAGCAGCCCGAAGGCCACCGCGTCGCGCATCGTCGAGCCGATGTAGGCCACCGACAGCACCTCGGCGAAGCCGAGGAAGAGCCCGGCGAGCATGGCGCCGCGGATGTCGCCCATGCCGCCGAGGATGATGACCGCGATGCCCTTGTGCAGGATCGGCTGGCCCATCAGCGGGAACAGCGCGTTGGAGTACAGCCCGATCAGCACGCCCGCCACGCCGCCCAGGCCCGCGGCGGCGAAGCTCGTCAGCATGAACAGGCCCTCGACGTTGATGCCCAGCAGCGAGGCCGCCTTCGGCGATTCGGCGATGGCGCGCAGCGCGCGGCCGAGCTGCGTCTTCTTCAGCGTCAGCATCAGCACCGTCATCAGCACGAAGGAGATGAGGATGATGCCCAGCTCGATGGCCGTGACGTGCAGCCCGGCGATGCTCACGTTCTCCTGCGGCAGCACCTCCAGCGGGAAGCGCATGTTCTGCGCGCCGAAGATGCCCTGCGCGAGGTTGTTGATCGCAATCGCCAGGCCGATGGTGGCGATCATCGGGATCAGGTGCGGCGCGTTGCGGGCGCGCAGCGGCTTGAGCACCAGCACGTCGATCAGCAGTCCCACGGCGCCTGAGAACGCGAAGGCGAACACCAGCGCCGCCCACAGCGGCAGGTGCAGGTGGCGGATGGCCTCGAGCGCCGCATAGGCGCCCACCATGAACACCGCGCCGTGCGAGAGGTTGATGACGCCGAGCACGCCGAAGACCAGCGTGAAGCCGAGCGCGAACAGCGCGTACACGCAGCCGAGCGAGAGGGCGTTGAAGAGCTGCTGTTCCAGCACGGTGGGCGGCCTCGTGTCGAAGGAGGGAACGGGAAATGATGACGGGCCCGAAACACCGGGCCGCATAACGGAGGCGGCCCGCGGGAAGCCGGTTCACCGCGGGCCGCCCGGGCCTTGCGGCCCGTGACGAAAGGTCTTACTTCTCGATCACGTACTTGCCGTCGCGCGTGACGCTGACGATGGCTTCCTGGTCGGCATCGTAGCCGGCGGGCTTGCCGCTCTTGTCGTTGGCCTGGCGGAAGGCGAAGTTGCCGGTGGCGCCGGTCCACTTCACCGCGGGCAGCGCGTCGCGCAGCGCGCTGCGGTCCTTGGCCAGGTCGCCGCTGAGCTTGACCTTGCCGATGGCCTGGGCCGCGATGTGCATCGCGTCGAAGGCCTGGGCGGCGAACTGGTCGGGCGCGGCGTTGAACTTCTGCTTGTAGGCGTCGACGAAGGCGGTGTTCTCCTTGGTCTTGTTCTCGATCGACCAGGGGCTGCCGATCCACAGGTTGTCCGACGAGCCCTTGGCCAGTTCGAACACCTTGACCGAGTTCATGCCGTTGCCGCCGATGACCGGCACGTTCAGCCCGAGCTGGCGGGCCTGCACCATGATCGGCGCGCCTTCGGCGAGCAGCGCCGACAGCACCAGCGCGTCGGGGTTGGTGGCCTTGATCTTGGTCAGCTGCGCCTTGAAGTCGACGTCGCCCTTGGCGAAGGTCTCGGTGGTCGTCACCGGGATCTTGGCGTCCTCGAGGGCCTTCTTGAAGTTGTCGTAGCCGCTCTTGGTGAAGACGTCGTCGTTGCCGTAGAGCACCGCCACGTTCTTGATGCCGGCATGCTTGGCCGCGACGCGCAGCGTCACCGGCAGCACGTCGGCCTCGGTCACCGAGTTGCGGAACACGTAGTTGCCGATGGAGGTGATGCCGTCGGCGGTGTTCGAGGTGCCGAAGACGACGATCTTGGCGGCCTGGGCGATCGGGTCCGCGGCCTGCGCCGAGTTCGACAGCGTCGGGCCGAACAGCATCAGCACCTTGTCCTGGAAGATCAGCTTCTTGAAGGCGTTGATCGCCTCTTCCTTCTTGCCCTGCTCGTCCTCGACGACCAGCACGATCTTGTCGCCGTTGATGCCGCCGGCGTTGTTGATCTGCTCGGCGGCGAGCTGGAAGCCGTTGCGGATGCTGGCGCCGTACTGCGCGGCACCGCCCGAAAGCGCTTCGGCGACGCCGATCTTGATGTCCGCGGCCTGGGCGGCGCCGAAGCTGCCCATCGCGACGGCGGCGGCAAAGGCCACCGCCTGGAACTTGCGCTGCATGGAATTCATTGAACGTCTCCGATCCGGAAGGTCAGGCAAAGGGGCGAAATGTTAGCGCCTGTGACGCGGCGCCGGTTTACGTGTTCTCCGCAGCATGGCGCCGCGGGGTGCTGTCCGGCGTCGGGCGTACAGCTCAGCCGGTCGAACTGCCCGAAGCGGTGGCGGCGACGTACAGCTTGGTGCTGCGGGCGCCGGAGCGGCAGAACGCCAGCACCGGCTTGGGCAGGCGCGCCAGCAGTTCAGCGAAACGTTCGATCTCCTCGGGCGACTGGTAGCTGCCGTTCACCGGCAGGAAGGCGTATTCCAGGCCGGCCGCGGCGGCCGCGGCGGCCATCTGCTCGCTGGTGGGCTGGTCGGGTCCGCCCTCGAAGTCGGGCCGGTTGTTGATGACGCTGCGAAAGCCGTTGTCGGCGGCCCATTGCATGGCCGACGGATCGAGTTGCGGCGCCACGCAGACATGCTCGCCGACCTCACGAATGGCGGGTGCGGTCATGGTTCGTCCCCTCGTCGTGTCAGCGCGCCAGCGCCTGCTTGACCGCGGCGGAGACGAGCGCCATGTCGGCCTTGCCCGCCAGCCGCGTCTTCGCCGCGCCCATCACGCGGCCCATGTCGCCGGGGCCGGTGGCGCCGAGCTCGGTGACCAGGGTCGCCACCTCGGCGTTGATCTCGTCGGCCGACATGCGCTGCGGCAGGTACGCCTCGAGCACGGCGAGTTCGGCCGCTTCCTTGTCCACCAGGTCGGTGCGACCGGCGCTGGTGAACTGGGCGATGGAATCCTTGCGCTGCTTGATCAGCTTGTCGACGATGGCGATGACCGCCGCATCGTCGAGTTCGACGCGCTCGTCCACCTCGCGCTGCTTCATTGCGGCCAGCAGCCCGCGGATGGTGAGCAGGCGCGGTGCGTCCTTGGCGCGCATGGCGGCCTTCATGTCGTCGGTGATCTGGTCTTTGAGGCTCATGGCGGTGGCAGGCGAGGGTGAGGGGAATGGTCGCGCGAGGGGCAGAAACAACAAAGCCCGCATGGCGCGGGCTTTGATGGCCTGAGCGCCAGGGGGCTCAGTACAGTCGCTTGGGCAGTTGCATGCTGCGGATGCGCTTGTGGTGGCGCTTCACGGCAGCCGCCTTCTTGCGCTTGCGCTCGGCGGTGGGCTTCTCGTAGAACTCGCGGGCTCGCAGATCGGTCAACAGGCCGAGTTTTTCGATGGTGCGCTTGAAGCGGCGCAGGGCCACGTCGAACGGCTCGTTTTCTTTGACGCGAATCGTAGTCATGTAGAGCAGGAGTTCCTGGATTGATGCGCTCGGTGCGGACAGTGGGCAAAGCGGAAAGGGTCCGGATTTTCCTGCTTGCCTGCACGCTGCCCGTCGGGGCGCGGGTTTGTCGACAAAGACAGCGATTATAGCCCGCGGCGCTCAGCGTGCAAGTCCGCCACGCACCGGCTGCGCGGCCAGGGCCCGGGCGCACGCTGCCGCGCTCGCCCAGGCCCACTGGAAGTTGTAGCCGCCCAGCCAGCCGGTCACGTCCACCACTTCGCCGATGAAGTACAGGCCCGCCACAAGCCGGCTTTCCATGCTTTGCGAGCTCAGCTGCCGGGTGTCGACCCCGCCGGCGGTGACCTCGGCCTTGCGGTAGCCCTCGGTGCCGCTGGGCTGCAGCGTCCAGCGGGCGAGCGAAGCGGCGAGTTCGGCGAGGTCGCGGTCGCGCAGCTCGGCCATCGGCCGCTCGGCGAGCGCCGGGCGGGCAGCCAGCCAGGCCTCGGCCAGGCGGCGCGGCAGCATGTCGGCCAGCGCGTTGGCGAGCCGCCGGCGCGAGGCGCTCTTGAGCGCGCGCAGTTGCGCGGCCAGGTCGACGCCCGGCGCCAGGTTCACCGTGATCGGCGTGCCCGGTCGCCAGTAGCTGGAGATCTGCAGGATGGCCGGCCCGCTCACCCCACGGTGGGTGAACAGCAGGTCTTCGACAAAGTGGCCGCGCGCGGCGCCCGTGCCGGTTTCGACACCGGCGGGCAGGGCCACGCCCGACAGCGCCGAGAACGGCGCCCAGTCGGCCGCGTCGAAGGTGAGCGGCACCAGCGCCGGGCGGGTCTCGACGATCTTGTGGCCGAACTGCCGCGCCACCCGGTAGCCGAAGTCGGTCGCGCCGATCTTGGGAATGGACAGCCCGCCGGTCGCGATCACGAGGCGCGGCGCGGCGACGCTGCCGCGGGAGGTGTCGAGCTCGAAGCCGGCCGCCGTCTGCCGCACCGCGTCGACGCTGCAGGGCTGCCAGCGCAGCACGCCGCCCTGCTCGCATTCGCGCAGCAGCAGGCCGATCAGCTGCTCGCTGGATTCGTCGCAGAAGAGCTGGCCCTTGTGCTTCTCATGAAAGGGAATGCGGTGGCGCTGCACCAGGGCGATGAAGTCCTGCGGCGTGTAGCGTGCGAGCGCCGAGCGGCAGAAATGCGGGTTGGCCGAGAGGAAATTTGCGGGCCCCGCGTCCCGGTTGGTGAAGTTGCTGCGCCCGCCGCCCGAGATGCGGATCTTCTCGGCAACCTTCTCGGCGTGGTCGATCAGCAGCACCCGCAGGCCCGACTGGCCGGCGATCGCCGCGCAATGCAGGCCGGCGGCGCCGGCGCCGACGATCAGGACATCGAAAGCCTGCGGCACGACGCGGTGTCAGCCTTTCCAGCGAAACGGGAAGAGCAGCTGCTTCCAGAACCCGTTGGGCACGTAGTCGCCGACCACGCCGTACTGCTGCGGCCATTTGCGGTCCGACTGCACCGCCGTGCCGAACAGATGGTCGAGGAAGGCGAAATGCGCCGCGTAGTTCTTGTCGATCGCCTCTTCGTCCTGCGAGTGGTGCCAGTGGTGGAAGTTGGGCGTGACGATGAGATAGCGCAGCGGCCCCAGCCGCACGCTCACGTTGGCATGGTTGAACACCGCCTGGAAGCCGACGATGACGATGTAGGCGTCGATCACCTCCTTGCTGAAGCCGAGCACGTAGATCGGCGCCAGCACCAGGGTGCGGGTGATCAGCAGCTCCAGAAAGTGCTGGCGCGAGCCGGCCAGCCAGTCCATGCTTTTCACGCTGTGGTGCACCGCATGCAGGCGCCACAGCAGCGGCACCTCGTGGTACGCACGGTGCGTCCAGTACTGCACCAGGTCGGCCACGAGGATGATGAGGAACAGCGCGACCCAGAAGTTCAGCCCCGCCACCCAGCCGCGGATGCCATCGCTGGCCGCCCAGCCGAACAGCTTGTGCACCAGCAGGTTGGTGGCCAGCAGGACGAAGCCGACCACCATGTGGTTGACGATGAAATGGTGCAGGTCGGTCTGCCACTCGGGGCGGAACACCGGCTGGTCGCGGCGCAGGGCGAACAGCTTCTCGATGAAGATGAAGATCAGCGCCGAGCCCAGCAGATCCAGCACGAACCAGTCCAGGCCGATGTAGGGCGTGTTGTCCGGGAAATCGTTGACCGGCACCTTGTGGCCGCCCAGCAGCAACGACAGCGCGATCAGCACGAAGGCACCGAAGGCCAGCCATCGCACCCGCCCGAGCACCATGTTGAACAGCGCGATGCCGCCGGCGATCACGAGCGACCAGTACAGCAGCTGGCGCATCAGCTCGACGTCGTAGGCCTGGCGCAACTGCGGCGTCGTCAGGTACTCCGGGAAATGAAAGGCCAGCACGCCGAGAAAGCACAGGATGGCGAGCGTGAGCGCGATCACGCCCGACACCATGCCCTTGCCGGGCTGCAGCGCGCCGTGCGATTCGGTGAGCCGGTTCAGCTTGTCCAGTTCTTCTTGCATCGCCGCGGCCCTCCCGTTGCCGCGGCGCGATTATTTACGAACCGCGCGCCATCGCGGCCAGCGCGCGCACGATGCAGTGCACCTGCTGCTGCACCGGCAGCGGCGCCGGCTGCTCGCCGCTGATGACCGACTGGACGTAGCGCGCCGTGGTGGCCGCGTCGATGGCCTTGGGCAGCACCGGCAGGCTGGTCAGCGCGCCTTCCTGGGGGGCGAGCGACAGGTCCTCACGCAAGCGGCCGTCGAGAAACACCTGCAGCCTGGGCTGGCGCCGCGGGTCGGCCACCGGCTCGCCTTCGGTGCCGCGCAGCAGCAGGGCGTTGGCGCGGTCGTGTTCCAGAAGCTCGGCCTGCGCCTTGGCGTACTCCGGGTGGGTGTAGTTCACGACCCTCAGCGCCATGCCGTTGCGCGTGGGGTCCAGCAGTTTGGCGATGGTGTGGCCCGAGTTGCGCAGGCCGATCACCCGCCGCACGTCCAGCAGCCGTGCCAGCGGTGGGCACAGCGAGGCGGTGGCGATGAAGGCCGGCTCACGCCGCGCCCAGGCCTGTTCGATGCCGGCGACGTCCGTCGCGGCGGGCAGGCCCAGGTCGTGAAGGATCTCGGCGGTGCTGACCCGGCCGGGCTCGCGCGCCGGGCCATGCACCAGCACCGTCACGTCCTCCTGTGCGAGCAGCAGGGCCAGCAGCGAGGTGAGGTTGGGCAGTTTGCGTGCGCCGTTGTAGGACGGCAGCACCACCAGCGGCCGTGCAGGCACGAACGGCAGGCAGTGCGCGCGCACCGCCGAGAGAAAGCCTTGCAGCTCGGCCGTCGTTTCGCCCTTGATGCGCATGGCCAGCGCGAAGGCGCCGACTTCCAGGTCGCTGACGGTGCCGGCCAGCACCTGGCTCATCAGGTCGTGCGCCTGCTCTGCGCTCAACGACCTTGCGCCGTCCTTGCCGCGGCCGATCTCCTTCAGGTAGGGGGCGATGCTCATGCCGCCAGCATAGACGGGCGCTCAGGCCGGTTGCAGGCGCGCACGGACCAGGCGTTTCAGCTCGGGCACGCAGGAGCCGCAGTTCGTGCCGCATTTCAGTGCCGACTGCAACTGCTCGAGCTGCGCCTCTGCCGGGCCGTGGCAGCCGGAGAGCGCCGTCTCGATGCGCTGCTGGTCGACGTTGAAGCAGGTACAGACCTGGCGGCTGCGCGGTGCGAGCGCTGCGGGTGCGCGGCCGCCCGGCGCGAGCAGCTGCCGCCCGTAGGCCTGGGCCGGCAGTTCGTCCTGCAGCAGGCGCCTGATCCAGGCTTCGCCGGTGATGTCGCCGGCCAGCACGAAGGCTTCGAGCCGCGAGTCGCTGCCGTGGTGCTGCAGACGCACACATCGCCGCTGGCCGCGGCGACGGTCGGCATAGCGCAGCACGGCGGGCTGGTCCAGGCGCAGTTCCTGTTCGATGCGCAGGAGCAGCTCGTCGGGCGGGGCTTCGTAGGCGGCGGCGCGCAGCAGCACGCCGCAGCGTTCGCGGCCGAAGGGCACGCAGGTCGCGAAGGCGAAGGAGGGCATGAGCGCGCGCAGCGCTTCGCGCACTGCGAACGCTGCGTCCTCCGGTAGCCAGGCCGCGGCCAGCAGCCGCCAGGGCAGCTCGGCGCGCAGGATCTTCACCGCCGCATGCTTGAGCTCCGGCTGCCTGGAGGTCACGCAGAAGGCGGGCGTGGTCAGCGCATTGATGCCGGCGATGCGCTCGCCGCTGCTGCTGCGCCCGCTCAGGTGCTCCTCGCCCCAGTGCATGCCGACGAACACCTGATGCGGTGCGACCTGATCGCTCGCCTGCGCCGGCATGAGCAGCGAGCCGCGGCGTGAGGTGATGTGCACCAGGTCGCCGTCGGCCAGCGCCAGGCGCCGCATGTCCAGCGGGTGCATCTCGACCACTGGTTCGGGCACATGGCCGAACAGCCGCCCCAGCGTGCCGGTGCGGCTCATGCCATGCCACTGGTCGCGCAGGCGGCCGGTCAGCAGCGAGAACGGATAGCGCGCATCACGCGGCTCGGCCAGCGGCTCGAACGGCGCATCGTCGAAGGCGGCGCGGCCGTCCGATGTGGGAAAAACGCCGTCGGCGTAGAGCCGCGCCCGGCCTTCGTCCGCGCCTTCGGGAAACGGCCATTGCGCCGGCGCGCGGTCGAGTCGGGCATAGCTCAGCCCGGTGATGTCCAGGTCGCGCGCGCGCGTGCTCTCGCGGTGTTCGTTCCAGACGGCCTCGGGCTGCTCGTAGGGAAACAAGCTGTCGCGCCCCGGCCGCAGCCGCGCTTCCAGCCGCCGCGCGAAATCGCGCGCGATCACCCAGTCCGCACGCGCTTCGCCCGGCGGCGGCACGGCTGGGCGCACCCGGCTGATGCGGCGTTCGCTGTTGGTCACCGTGCCGTCCTTCTCGCCCCAGCTCGCCGCTGGCAGCAGCAGGTCGGCATAGGCGGCGGTGGCGGTATGGGCAAAGGCCTCCTGCAGCACCACGAACTCGGCACGCTGCAGGGCGCGGCGTACGGTGGCCTGGTCGGGCATGGACTGCGCCGGGTTGGTGCAGGCGATCCACAAGGCCTTGATCTCGCCGTCTGCCGCGGCCTGGAACATTTCCACCGCCGTCTTGCCGGGGCGCTCCGGCACGCTGTCCACGCCCCAGAGTGCAGCCACCTCGGCCCGGTGCGCCGCATTCGACAGGTCGCGGTGCGCGCTCAGCAGGTTGGCCAGGCCGCCCACCTCGCGCCCGCCCATGGCGTTCGGCTGACCGGTGAGCGAGAACGGCCCGCTGCCCGGCTTGCCGATCTTGCCGGTGGCCAGATGCAGGTTGATGAGCGCCGCGTTCTTGGCCGTGCCCGAGCGGCTCTGGTTCAGGCCCTGGCAGTACAGGCTGAGCGTGGCCGCGTCGCGCCGGCCGAACCACTGCGCGGCCTGCACCAGCGCCGCCTCGTCGATGCCGCACAGCCGCGCCGCTTCCTTGGGCGTGAACTCGCGCACGCGGGCTTTCAGCGCCTCGAAGCCGCGGGTGTGGGCGGCGATGTAGTCCGGATCGGTGAGCCCTTCCCACAGCAGGGTGTGCAGCATGCCGTGGAACAGCGCCACGTCGCTGCCGGGCAGCAGCGGCAGGTGCAGGTCGGCCATCTCCGCCGTCTCGGTGCGGCGCGGGTCGGCGACGATGATCTTCATGCCGGGCCGTGCGCGCTTCGCGTCCTCGAGCCGGCGGAACAGGATGGGATGCGCCCAGGCCATGTTCGAGCCGGCGATGAACACCGTGTCCGCATGGTTCAGGTCGTCGTAGCAGGCGGGCGGCGCGTCCGCACCCAGGGTGCGCTTGTAGCCGGCGACCGCACTGCTCATGCACAGCCGCGAGTTGGTGTCGATGTTGTTGGTGCCGATCAGGCCCTTGGCCAGCTTGTTGAAGACGTAGTAGTCCTCGGTGAGCAGCTGGCCGGAGACGTAGAACCCCACCGCATCCGGCCCGTGCGCGCCGATGACTGCGCCGAAGCGCGCGGCCGCCTCGTCCAGTGCCTGCGCCCAGGTCGCGCGCTGCAGCGGCCCGCCGCGGGTGGCGCGGCGCTGCGGATGGCGAAGGCGTGCATGCAGCGTGATCGGTGCGGCGGCGGTGAGGTGCAGCGTGCTGCCCTTGGTGCACAGGCGGCCGAAGTTGGCCGGATGCCGGGGGTCGCCGCGCACGCCGGTGATCTGCGCGCCGTCGGATTCGATGATGACGCCGCAACCGACGCCGCAGTAAGGGCAGGTGGAGCGTGTCTCGGTCATCGCGGCCGGTGTGCGTTCACGCGGTTTCGTGGTTCGCGTCTTCGCCGGCCGGCGCGTTCAGCTCGTCGAGGTCGAGCGACACGACGCCGTTGTCCACCTTCACCCGAAAGCGCTGCACGCAGCCCTCGTCCGGTGCAGCGGCGCAGCCGTCGGCCAGGCCGATGGTCCAGTTGTGCAGCGGGCAGGCGACGCTGTCGCCGAACACGATGCCTTGCGACAGCGGCCCGCTCTTGTGCGGGCAGCGGTCGAGCAGGGCGAAGACGCGGTCGTCGGCCGTGCGGAAGACGGCGATGTCGGGGGCATCGGGGCGGGCCACGCGGCGTGCGCCGAGGGGGGGGATGTCATCGACGCGGCAGAGTGGTTTCCAGGGGGTCATCAAGGGCTCCGGTGGTGAATCGAATCGAATGCGGGAACGCCCGAACCCCGTTCGGGCCGAGGTATCGAAGCCCTCTTGGCATGCGCCCTTCGATACCTCAGGGCGAACGGGTTGCGGTACACCGCCAACGGTCACACAGACAGCGCCGCGAACTGCCGCTCATCCACGGCCGCCTTCGCGAAATCGGCCCACGGGTCGGGCTCACCGTCCAGCGCGAAGTCCAGCCGCGCAGCCAGCGCTTCACGGTTGGCCGCGTCATCCAGCACCCGGGCTTTCACGTGGTCCAGGCCGACCCGCGCCACGTAGTGGGCGGTGCGCTCCAGGTACCAGCCTTCCTCGCGGTAGAGCTGCAGGAAGGCCTTGGTGACCTCCAGCACCTCCTCATGCGTCTTCACCTTGCAGAAGAACTGCGCCACCTCGGTCTTGATGCCGCCATTGCCGGCCACGTAGATCTCGAAGCCCGAATCCACGCCGATCACGCCCACGTCCTTGATGCCGCTTTCGGCGCAGTTGCGGGGGCACCCGCTGACGGCGAGCTTGACCTTGTGCGGCGCTGCCATGCGCCACAGCGCGCGCTCGAGCTGCTTGCCCATCAGCGTGGAGTCCTGCGTGCCGAAGCGGCACCACTCGCTGCCCACGCAGGTCTTCACCGTGCGCAGCGTCTTGCCGTAGGCGTGGCCGCTGGGCATGCCCAGGTCCTTCCACACCGCCGGCAGGTCTTCCTTCCTCACGCCCAGCAGGTCGATGCGCTGGCCGCCCGTCACCTTCACCGTGGGAATTTGGTACTTGTCGACCACATCGGCGATGCGCCGCAGCTCCGACGAACTGGTCTCGCCGGCCCACATGCGCGGCACCACCGAGTAGGTGCCGTCCTTCTGGATGTTGGCGTGCGAGCGCTCGTTGACGAAGCGCGACTGCGGGTCGTCCTTCGCCTCCTTCGGCCAGGTGCTGATGAGGTAGTAGTTGATCGCCGGGCGGCAGCTCGCGCAGCCGTTGGGCGTGCGCCAGTTGAGCTCGCGGTAGACGTCGGGAATCGTCAGCAGGTGCAGGTCGCGGATGGCGTCGCGCACCTGCTGGTGGTTGGCGTCGCTGCAGCTGCACACCGGCTTGAGCTTGGGCGCGGCCGAGTAGCCGGCGCCGGCCGTGGCCATCAGGATCTGCTCCACCAGGCCCGTGCACGAGCCGCAGGAGGCGCTCGCCTTGGTGCACTTGCGCACCTCGTCGAGGGTGAACAGGTTCTTCTCGCGGATGGCCCGGACGATGGCGCCCTTGGTCACGCCGTTGCAGCCGCAGACCTCGGCGCTGTCGGCCATGGTGGAGGCGCGGTTGGCGCCGGCGTGGCCGCTGTCGCCCAGGTGCTGCCCGCCGAACATGAGCTGCTCGCGGATCTGCGCCACGTCCTTGCCTTCGCGCACCAGGTCGAAGTACCAGGCGCCGTCGGCGGTGTCGCCGTAGAGGCAGGCGCCGACGAGCCTGTCGTCCTTGAGCACCAGCTTCTTGTAGACGCCGCCGGAGGGGTCGGAGAGCACGATCTCCTCGCAGCCGTCGCCGCCCGCGAAGTTGCCGGCCGAGAAGAGGTCGATGCCGGTGACCTTGAGCTTGGTGCTGGTCTGCGAGCCGGCGTAGCGGCCGATGCCGAACTGCGCCAGGTGCGTGGCGCACACCTTGCCCTGCTCGAACAGCGGCGCCACCAGCCCGTAGGCGATGCCGCGGTGCGCGGCGCATTCGCCGACGGAGTAGACGCGCGGGTCGGTCACCGTCTGCATCGTGTCGGTGACGACGATGCCGCGGTGGCAATGGATGCCGATCGCCTCGGCCAGCCCGGTGTTGGGGCGGATGCCGGCGGCCATCACCACCAGGTCGGCGGGGATCTCGCGGCCATCCTTGAACTGCACGGCCATCACGCGGCCGCCCGCGCCGCCGTCCCTGTCGCCGATGAGCGCCTGCGTCTGCGCCCCCATGAGGAAGCGCAGCCCGCGGTCTTCCAGCGACTTCTGCAGCAGCCGGCCGGCCACGTCGTCGAGCTGGCGCTCCATCAGCCAGGGCATGAGGTGCACCACCGTCACCTGCATGCCGCGCAGCATCAGGCCGTTGGCCGCTTCCAGGCCGAGCAGCCCGCCGCCGATCACCACCGCATGGCGGTACTTCGCCGCGGCCTCGATCATGGCGTTGGTGTCGGCGATGTCGCGGTAGGCGATCACGCCCTGCAGGTCCTTGCCCGGCACCGGCAGGATGAAGGGCGTGGAGCCGGTGGCCAGCAGCAGCCGGTCGTACGCGGCCTCGGTGCCGTCGTCCGCGCGCACGACGCGCCGCGTGCGGTCGACGTGGACCACCTTCCGCCCGAGGTGCAGGGCGATGCCGTTCTGCTCGTACCAGGACAGCGGGTTGAGCACGATGTCGTCCAGCGTCTGCTCGCCCGCGAGCACCGGCGACAGCAGGATGCGGTTGTAGTTGGGGTGCGGCTCGGCGCCGAACACCGTGATGTCGTAGAGGTCGGGGGCGATCTTCAGCAGCTCCTCGAGCGTGCGCACGCCGGCCATTCCGTTGCCGACCATCACGAGCTTCATCTTCTTCATGCTTGACCCTGGGTGGACTGCGCGATGGGGGAACCCAGAGCAAGGTCAGTGCCAGACGTCGGCGCCGATGGCGCCTCCTGCGTGCGCCGTGCCGGTGCACGCCCGCCCTTGTCTGCCCAGCTTCGGGTCCAGCGCACCTGCATGAGGCGCAGCACGCCCAGCATCGCGAGCGACAGCAGCGCGAACAGCACGAAGCCGCCCGCATAACTGCCGAGGTATTGCTTCGACAGGCCCATGGCGTTGGGCACCACGCCGCCGGCAAGGGCACCGATCTCGCCGATCATCGATCCGGCCACCGCGGTCGTCGTCGGCCAGCGCAGCGGCACGAGCTGGAAGAGCGCGCCGTTGCCCGCGCCGAGCGCGGCGAAGCACAGGAGCAGCAAGAACGTTGTGACGACCAACGAGTCCGACGCGAAGCCGACGACGCCCAGGCACACGCCCACGGTCGCCAGCACCACGGTCAGCACGTTCACCCCGCCGCAGTGATCGGACAGCCAGCCTCCGAGCACACGCACCGCGGCGCCCATGAAGGCGACGAGCATGGTGAGCTGGCCTGCGGCGATCTTGCTCACGCCGAACTGGTCGTGGTAGTAGGACGGCAGAAAGGTGGTCAGGCCGATGAAGCCGCCGAAGGTCACGCCGTAGATCAGGCTGAAGGCCCAGCCGTCGCGCTCGAACAGGCAGGCTGCGTGGTGGCGCAGCCCGGCGCGCGCGAGCACGTCGGGTGGCTCCTTGGCGAAGACCAGCATCACCACCATCGGCAGCACGATCGCCGCACCCGCGACCGCATACACCATCTGCCAGCCGAGCCACTGCGCGAGCGGCGGCGCCACGAGCACCGACACCGCCGTGCCCACGTTGCCCGCGCCCACCAGCCCCATGGCCAGGCCCTTGTGCTGCGGCGGGAACCAGCCGGCGCCCAGCGACATCGCCACGCCGAAGCTCGCGCCCGCAATGCCCAGCAGCACACCCATGGCCAGCAGGTCGTGGAAGTGCTCGACCATGAAGACGCCGTAGAGCATGGCCACCGCGATCAGCGCCATCTCCACCAGCGTCGCCCGCTTGCGGCCGATGTACTGCGCGAGCAGGCCCAGCGGGAATCGCATCAGCGCACCGGCGACGATGGGAATCGACAGCATCAGCCCGAGCTGCGCCGGCGTGAGCGCGAAGTGCTCGCCGATGAACGGCGCCATCGCGCCGTTGAGCACCCAGATGCCGCAGGAAAACGCGAAGTAGAAGAACGCGGCGAACAGCGTCGGTCCATGGCCCGCGCCGAGGAACTGGCGCGCAAAGCTGGGCGAAAACGGCACGAGGGCTCCTTGGCGGCAGGCGTGATCCGCACACGGCGGAAACGCCTGGGCTTGCGCAAGAGCTGTGCCATTCGCCCGCGCGGCACGCTGCCGGGCAAGAAGGTGCCGCAATGGCCGCTCGAGGGCCTCGCCGGTGCATGGCGTGGTGCATGCTGGTGCAGGCGGCAGCGCGTGCGCACCGCCTTGTGGCGAAGGCGTGGCGGGCCGTGATTTTCGAACGCCGCACCGCGGCTTGACGCCGTGGCCTCTGCAGGCGAAGACTATGATCTTCGACGAAGGTCCGAGCGCGTCGGCGCGCGATGCAAGACGGCCTTCCGCCCGTGTCGCACCCTGCGTGCGCAACGGGCGACAGGCAGCGGCATCGGACGGAAGGAAGTCATGACGGACACGAGGCGCTCGGCGCCTGCGGACTCGGCGGATCGCGCCCGCGAATGGGTCGCGGATTTCGGTTTGCACGACGGCGCCCTGGGCGCGGTGCTGTTCGGTCTGCTCGAGCAACTCGACGCGCCGCTTTCGGTCAAGGATGTGGCCAGCGGCCAGTACGTGCATGTGAACGCGGCCTTCGCTGAACTCGTCGGCAGCACGCCGCCAGAGGTGCTCGGCAAGACCGATGCGCAGATCTTCGCCGCCGAGTTGACCGCCGCGCTGCGCACCGCCGATCAGGCGGCGAACGGTTCGGCTCAGGTGCAGACCACCGAGCACGCCGTCGAGCACGATCGCCGCCGCCGCGAATTCAGCGTCACCCGCATGCCGCTGCAGCCGGCCGAGGGCATGCCGCGCTATCTGTGCGCGGTATGGGTCGAGAACACCGAATTCAAGCGGCGCGAGATGCAGCTCGCCAAGGCGCTCGAGCAACTCGAGCAGCAGCAGGCCGCCGCCGAGGCGCTGCGCCGTGAGACCCAGGACCAGGCGCTGCGCGACGACGTGACCGGCCTGTACCAGCGCATGCACTTCGAGGACCAGTTGCGCCGCGAGGTGGACCTGTCCTCACGCGAGCACCGCGAGTTCGCGCTGGTGTGCATCACGCTCGATCCGCTGGCCGACGACCTTCAGGCGCTCGGCGCCGCACCCCGCACCCGGGTGCTGGAGGCGCTGGGCCGGCTGCTGCGCAGCAACACCCGGGCGATGGACGCATCCTGCCGGCTCGACGACGACCATTTCGCCGTGCTGCTGTCGGGCGTCGGCTTGGCCACCGCGCATGCGCGCATGGAAGGGCTGCGCCGCCAGTGCGCCACGCAGATCGTGGTGCTGGACGGGCGCGACTTCGGCTTCACCGTGTCCATGGGTGTGGCGAGCTTTCCGCACACCGCGCACACCCAGGAGTCGCTGATGGAAGCTGCCAGCGGCGCCCTCGGCGAGGCGCGCCGGCGTGGCGGTAACCACGTGGCGCTCGCGAGCATCCGCTTCGAGAACCCCTGAGCCAACGCGCCGCGAGCGCGCGTCTCAGCCGCGCAGCCCCTTGTAGAGCATGTAGGCCGCCAGCAGGTACAGCACGCAGGCGAACACCCGCTTGAGCCGCTTCACGTCCATGGCATGGGCGGCACGTGCGCCGAGCGGCGCGAAGCTCACGCTGGCCACCGCGATCACCAGCAGCGCCGGCAGGTAGAGAAAGCCGAAGGCGCCCGGCAGCGCCGGCGGCAGCGACCAGCCGCCGATCACGTAGCCCGCGGTGTTGGCCAGCGCGATCGGAAAGCCCAGCGCCGCGCTCGTCGCCACCGCGTTGTGGATGGGCACGTTGCACCAGGTCATGAAGGGCACCGACAGAAAGCCGCCGCCCGCGCCCACCAGTCCCGAGACGAAGCCGATGCCTGCGCCCGCGCCTGCCTGGCCCATGGCGCCCGGCATGGTGCGGCTGGGCGCCGGCTTCTTGTCGAGGAACATCTGCGTGGCCGAGAAGCCGACGAACAGCGCGAAGAAGAGCGCGAGCCACGCGCCCTCGAGCATCGCGAAAGCGCCGCCGCCCGAAATCAGCCCGGCGATGACGATGCCCGGTGCAAGACCCGCGACGATGCCCCAGCGCACCATGCCGCGCCGGTGATGCGCGCGCACGCTGGACAGCGAGGTGAACAGGATGGTCGCCATCGAGGTGGCGATGGCCATCTTCACCGCCAGCCCGTCGTCCACGCCACGCTGCGACAGGATGAGCGTGAGGAACGGCACCATCAGCATGCCGCCGCCGATGCCCAGCAGCCCGGCCAGAAAGCCGGTGGCGCAACCGAGCAGCAGCAGTTCGGCGATCAGCGCCGGCTCAAGGCCGAGGCTCAAGCGGGCTCCAGCAGGGCGAGCACGGCCGCCCATTCGTCGTCGGTGACCGGCGTGATGGACAGCCGGTTGCCACGCGCCAGAACGCGCATGGTGGCAAGCGCCGGCGTCTCGCGCATCTCGGCCAGTGGCAGCAGGCGTGTCTTGCGCACGAGCTTCACGTCGACGTGCCACCAGCGCGGGTCGTCGGGCGAGGACTTCGGGTCGTGATAGTGGCTGGCCGGATCGAACTGCGAGGCGTCCGGATAGGCTTCGGTGGCCACTTCGCAGATGCCGACCACACCCGGCTGCGGGCACGACGAGTGGTAGAACAGCACGCCGTCACCCACGCGCATGTCGCGGCGCATGAAGTTGCGCGCCTGATAGTTGCGCACGCCCGTCCAGGGCACCGTCTGCGACGGCATGCGCACGAGGTCGTCGATCGAGCACTCGCTGGGCTCGCTCTTCATCAGCCAATGGGCCATGGAGTCGACGCGCAGAACGCGCGCAGGCAGGGAAGGAAAGTAGGTGTCCGCCGCGAACCGTGGGCCGCATTCCTGAACCCTGGGGGATTCAGGTGGGCGAGGTCAGCCGGGCTTCGGGTTCACCTAACGCGAGACGATCACACCTGCCGGGCGATCTTCCAAGCCCTGGCTCATACGAGCATCGGTTCAAGGAAATATAGGACCCACGCGAACGCGACGGACGAGGGTGATTTTACCCGTGCGACCGTGTACGTCAGAGCAATTGACCATCGACGCTCAGGGCTTGATCGATGCGCTTGACGAGCGCATCGATGTCCACTTCATGTGTGTCGTCGCCCGTGGCAGGAGCCGCCTGCGGGGCAGGGCGCTCGGCGAGTGCGTACGCGATGTTGAGTGCGGCCAGCACGGCGATGCGCTCGCGCGCCTTGACCTTCCCGCTGTCGCGGATCGCGCTCATTTCGCGGTCGACTTTTTCCACCGCCTCGAGCAGCGTCTGCTCCCCGCCGTCGGGGCAACCGAGGATGTAGCTCTGGCCGAGGATGGTGACTTCGATCTGCTTCATGTCGGCGCGTCCTTGCGCTCCTCGTCGGCCGCGCTTTCGGCGGGCAGGCGGTCGATCAGTGCGTCGATGCGCGAGCGCGCAGCGTTCAGCCGCGAACGAAGGTTGTCGCGGTCGAGCGTGACCGTCGACAGCTGCTGTTGCAGCAATGCGTTCGTGCGGGCGAGTTCCTCATGCCGCAGCAGGAGTCGCTCCACCCGGTCGGCGAGGTCTTCGATCTTCGACATGACTGACGTGGATCATCCGGAGGCGTCGGCGATTGTAGGCGGCGCCTGCTTACAATTCCGCCCGTTGGTGCCCGTGCCGATGTTCAGTCGGCACAGTTAAACGGGAAGCAATCGAGCCTCGGCTCCAAACTGCGCTGCCCCCGCAACGGTACGGCGGACGAAGCGCGGATCGATCCGATCCGCACTTCCTTTCTTGTGCTCATGCCACTGGATGCACTCGCATCCGGGAAGGTCGCAAGGGACGTCTCCGCCAGCCCGGATACCGGCCAACGAGCGCGCCGCGATTCGTCGCGGCGCACATCGCCCAAGGCCTGCGGGGACGCAGGACCGGGTATCTGTCCTGCGTGTTCATCATGTCAACTTCCGTTTCGGCCCGGCGCCCGCGTCGCTTCGTGCGCGCGATCGTGCCTGCCTCGCTGTCGCTTCCCCTCGTCCTTCTTTCCTCCACCGCCTCCGCCCAGCCCGAGCAGACGCTGCGGCCGGTGGTCGTCACCGGCACCGTGGTGCCGCGCAGTCTCGGCAGCGAAGTGGCCGCCACGAGCGTGATCACCCGCGAGGATTTGCAACGCGCCGGCGTGCGCGACCTCGTCTCGGCGCTTGCGCTCGCCGGCACGGCGTTGGTCGAGCAGCAGGGCGGGCCGGGCACGGCCGCCTTCGTGCGCCTGCGCGGCGCCGATTCCCGCGACACGCTGCTGCTGGTCGACGGCGTGCCGCTCACCGATGTCACCGCCGGCCTGCCGCCGCTCGCGCAGGTGCCGGCCGAAATGATCGAGCGCATCGAGATCGTGCGCGGCAACCTTTCCGCGCTGTACGGCGCGAACGCCACCGGCGGCGTGATCCATGTCTTCACCCGGCGCGGCACCGAAGGCAGGAGCGCGCAGGCGCGCGTGGGCCTGGGCAGCCGCGACACACGCTTCGCGAACGCGAGCATCGCCGGCGGCAGCGAGGCGCTGCGCGCACGTCTCACGCTCGGCGTCGAACGCACCGACGGCTTCAGCGCCATCGACCCGGTCACGCGTCCGCTCGCCAACCCCGACGACGACGGCCTGCACCGGCGCAACGCCAGCCTCGCGCTGGACGCGACCATTGCGCGCGGCCACACGCTCGGTGCCGATCTGCGCGTGCTGTCCGACCGCATCGGCTACGACAGCGAATTCGCCGACCCGACCGACGTGCACCAAGGCGATGTGCTGCAGCGGGGTGCGACCGTGCGCGGGCGGCATGCGCTGGTCGACGGCTGGTCGCTCGCCTGGCGGCTGGGCGATGCGGAAGAGCGCCGCCGCAACACCGCAATCTCCGCCGGCGGCACGACGGTGTCGGGCAACGAGGTGCACAACCGCGTCGCCGCCGTCGACCTGAACGGCACGCCCGCCGCGGGCTGGGCGCTGCAGTTCGGCGCCGAGCGGGTGGCGCAATCGACCGACGGCACGACCTACACCCGCACGCGCCGCGACACCAACGTGCTGCGCGCCGGCGTGAGCCACGACGCGGCCTGGGGATCGCTGCAGGCGAACCTGCGCCGCGACGACACCGACGACTTCGGCGGCGCCACCACCGGCCTGCTGGGCGGCGTGTGGCGGCTCGGCGGCGGCTTCAGCGCCATCGCCAACGTATCGACGAGCTTCACGCCGCCGACCTTCGACTTCCTCTACTACGACTGCAGCCCGTTCGGCTTCGTCTGCAGCAACCCCGGCCTCGTGCCGGAACGCGCCCGCAACCAGGAACTGGGCCTGCAGTGGGACGAGGGCGACACGCTGCTGCGGCTCACGCTCTTTCGCGCGCGCTACCGCGACAAGATCGCCAACGACGCCAACTTCATCCCGCAGAACATCGCGCGTGCGAAGAACGACGGCGCCGAGCTGACCGCACGCACGCGCGTGGGCGACTGGCGCCTGTCGGGCGAAGCGGTGTTCCACGACCCGGTGGACGAAGCCACCGGCCAGCGCCTGCTGCGCCGTGCCGGCAAACAGCTGTCGCTGCGCGCCGACTACGTCGCGCCGGCCTGGTCCGCGGGCGGCACGCTGCGACACGTGGGTGAGCGACCGGATGTGGGCGACACCGTGTTGCCGTCCTACACCGTGGTCGATCTGGGCGCACGCTGGCGCCTCGCGCCGCAATGGCATCTGCAGGCGACGCTCGAGAACGCCTTCGGGCGCGACTACCAGCCCACGGCGGGCTACCACGGCCGCCCGCGCGGCCTGTTCGTGAGCGTGGACTGGCAGATGGCGCCCTAAGAAGCTGTGAACGAATCGCTCACGCCCGCTCGTCACGTCAGAAGACGCCCGCTCGTCGTTGCAAATGCTCGCCATAGACCGAGCTATGGCTGCGCTTTGCGCCTAGATCGGACACCTTCTGACGCACCGCTCGGGCGCGGTCGATCCATCCACAGCTTCTGCCCATGAACGCACACGCCCTCCGCTGGTTGTGCGGCCTGCTCGCGCTGGCCGCTCTGGCGTGTGCGCTCGGCCTGGCCGCCGGGTCGGCCGGCTTCGGCTTCGTCTCGCCCGACATCGTCTGGCAGGTGCGCCTGCCGCGCGTGTTGGCCGGTTTCGGCACCGGCGCGGCGCTGGCGCTGGCCGGTGCGCTGATGCAGTTGCTCACGCGCAATGCGCTGGCCGATCCGTATGTGCTGGGCGTGTCCAGCGGCGCGGCGGTGGGGGCGCTGGGCGCGATGATGCTGGGGGCAGCAGCGGGCTTGCCGCTCGGCGGGCTGCTGGCCGCCGGCGCCTCGCTCGGCGCGCTGGCCGCGACGGGCCTGCTGCTCGGGCTGTCGTGGCGTGCGGTGCTGCGCTCGGGCATTGCCGGCGCGCAGGAGTCGCCGGTCACGCTGCTGTTGATCGGCGTGATGATCGGCTCGGGCGCCTCCGCCGTGGTCGCCATGCTGCTCGCGCTGGCGCCCGATGCGCAGTTGCGCGGCATGGTGTTCTGGCTGCTGGGCGACCTGAACGGTGCGACGCAGTGGGAGGCGGTGTGGTTGGCCGCCGCGGTGGCGCTGGCGCTCACCTGGCCGCGGGCGCACGAACTCGACCTGATGGCCCGTGGCGACGCCTGGGCGAGCACGCTGGGCGTGCCGGTGGCGCGACGCCGGCGCGTGGCACTGGTCGCGGCGGCGGTGGCCACCGGGGCGGCCGTGGCCACCGCGGGCGCGATCGGCTTCGTCGGGCTGGTGGTGCCGCATGCGCTGCGGCTGCTGCGCCTGCGCGAGGCGGTGCAACTGCTGCCGGCAAGTGCGCTGGCCGGGGGCGCCTTCATCGTGCTGGTCGACGCGGTCGCGCGCACCGTGGTGGCGCCGGTGCAGCTGCCGGTGGGTGTGCTCGCGGCGGCGATCGGCGTGCCGGCCTTTCTGTGGCCGCTGCTGCAGCGCCCGCACGGGGGTCGGCAATGAGTGCGGCCGTGTTGCTGACGCTGGACGCCATCACCCTGCATGCCGGCGGCGAGCCGCAGGGCCGGCTGCTGTGCCGTGAGCTCTCGCTGAGCGTGAACCCGGGCGATCGCTGGGTCGCACTCGGGCCCAACGGTGCCGGCAAGTCCAGCCTGCTGGCCGCCATGGCGGGCGTGCTGCCGGTGTCGGCCGGCCGTGTGCTGCTCGAGGGCCGCGCCCTGGCGCAGTGGCCGCTGCCGCAGCTGGCCGAACGGCGCGCCTGGTGTCCGCAGTTCTGGATCGACCCGTTCGCGGCCACCGTCGCCGAGACGGCGTCGCTGGCCATGCCGCGCGGCCCGTGGTGGCGCCCGGCGCCACGCGATGCGGCTGTCGCCGTGGCGCAGGTGCTCGATGAACTGGACCTGGCGGCGCTGGCCTCGGCCGACGTGCGGCTGCTCTCCGGCGGTGAACGCCAGCGGGTGGCCATCGCCAGCGCGCTGCTGCAGGGTGCGCCGCTGCTGCTGCTCGACGAGCCGAGCTCGCACCTGGACATGGCCCACCAGCGCGTGCTGCTGGGTGTGCTGGCGCGGCGCAGTGCGCAGGGCAGGGCGGTGGTGGCGAGCGTGCACGACCTCAACCTCGCGTGGGAACTCGCCACCCATGTGGTGCTGCTCGACGGCCGTGGCGGCGCCCTGGCCGGCCCGCGCGAAGCGGTGATGCAGCCGGCGCCGCTCGCGGCCGCCTTCGGCGTGCCCATCGAACGCGATGACAGCCGGGCCCGCGTGCGCTTCTGGGCGGCGGAGGCCGGGTCATGAGCGCGCGCGCCACGCGTCGGACCGGGCGGTGCGCATTGCTCGGGTTGCTGCTGCTCTGGTCGGCTGTGCCGGCGCAGGCCGCCACCTTCCGTGACGACGCCGGCCGCGAGGTGCTGATCGAGGCGCCGCCGCGGCGGGTGATCACGCTCGCGCCCAACCTCACCGAGTTCGTCTATGCCGTGGGCGCCGGTGACACGCTCGTCGCCACCGTCGATGCAAGCCTGCATCCCGAGGCGGCCAGGTCGCTGCCGCACATCGGTGACCACCGCCGGCTGGACGTCGAGCGGGTGCTCTCGCTCGCGCCCGACCTGGTGCTGGCCTGGCACCACGGCAACAACGGCCGTGAGATCGCCCAGCTGCAGGCCGCAGGGCTCACCTTCTTCTTCCTGGAACCGCGGCGGCTGGGCGACGTGCCGAGGGCGCTGGAGCGGGTGGGCGAGCTGTTCGCCCGCACCGAGGCCGGCCACGCCCGGGCCGAGGAACTGCGCCGTGAGCTCGCCTCACTGCGCGCGCGCTACGCCGACGCCGCGCCCGTGACGGCCTTCTACCAGGTGTGGCCCCAGCCGCTGATGACGCTCAACCGCGAGCACTTGGTGAACGACATGATGGCGCTGTGCGGTGCGCGCAATGTGTTTGCCGGCCTCGCGCCGCTGGTGCCCCGGCTGTCGACCGAGGCGGTGCTGGCCGCGGACCCCGAGGTGATGCTCGCACCCGACCTGGCCCGCCAGGACGGCGACGCCTTCCGCCGCGACCCGGCGCTGCCGGCCTTCGCCCAGTGGCAGCGCTTCGACGGGATGACCGCCGTGCGGCGGGGCTGGTTCTATGCGCTGCCCGCGGCCACCTTCACTGGGCAGGGACCACGGGTCTCCGAGGGTGCGCGCGCCTTGTGCGGCGCGCTGGACGAGGTGCGGCGCGAGCGCGCATCCGCACGCTAGCCACGTGGTCCGCTTTTCCGGTGCCTACTTCTTCGGCGGCGGATCCAGCGGCATCGGCATGGTCGCCAGCCGGTTGGGGGCGCTGGACTCCCACAGTGCGCCGGGGGGGGCGTCGATGTCGGTCGGGACGGCATGCAGCAGCGCGAGGCTTGCGCGCGAGCCGATGTGGCGAAGCAGTTGGACCTGGCGGGTGGTCCAGTTCGTCGTGTGGCCGATCTGCTCGCAGCTGAACACGCCGAACAGCACGCCGTTCACCGAGAAGCACACGTCCAGCAGCGACCGCACGTCGTTGCGCTGCAGGTAGTCGCCGTCCATGCCGGCTGTGGCGGCGTGGGTGAGCGCGTCGGGGGCGACGATGCAGCCGTCTCGCGTGAGCGCGTCGAAATAGCGCGCCACGCCCTCGCCCTTGATCGTCACTTCGTCGACCATGGTGTCGTGCATCGCGTCGTACATCGCCGCGCAGTGCAGGGCGCGGCCCTGTCCCGTGTCCGAAAAGATCCAGACGCCGGCGCGGGAGCAGCCGATGCGGGTGGCCAGCTCGCGGGTGAACTGCGCCAGGAACTGCGCGTTGTCGATTTCGCCGCGCTCCAGCTGGCCACAGATGTGCTGGATCTGCCGGGTTTCGGACATGCCGGCATTCTTACGGTGCGTTGCATTCGCGACACCTGCAAACCTTTGCAGGTGCGCTGAGCCGGCTCAGCGGTCGGCAGCGGGGCGGCTGTCGCAGTAGGCGGCCACGGGGCAGCGCGGGCACAACGGCATGCGGGCCTTGCAGATGTAGCGTCCGTGCAGGATGAGCCAGTGGTGGGCATCGACCAGGTAGGCGGGCGGCACCCGGTTGAGCAGCGCGTTCTCCACCTCGACCGGATTGCGCCCGGGCGCGAGCCCCGTGCGATTGGCGACGCGGAACACATGGGTGTCCACCGCCATGGTGGGCTCGCCGAAGGCGACGTTGAGCACCACGTTGGCCGTCTTGCGCCCCACGCCGGGCAGCGCCTGCAGCGCTTCGCGGGTGCGCGGCACCTCGCCGCCGTACTGCTCCACCAGGATCTCGCAGGTGGCCATCAGATTCCTCGCCTTGGTGCGGAACAGGCCAATGGTGCGGATGTGCTCGGTCACCGCGGGCAGGCCCAGCGCGAGCATCCTGGCTGGTGTGTTGGCGACGGGGAACAGCCGGCGCGTGGCCTTGTTCACGCTTGCATCGGTGGCCTGCGCCGACAGCAGCACCGCTGCCAGCAGCTCGAAGACGTTGGTGTATTCCAGTTCGCTCGCAGGTTGCGGGTTGCCGGCGGCGAGGGTGGCGAAGAAGGGTTCGATCAGCGACGCGTCCATCGCCGCGGATTCTCGCAGCGGCCTGGCGCGCGACCGGGTCAGCCGCGCGGCGCCGCCGCTTGGAGCGCACCCGGCCCGGCGATCGTCGATACGGTGGTCACGACGGCCTTGGGCGGCTTGGGATCCGCCGGCCCGGGGCGACTCAGGTCGTTGCAGCCTTTCGCCCCCGCGGCGACGGCGAATGCAAGGACAAGAAGCGGAAGGCTCGGCATGGTGAGGGCCTGCGCAGGCTGGCCTTGAACGCTATGCCGGCCGCCCGGTGCGCGATGTCGGCCGCCTGGGCGACGCACTGTAGGACGCTGCCGCGTCGGTGCCTGACTCAGCCGCCGCGCTGTGCGCGGGCCCGCTCGATGGCGGCGGCGACGATGCTGCGCTTGCGTTCGCTCTCGGCATCACCTGACTGCGCCGACGGCAGCTCGGCGAGCTTGCTCTGCGCCTTGGCGAGTCGCCGCTCCACGCCTTCGCGTGCATCGCGCGCGAGCCGCATCACATGAAAGCCGTAGCGTTCGCGTGCCTCGTCGGCCTGCGCCTGGCTCCATGCGTCCCAGCCGGTGCGGCCGTCGCTCGCGTCCACCAGTGAGATGCAGTCGACCGGACACACCGGAATGCACAGTTCGCAACCGGTGCACAGCGGCTCGATGACGGTGTGCATGGTCTTGGCGCCGCCGAGGATGCTGTCCACCGGGCAGGCCTTCAGGCAGAGCGTGCAGCCGATGCACCAGTCCTCGTAGATCACCGCGCGCCGCAGCGGGCCCTCGGCCCCGAAGGCAGGATCCAGCGACTGCACCGGGCGGCCGGTCAGGCGGGCGAGGCGCGCCACGCCTTCGGCGCCGCCGGGCGGGCACTGGTTGATGCCGGCACGGCCATCGACGATGGCCTCGGCGTAGCGACGGCAGTCCGGGTAGCCGCAGCGCGTGCACTGCGTCTGCGGCAGGGCCGCGTCGATCGCGGCAATCTGCCGCTCGCGCGTCGCCGCGGCCACGGCGCCGGCTAGCGGGCGCGGCGGCGTGCCGCCGTCTTGCGCGCCGCGGGCGTCGTGTGCTGGTGCGTGGCGATGAAGTCGCGCACCACCGGGCACACCTTTTCTCGCCAGCGGCGCCCCGAGAAGATGCCGTAGTGGCCGGCGCCCTCGACGTCGTAGTGCAGGCTGCGCGACTCCGGCACGCCGCTGCACAGCTCGTGGGCGACGCGCGTCTGGCCGGCGCCGGAGATGTCGTCCAGCTCGCCCTCGATGGTCAGCAGCGCGCTGGTGGTGATGTCCTGCGGGCGCACGAGCTGGCCGTCGATCTCCCAGGTGCCCTTCACCAGGGCGAAGTCCTGGAACACCGTCTTGATGGTGTCCAGGTAGTACTCGGCCGGCATGTCGAGCACGGCGTTGTATTCGTCGTAGAAGGCGCGGTGGGATTCGGCGCTGCCGTCGTCACCGCGCACCAGGTCGAGGAAGTAGTCGTAGTGCGAGACCAGGTGCCGGTCGGGGTTCATGGCCACGAAGCCGCTGTGCTGCAGGAACCCGGGATACACGCGCCGGCCCTCGCCCGGGTAGTTCAGCGGTACGCGGTAGATCACGTTGTTCTCGAACCACTCGTAGCTCTTGTTGGTGGCGAGGTTGTTCACCGCCGTGGGCGAACGGCGCGCGTCGATCGGCCCGCCCATCATGGTCAGCGTCGGCGGCGTCGGCTCGCCGTTGCTGGCCATCAGCGAGACGGCCGCCAGGACCGGCACCGTCGGCTGGCACACCGAGATGACGTTGACGTTCGGCCCGATGTGGCGGATGAACTCCTGCACATAGCGCACGTAGTCGGCCAGGTGGAAGGGCCCCGCCTCGACCGGCACCATGCGGGCATCGGTCCAGTCGGTGATGTAGACCTTGTGGTCCACGAGCAGCGAACGCACGGTGTCGCGCAGCAGCGAGGCGTGGTGGCCCGACAGCGGCGCCACGATCAGCACCGTCGGCTGGTCCTTCATCCTGGCCAGCATGGCCGAGTTGTCGGTGAAGCGCTTGAAGCGCAGCAGCCGGCAGAACGGCTTGACGACCGGCGCCTGCTCCTGCACGGCCACGTCGACGTCGTCGATGCGCACCGAGGTGATGCCGAACTCGGGCTTTTCGTAATCCTTGGACAGCCGGTGGACCAGGCTCAGGCCCGCCGACACCCGGTGCGCCATCGGCGCATGCGCGAACGGCGACAGCGGATGGCTGTACAGCTTGGCGCTGGCATTGGCGAATTCGGCGAACGGGCTCATCAGGGCGCGTTGCGCTTCATAGAACTGGTAGAGCATGGGCGGAATCCTTCGGGCTTTGGCGAGGCCCCCGACCAGTGCAGCCGAGGCTTTGTGCGATGCAGCATATTCCAGAATTCCGCAGCGTGCAGGCGCATCAGGCGGCCGGTACCGCTGCTTTTCCGCGCCGCCCGGCTGCGGTGTGCAGTTTTTGGCAGCGCAGGGCGCATTCAGGCGAAAAAAAGCCCGGAGCGCCGGGCGGTTGGGCTTGCAGTGCGGGGCTCAGAGCACCTTGACGATGGCCGCGGCCACGGCGTCGATGTTCTTGTCGTTGAGCGCCGCCACGCAGATGCGGCCCGAATCCACCCCATAGATGCCGAACTCGTTGCGCAGGCGCTCCATCTGCGCCTTGTTCAGGCCCGAGTAGCTGAACATGCCGTTCTGCGTGGTGATGAAGCTGAAGTCCTGCGTGGCGCCGGCCGCCGCGAGCTTCTGCTGCAAGGCGGTGCGCATCTTCTTGATGCGCTCGCGCATGCCGGCGAGCTCTTCTTCCCACAGCTGACGCAGCGCGGGGGTGTTCAGCACCGTGGCCACCACCTGCGCACCATGCGTGGGCGGGTTGGAGTAGTTGGTGCGGATCACGATCTTCAGCTGGCTGAGCACCCGCGCCGCTTCCTCGCGGCTCTGGCACACGACGCTCAGCGCGCCCACTCGTTCGCCGTAGAGCGAAAAGCTCTTGGAGAAGGACGTTGCGACGAAGAAGTCGATGCCCGCGGCGACGAACTGCTGCACCACCGCGCCGTCCTCGGCGATGCCCTGGCCGAAGCCCTGGTAGGCCATGTCCAGGAAGGCCACGAGCTGCCGAGCCTTCACCACCTCGACCACGCGCGTCCATTGCGCGGGAGTGAGGTCGTAGCCCGTCGGGTTGTGGCAGCAGGCGTGCAGCAGCACGATGGTGCCTGCGGCTGCGGCCTCCAGCGCAGCCAGCATGCTGTCGAAGTTGACGCCGCGCGCCGCTGCGTCGTAGTACGGATAGGTCTCGACGGTGAAGCCGGCATTGCTGAACAGCGCACGGTGGTTCTCCCAGCTCGGATCGCTGATGAGCACCTTGGCCGACGGGTTCAGCCGCTTGAGGAAGTCGGCGCCGAGCTTCAGCCCGCCGGTGCCCCCCAGGCCTTGAACGGTGGCGACGCGACCCTCACGTACCACTTCACTGTCGGCACCGAACACCAGGCCCTGCACCGCCTTGTCGTAGGCGGCGATGCCCTCGATGGGCAGATAGCCGCGCGCGCTTTGTGTTTCCTGCAACTGCTTTTCGGCCTGGGCGACGCATTTCAGCAGCGGCAGCTTGCCGTTCTCGTCGTAGTACACGCCCACGCCGAGGTTCACCTTGGCCGGGTTGGTATCCGCGGCGAATTGCTCGTTGAGCCCGAGGATGGGGTCGCGCGGGGCCATTTCGACGGCGGCGAAAAGCGAAGACATAGCAGTCCTTGTCGACAGGGAGTGTCAGTAGAGCGGGGTGGGGAATTGGGCTAGGCTCAGTGGGCGGGGCTCACGGCTGGCCTTGCGCCTTGTTCGTCCCGCAACGCGGGAAAACCCGAGAAGTTTATCTGCCATGGCCGAATCGATGCATGTTGTCGCCACCACAAACGTGGCCGAATTGGCGTCTGCCGAACTGCCGCCCACGGGCGAGTTCGTGAGCTTTCCCGACTCGCCCTTCCAGCTGTTCCAGCCCTATCCGCCGGCGGGCGACCAGCCGAGCGCCATCGCGCAGCTCGTCGAGGGCGTGGAAGACGGGCTGAGCTTCCAGACGCTGCTGGGCGTCACCGGTTCGGGCAAGACCTTCACCATGGCCAATGTGATCGCACGGCTCGGCCGCCCGGCCATCGTCTTCGCGCCCAACAAGACGCTGGCCGCGCAGCTCTACAGCGAATTCCGCGAGTTCTTTCCGAAGAACGCGGTCGAGTATTTCGTCAGCTACTACGACTACTACCAGCCCGAGGCCTACGTCCCGCAGCGCGATCTGTTCATCGAGAAGGACAGTTCCATCAACGAGCACATCGAGCAGATGCGATTGAGCGCCACCAAGAGCCTGCTCGAGCGGCGCGACGTGGTGATCGTGGCGACCGTCAGCGCGATCTACGGCATCGGCAATCCGAGCGACTACCACCGCATGGTCATGACGCTGCGCAGCGGCGACAAGATCGGCCAGCGCGATGTGATCGCGCAGCTCATCCGCATGCAGTACGCGCGCAACGACGTGGATTTCTCCCGCGGCACCTTCCGCGTGCGCGGCGACACCATCGATGTCTTCCCGGCCGAGCATTCGGAGCTGGCGATCCGCATCGAGCTCTTCGACGACGAGGTGGAATCGCTGCAGCTGTTCGACCGGCTGACCGGTCGCATCCGCCAGAAAATCCCGCGCTTCACGGTCTATCCGTCCAGCCATTACGTGACGCCGCGCGACCGCGTCGTGGCCGCCATCGACACCATCAAGGCCGAGCTGCGCGAGCGGCTGGCCGAGCTGGTCGCTGCCGGCAAGCTGGTGGAGGCACAACGGCTCGAGCAGCGCACCCGCTTCGACCTGGAGATGCTGCAGGAAGTCGGCCACTGCAAGGGCATCGAGAACTACACCCGCCATCTCTCGGGGTCTGCGCCGGGCGATCCGCCGTCGACGCTGGTCGACTACCTGCCGCCCGATGCGCTGATGTTCCTCGACGAGAGCCACGTGCTCATCGGCCAGCTCGGCGGCATGTACAACGGCGACCGCGCGCGCAAGACCACGCTCGTCGAGTACGGCTTCCGCCTGCCGAGCGCGCTGGACAACCGGCCGCTCAAGTTCGAGGAATTCCAGACCAAGATGCGCCAGGTCGTGTTCGTCTCCGCCACCCCGGCCGCCTTCGAGCAGGAGAACGCGGGCCAGGTGGTCGAGCAGGTGGTGCGGCCCACCGGCCTCGTGGACCCGATGGTCGAGGTGCGGCCGGCCAGCTCGCAGGTCGACGACGTGCTGCAGGAAATCCGCGCCCGGGTCGAGGTGAACGAGCGGGTGCTCATCACCACCCTGACCAAGCGAATGGCCGAGCAGCTCACCGACTATCTGGCGGAAAACGGCGTCAAGGTGCGCTACCTGCACAGCGACATCGACACCGTGGAACGGGTGGAGATCCTGCGTGACCTGCGCCTGGGCAGCTTCGACGTGCTGGTGGGCATCAACCTGTTGCGCGAGGGACTGGACATCCCGGAGGTGTCGCTGGTGGCCATCCTGGATGCGGATAAGGAAGGTTTCCTGCGCGCCGAACGCTCCCTCATCCAGACCATCGGCCGCGCGGCGCGCAACGTCAACGGACGCGCCATTCTTTATGCGGACAAGATGACCGACTCGATGGCGCGCGCCATCGGCGAGACTGAGCGCCGGCGTGCCAAGCAGCTTGCGCACAACGAGGCCTCGGGCATCACGCCGCGCAGCGTGAGCAAGAAGGTGAAGG
>JBIQKU010000239.1:0-4425 GCA_044506225.1 Rubrivivax sp. | reverse complement strand
GTGTGGGGCAACCACTCGCCCAGCATGTACGCCGACTACCGCTTCGCCTCCATCGGCGGCCAATCGGTCAAGGACATGATCAACGACCAGGCCTGGAACAAGGACGTGTTCCTGCCCACCGTGGGCAAGCGCGGCGCCGCCATCATCGAGGCGCGCGGGCTGTCGAGCGCCGCCTCGGCCGCGAACGCCGCCATCGACCACATGCGCGACTGGGCGCTGGGCACGCAGGGCAAGTGGGTGACCATGGGCGTGCCGAGCAACGGCGAGTACGGCATTCCGAAGGACATCATGTTCGGCTTCCCGGTCACGACCGAGGGCGGCGAATACAAGATCGTCGAAGGCCTGGAGATCGACGCCTTCAGCCAGGAGCGCATCGACATCACGCTCAAGGAGCTGCAGGACGAACAGAACGGTGTGAAGCACCTGCTCTGAGCATCCGCATGCCGCGCGTGGTCCTGGTGCCGCGCACCCCGGAGCCGGCCCACACTGTGCGCCGGCTTTTTTCGTCTGCGAACCGCTGGTGACTGCCATGACTGCCTCGAGCCTTCATCCCCGACACGCACTGTTCGACGCCGACGACCACGCCGTCACGCTACCGGTGTGCGACCACTACGCCGGCGTCGAGGCCCTGATGCGCAAGAGCCTCGCGCTGCAGCAGCGGCTGGGGCCGGTCTTCGACCTCACGCTGGATTGCGAGGACGGCGCACCGGTGGGCGGCGAGGCGGAACATGCGCTGCTTGTGGCCGAGCTGGTGATGTCGCCGGCGAATGCGCACGGCCGGGTGGGCGCGCGGGTGCATCCGGTGGACCACCCGGCCTTCATGCATGAGGTGGAAACGCTGGTCGCCCGGGCCGGCTCGCGGCTCGCCTACCTGATGCTTCCCAAGCTGCGCGGCGTCGACGAGCTGCGCCGCGCCTGCGACACCATCGACCACTTCATCCGCGTCACGCCGACCAGCCGGCGCCTGCCCATCCATGTGCTGGTCGAGACCCACGGCGCGCTGGCCGATGTGCACGCCCTCGCGGCGCACCCGCGCGTGGAGTCACTTTCCTTCGGGCTGATGGATTTCGTCTCGGCCCATCGCGGTGCGATTCCGGCGAGCGCCATGAGCGCCGAAGGCCAGTTCACCCATCCCCTGGTGCTGCGCGCCAAGCTTGAGATCGCCGCCGCCTGCCATGCCCACGGCAAGGTGCCATCGCACGGCGTGGTGACCGAGTTCAAGGACCGGCGGGCGCTGTCGCGCGCGGCCGAACGCGCCTGCAGCGAACTCGGCTACACCCGCATGTGGAGCATCCACCCGGACCAGATCGAGCCCATCGTCGAGGCCTTCGCGCCGACGGTCGCGGAGCTCGATCTCGCCATCGAGATCCTGCGCGCGGGCCAGGCCGCCGCCTGGGCACCCACCCGCCACCGCGACACGCTGCACGACCGCGCGAGCTACCGCTATTTCTGGCGGGTGCTCGAACTCGCGCACCGCACGGGCCAGCCGCTGCCGGCCGATGTGCGCGAGCAGTACTTCGCCGCCGCCTCGAACTGAAACGCCCGCACGCTCGGCGCCACTTGTATCCAAGTCTTCCGGCGCCAGCTTCGGCGCCGGCGGGCGTTCCGGGCGCCTAAATCGCGGGCCGCGGGCCGCGCGCGAGCGCCTTGTGTGAAGCAGTTCGCGCGCAGGCAAGCCGTTTGCTCTCGATCCGCCCGAGGCGATCCGTGCATTAGTGCCACGCGCGGGGTGTGGCGTTCACGCACTCTGTTGCAGCCACGCCGGGCCATAAGGCCCCATCCGCGCCGGGTCGAGCCGACAATGGCGCAGCCTGCAAACCCGGAGGTCCGATCCATGCACCGCTCCCTTGCCCTGTCGACCTTGTGTGCCGCTGCCCTGGCACTCCCGCTTGCCCATGCCCAGAGCGGCAGCACGACCGCGCCGGTGAAGACCGCCAAGGCGGCGCCGGTGAAGGCCGCCAAGAAGGCCAGCCCCGCGCGCCAGGAACGTACGGCGGCGGCAGCAGCGGCCGGCACGAGCGAAACCATCGCGCTCACGCCGCAACAGCTCGACATCGCCACGCGCGTGTTCGTCGGCAAGGCCGACTGCGAGTTCTCGCAGCAGGTGGACATCCAGCCCGCCGAAGGCAAGCCGGGCCATTTCCGCGTGAGCTACAAGAACACGCACTATGAAATGGTGCCCGAGGAGACCTCCACCGGCGCCATCCGCCTGCAGGACAAGCGCAGCGGCATGATGTGGCTGCAGATTCCCAGCAAGTCCATGCTGATGAACACCAAGCTCGGCCAGCGTGCGGTGGACAGCTGCATGGTGGCGGCCCAGCGCATCACTAACGACGCTCCGGGCAAGCCGCAGATCATGCTCGGCAAGGTCGACGGCGCGCGCTGAATTCGACGGTTCATTCGCCGGCCGTGTGCCGGCGCTGCGACGGCGGCCCTTCGAGGCCGCCGTTTCGTTGTGGGGCTGTGTGCCTGGCGCTGGCGGTATGACACGCGCGGTATGTACAATCCGTACATACTTTGAACTGCCTGCAATGCCATGGAAGCCACCGTTGCCGAACGCGGCCAGATCACGCTGCCCAAGGCCGTGCGCGATGCGCTCGGCCTGGTGAAGGGCACCCAGCTCAAGGTCGAGCTCGACGGCTCGCGCATCATTCTTCGCAAGAACGTGGACGACGCCATCTCGCGTGTGCGCGGGCGCTTCGCGCTGGACGGTTTCGATTCGGTGGACGACGCGGTGCAATCGGTGCGCGGCCACGCCGAGGCGAGAAAACGCTGACGTGATCGCCGTCGACTCCACTGTCATCGTCGAACTGCTGAGCAACGCCGCGCGGGCCGATGCGGCCGAAGCGGCGCTGCGTGAGTCGCTGGCGCACGGCCCGGTGGTCGTGTGCGACGTGGTGGTGGCCGAGATCTGCAGCGCGCTGGCCGACGGCGCGCAGGCGCTGCAGGCGCTCGAGGAGCTGGGCATCGGCTACAGCGCCGTGCAGGCCAAGGCGGCCTTGCGCGCGGGCGAGATGCAGCGGCGTTTCCGCGCCCGCAGCAACGCCGCGCCGCGCGGCCTGCAGGACTTCATCGTCGGCGCCCATGCGCTGCTGCAATGCGACGGCCTCATCACGCATGACGCCGCCTTCTTCAAGGACTTTTTCAAGGGGTTGAAGGTCATCGTGCCCAAGGCCGGGTGACGAGCCCTCTTGATCCCTCTTTGTTTCACCCGCACCGGAGAACCCATGCTCGCTGCCTATCGTCAACACGTCGCCGAACGCGCTGCGCTCGGCATTCCGCCGCTGCCACTGTCGGCCCAGCAGACCGCCGAGGTCATCGAACTGCTGAAGGCGCCGCCCGCCGGCGAAGAGGCCTTTCTGCTGGACCTGCTGACGCACCGCGTGCCGCCGGGCGTGGACGATGCCGCGCAGGTCAAGGCCTCCTTTCTGTCGGCCGTGGCCCACGGTGACGTGAGCCTCCCGGCGCTGTCGCGCACCCGCGCCACCGAGCTGCTGGGCACCATGGTGGGCGGCTTCAACGTCAAGCCGCTGATCGACCTGCTGGACGACGACGCGGTGGCCGCCGTGGCCGCCGAAGCACTGAAGAAGACGCTGCTGATGTTCGACTTCTTCCACGACGTTGCCGAGAAGGCGCGGGCCGGGAACGCCCACGCCAAGGCCGTGGTGCAGAGCTGGGCCGATGCCGAGTGGTTCACCTCGCGCCCCGAAGTGGCCAGGAAGATCACCGTGACCGTGTTCAAGGTCAGCGGCGAGACCAACACCGACGACCTCTCGCCCGCGCCCGACGCCTGGAGCCGCCCGGACATTCCGCTGCACTACCTCGCGATGCTGAAGAACGCCCGCCCCGGCATCACGCCCGAGGAAGACGGCAAGCGCGGCCCCATCCAGTTCATCGAGGACCTGAAGAAGAAGGGCCACATCGTGGCCTACGTCGGTGACGTGGTCGGCACCGGCTCGTCGCGCAAGAGCGCCACCAACAGCGTCATCTGGGCCACGGGCGAAGACATTCCCTTCGTGCCGAACAAGCGCTTCGGCGGCGTGACGCTGGGCGGCAAGATCGCGCCGATCTTCTTCAACACGCAGGAAGACTCGGGCGCGCTGCCGATCGAGGTGGACGTCTCCAAGCTGGAGATGGGCGACGTGGTCGACATCTACCCCTACGACGGCAAGATCGAGAAGAACGGTGAAGTCGTGGCCACCTTCGGCCTGAAGAGCGACGTGCTGCTCGACGAGGTGCGTGCCGGCGGGCGCATCAACCTCATCATCGGCCGCTCGCTCACCGCCAAGGCGCGTGACTTCCTCGGCCTGGCGGCCTCCACCGCCTTCCGCCTGCCGCAGGCGCCGGCCGCGTCCACCAAGGGCTTCACGCTGGCGCAGAAGATGGTCGGCCGCGCCTGCGGCCTGCCGGAAGGCCAGGGCGTGC
>JBIQKU010000238.1:0-4425 GCA_044506225.1 Rubrivivax sp. | reverse complement strand
ACGACAGCGAGGACGACGACGACGGCAACGGCGGCTCCAAGGCCATGACGCGCCGCCTCGAGGAAATGCGCGTGGCCGCCCTCGCCCGCTTCGACTCCATGCGCGCGAGCTTCGACAAGCTGCGCCGCGCGTTCGAGAAGAACGGCTATGGCTCGCCCGCCTACCACAAGGCCCAGCAGGACCTGACGGACCAGCTGATGACCATGCGCTTCACGGTCAAGACCATCGACAAGCTGTGCGGCATGCTGCGCTCGCAGGTCGAGGAAGTGCGCCGCCATGAGCGCGAGATCCGCAAGATCGCGGTCGACAAGTGCGGCATGCCGCAGGAGCACTTCATCGCCAACTTCCCGCCCAACGTGCTCAACCTGCAGTGGGTGGAAGACGAGGCGGCCAGCAACAAGCCCTATGCGGCCGCTCTCGGCCGCAACCTGCCGGCCATCCAGGAACTGCAGACCAAGCTGATCGACATCCAGTCCAAGGCGGTGCTGCCGCTCGAGGAACTGAAGGCGATCAACAAGCGCATGAACGAGGGCGAGCGTGCCTCGCTCGAGGCCAAGAAGGAGATGATCGAGGCCAACCTGCGCCTGGTGATCTCCATCGCCAAGAAGTACACCAACCGCGGCATGCAGTTCCTTGACCTGATCCAGGAAGGCAACGTGGGCCTGATGAAGGCGGTGGAGAAGTTCGAATACCGCCGAGGGTTCAAGTTCTCGACCTACGCGACCTGGTGGATCCGCCAGGCGATCACCCGCGCGATCGCGGACCAGGCACGCACCATCCGCATCCCGGTCCACATGATCGAGATGATCAACAAGATGAACCGCATGAGCCGTGCGCACCTGCACGAGTTCGGCTACGAGCCGGACGCGGCCACGCTCGCGATCAAGCTCGAGATCCCCGAAGCCAAGGTGCGCCAGATCATGAAGGTGGCCAAGGAGCCGGTGTCGATGGAAGCGCCGGTGGGCGACGAAGGCGACACCACGCTCGGCGACTTCATCGAGGACACGCAGAACGTCGCCCCGATGGATGCGGCCATGCAGTCCGGCCTGCGCGCGGTCATCAACGAACTGCTGGACGGCCTGACGGCTCGCGAAGCCAAGGTGATGCGCATGCGCTTCGGGATCGACATGAGCAGTGACCACACGCTCGAGGAAGTCGGCCGCCAGTTCGACGTCACGCGCGAACGCATCCGCCAGATCGAAGCCAAGGCCATGCGCAAGCTCAAGCACCTGAGCCGCTCGGAGAAACTGCGCGCCTACGCTGATCCGCTCTGAGTCACCCTCCGGCGCACCCGCAAGCCCCGGCCCTGCCGGGGCTTTTCTTTTTGCATCGACGCTGATCGCCCGAGGCGGCCCGCGAAAAGAAAACGGGTCAGCTTCTTGTGAAAGCTGACCCGTTGATATCGATTGGTCGGGGCGGCGGGATTCGAACTCGCGACCCCTTGCACCCCATGCAAGTGCGCTACCAGGCTGCGCTACGCCCCGACGAACTCGGCATTATACGAGCGAAGCGCGCTCACACGGAGAGCAGAACGCGAATGGACAGCAGTTCGTTGCGCAGCTCTTGCGGGGACGGAACGCTTTGCGGCAACGGTGCCGGCACCGGTGCGCTTGCCGTCGCGTGCACCGCCTCGGTGGCCGCCACTTCGGGGTCATCGGCCGGCCCGTCGAACGCCTCGCCATCTACCCGATGGCGCGCGGCGTGGACTTCGGACAGGCGATTGCGCGCCCCGCTGATGGTGAAGCCCTGTTCGTACAGCAGTTCGCGAATGCGGCGGATGAGCAGCACCTCATGGTGCTGGTAGTAGCGCCGGTTGCCGCGGCGCTTCATCGGCTTGAGCTGGGTGAACTCCTGCTCCCAGTAGCGCAGGACGTAAGGCTTCACCGCGCACAAATCGCTCACCTCACCGATCGTGAAGTAGCGTTTTGCGGGAATCGAGGGAAGCGCTTTCTCCATTTAAATCAAAGAGATCCGGCGAGAAAGCTAAGACTCTACTCGAACTCCTCCCCGGTCGGGATGTCGCCCTGCACGAGGGCTTTGAGTTTGTGGCTGGCGTGGAACGTCACCACGTTGCGCGCCTTGATCGGGATGGATTCGCCGGTGCGCGGGTTGCGCCCGGGCCGCGGCGCCTTGCGCCGGATGTTGAAGTTGCCGAAGCCCGACAACTTCACATCGGCACCGGTCGTCAGGTTGGCGTGAATGATGTCGAAGAAGGCTTCGACCATGTCCTTGGACTCGCGCTTGTTGAGCCCCAGGCGCTCGAAAAGCAGCTCGGCCAGATCCGCCTTGGTCAAGGTCGGCGTTTCCAGGGTCGGCAGCAGCACGGGGCCGGCGCCGCCTGGTTGTCGTGTCTCGTCGTTCATTGCGCGGCTCCTCGTAGCCGTGTGCCCAGCCGGGCGGCCAGGGTGTCCAGCACCTGGGCCACGACGGCGTCGATGCGCTCATCGGTGAGCGTGCTGTCCGTGTCCCGCAGTTCCAGGCGCACGGCCAGGCTGCGCTCGTGCGCGCCGATGTCGCCGCCCGGGCTCTTGGGCACGTAGATGTCGAAAAGACGTGCCGAACGCACCAGGTCGCTCGGCGTGGCGTGAATGGCTTCCATCAGCGCATCGTGCGTGACCGTGTCCCGGGCGATGACGGCGATGTCGCGCCAGGCAGATTGCTGCTTCGGGATGGGCTCGAAATGCGGCACCGGCCGCTCGAGCACCGCCTCCAGATCGAGCTCGAACACCACCGGCGCATGCGGCACTTCGTAGGCCTGCCGCCAGCGCGGATGAAGCTCGCCGATCCAGCCGATGGCCGCACCATCGCGCAGCACGCGGGCGCTGCGCCCGGGATGCAGCGCCGGATGCTCGGCCGGTTCGAAGGCCAATACCGCAGGGGCCAGCAGCGCCTGCACGTCACCCTTGACGTCGTAGAAGTCGACCGCGCGTTCCTTCACGCCCCATTGCAGGGCCTCGGCGCTGCCGTACGCCAACCCCGCCACACGCAGCGGTTGGTGCACGCCGGCGACGGTGAGCGGCCCGTCGGGCACATCGGCGCGGCGCTGGAAGACACGGCCGATCTCGAACAGCTGCAGCCGGCTCGCCTTGCGGGCCAGGTTGTGGCGCAGTGCGCCGACCAGGCTGCCGATGAGACCGGAGCGCATGACCGACAACTGGCTCGCGATCGGGTTGAGCACGCGAATCGGGTCGGCGTTGCCGGCCAGGTCATGTTCGGTGCGCGCCTCCACGAAGCTGAAGTTGATCGTCTCGGTATAGCCGAGGGCCGCCAACGTGCGCCGCACCTGGTGCGGGCCGCGCCGGCTCTCGCTGCGCGCCTTGGCAATAAGGGGCGCGAGCGGCGGCGCGAGTGGCAGCCGCTCGTAGCCGAGGACCCGGATCACTTCCTCGATGAGGTCTTCCTCGATGTTCAGGTCGAAGCGCCAGCTCGGCGGCGTGACCTGCAGCGCCGAGTCGGTTTCCGTGAAGGGCAGCGAAAGGCGGGTCATCACCTCCTTGCACTGTGCGGCGGTCACCGGCATGCCGATCACCTTGGCCGCACGCTCGAAGCGCAGCGTCACCGGCCGGCGCTCCGGCAGGGCCAGCGTCTGGTCGTCCATCGGCCCGGCCTCACCGCCGCAGATGTCGAGGATGAGCTGGGTGATGCGCTCGATGTGCTCCACCGTCTGCGACGGATCGACGCCGCGCTCGAAGCGATGGCCGGCGTCGGTGGAGAAGCTGAAGCGCCGCGAGCGGCCGGCCACGGCCTGCGGCCACCAGAACGCGGCTTCGACATAGACGTTGCGCGTGTCGTCCGACACCGCCGTCGAGTCGCCGCCCATGATGCCGGCGAGCGACTCCACCGCACGGTCGTCGGCAATGACTCCGACTTGCTCATCAAGCTCGACCGTGCTGCCGTTCAGCAGCTTCAGCGTCTCGCCTTGGCGGCCCCAGCGCACGGTGAGACCGCCCTGGATCTTGTCCAGGTCGAAGATGTGCGACGGCCGGCCGGTCTCGAACATCACGTAGTTGGAGATGTCGACCAGCGCCGTCACCGAGCGCTGCCCACATCGTGCGAGCCGCTCGACCATCCAGGCCGGCGTCTTGGCCGTCGGGTCGACGTTGCGCACCACGCGCCCCGAGAAGCGCCCGCAAAGGTCGCTGGCCTGCACCGTCACCGGCAGCCGCCCGTCGTGGCGCGGCGCAACCGGCGGAATCTGCGGCACCAGCAGCGGTGAACCGGTGAGCGCGGCGACCTCGCGCGCGATGCCGAAGACGCTCAGGCAGTGGCCGAGGTTGGGCGTCAGCTTGAGCGTGAACAGCGTGTCGTAGAGCGACAGGTGCTGGCGGACGTCCGTGCCGACCGGCGCCTTCGCGTCCAGCACCAGCAGGCCGCCGTGGTCGTCCGACAGCTTCAGCTCGCGCGCCGAGCACAGCATGCCCTGGC
>JBIQKU010000017.1:0-30977 GCA_044506225.1 Rubrivivax sp. | reverse complement strand
ATCTTCGAGTGCAACTGCACCCGGCTGTACAGCCGCTTCCGCAAGGACTGAACGAAAGGGCATCCCATGGCACAGATCGTTCTCGGCATCGCCACGGCGCACACGCCCTTGCTGACCCTGGAGGGCAACGAGTGGCACAACCGCGCGGCGGCCGACATGGCCAACACCCGGCTGAACATGTCGGACGGACGCTGGCTCACCTACCCGCAGTTGCTGGCCGAGGTCGGCCCCAAGTACGAAAGCGTCGTCACGCCCGAGGCGCTCAGCCGCAAGTCCGAGCAGTGCGAAGCGGCGCTCGACCGGCTGGCCGACGCGCTGGAGCAGGCCCGGCCGGACGTGGTCATCATCATCGGTGACGACCAGGCCGAACTGTTCGGGCCGGCCAACCAGCCGGCGTTCGCGATCTACCACGGCGAGCAGATCGTGATGCTCGACAAGGTCAACGACGAGACGCCGAAGTGGATGCGCACCGTGCGCCACGGCTACCTCATGGACGATGCGCACACGGTGCCGGGCGCGCCCGAGTTCGCCATGGAGCTGATCACGGGGCTCATGGACCACCATGTGGACGTGGCGGTGAGCGACCGTGTGGAGGATCCGGAGAAGGCGGCCTTCGGCCATGCCTACGGCTTCATCGTCAAGCGGCTGTTCAAGGGCCGTGCGATTCCCGTGGTGCCGGTGCTGCTCAACACCTACTTCCCGCCGAACGTGCCGAGTGCGGCGCGTTGCTTCGACGTGGGCCGCGCCATCCGCCAGGTGATCGAGGCCAACCCGTCGACGCTGCGCGTGGCGGTCGTGGCCTCGGGGGGCTTGAGCCACTTCGTGGTCGATGAACCGCTGGACCGCGGCGTGCTGTCGGCCATCGACTCCGGCGATGCGCAGGCGCTGCGCGCCATTCCGCGCTGCGCACTGAATTCCGGCTCGTCGGAAATCCTCAACTGGGTGATGGCCGCCGGCGTGATGCACGGCTCGCCCGTGCAATCCAGCGAATACCACCCGCTGCAGCGCACCCCCGCCGGCACCGGCGTGGGCGCCGGTTTCGTCGTCTGGGGCGCCGCCTGAGGGCGACGGCGAGACGGCGCTTCCTTCAGGAGATCTGTCATGTTGAGCAAAGAAGACAACGAGCTGCTGACCCGCGTGTCGGGTGATGCGCCGATGGGCCGCATGATTCGCCAGCACTGGTGGATCCCGGCGGCCGTGTCGAGCAAGCTGATCGCCGACGGCGCACCGCAGCGCGTGCGCCTGTTCGGTGCGAACTACGTGGCGTTTCGCGCCACCAACGGCCGCGTCGGCTTCTTCGACGAGGCCTGCCCGCACCGCGGCGCCTCGATGGCGCTCGCGCGCAACGAGGACAACGCGCTGCGGTGCATCTACCACGGCTGGAAGTTCAGCGTGGACGGCGTGACGGTGGAAGTGCCCACGCAGCCGAACAACGAGGCCGAGTACTGCAAGCACGTGCCGCTCAAGCACTTTCCGGTGCGCGAGGAAGCGGGCGTCGTGTGGGTCTGGCTGGGCGAGGGCGACACGCCGCCCAAGTTCCCGGACCTGCCCTTCACCGGGCTGCCCGAAGGCCACACGGTGGCCTTCCGCCAGAAGGTCCACTGCAACTGGCTGCAGGGCGTGGAGACCACCATGGACTCGGCGCACCTGGGCGTGCTGCACCAGAGCTGGCTCGACGGCGACGCCTCGAACGCCGCCGTCAACCAGGCGCCGGTCTACCACGTCGAGCAGAAGCCCTATGGCTTCCGCTATGCCGCGGTGCGCGCCTTGCCCGACGGCCGTTCCTACGTGCGCGCCAACTGCTTCGTGCTGCCGTGGTACGGCGTCATCTCGCCCCGTGTGGCCGGCGACACCAACCGGGGCGGCATGTTCTTCTCGGTGCCCATCGACGACGAGAACACCTGGTACTGGCATCTCTCGTATGCCATTGCCGACAAGCTGCCCTATGCGCCGCGGCTCTACCCGAGCGACGTCGACAGCTGGCCGCCGGCGCCGCCGGGCGATGCCGACAACAACTGGGGCCAGGACCGCGTCGCGATGAAGAACGGCCATTTCACCGGCTTCCCGCAGTCGCTGGGCACCGAGGACTTCGCCGTCATCACCAGCATGGGGCCCATCGTCGATCGCACCAAGGAATTCCTCGGCGCGGGCGACGGTGCCGTGGTGCAGGTGCGGCGCAGCCTGCTGGCGGCGGTGCGTGACTTCGCCGCCGGCAAGACGCCGGTGGCCGCGGAGCACGACAACATCGACTACAACGCCATCCGCCCCGCGGCCGCCTACCTCGAGGCGGGCGCCCGGCCGCAGGACCTGCCTTGAGGTGAACTGCCGGGTGCCGCAGCCTGCGGCCGGGCGCCATCGCATGACCCGCCGGGTCATGTGCGGCGAGCGGCCGTGTCCTCGCCGCCCATCGCCGGCGCGCGCCGGAAGGCGCCCGGCATTCACTTCACGCACGCCATGCTGACTGAAGAGAAGAATCGTCTGCTCACCCGGGTCGGGCCCGGCACGCCCATGGGCACGCTGCTGCGGCACTACTGGATGCCGATCGCCGGCGTGTCCGAGTTCGACAAGTTCGACATCAAGCCGGTGCGCCTGCTGGGCGAAGACCTGGTGCTCTACCGCGACCGCGGCGGCAGCTTCGGTCTGGTCGATCGGCATTGCCCGCACCGCCGCGCCGACCTGGCAAACGGCATGGTGGAGCCGTCGGGCCTGCGCTGCAGCTACCACGGCTGGCGCTTCGACGCGAGCGGCCAGTGCCTGGAACAGCCTTTCGAGGACGCCGCCTTCCCGGAACGCCGGGTGAAGGACGGCGTCACGATCAAGGCCTACCCGGTGGAGCTCAAGGGCGGCCTCGTCTGGGCCTATCTCGGGCCGCAGCCGGCGCCCCTGCTTCCCGACTGGGAAGCCTTCTCCTGGGAGAACGGCTTCGCGCAGGTGGTGCTGTCGGAGGTGCCGTGCAACTGGTTCCAGTGCCAGGAGAACTCCATCGACCCGGTGCACTTCGAGTGGATGCACGAGAACTGGGGCTCGCGCCTGCGCGGGCGTGAAGGCCATCGCGCCGCGACCCATCTCAAGCTCGAGTTCGACGAGTTCGAGCACGGCCTCATCTATCGCCGCATCAAGGAAGACACCGACGAGACCAACGAGATGTGGACCGTGGGCAGGGTCTGCCTGTGGCCCAACGGTTTCTTCCTCGGCGAACACTTCGAGTGGCGGGTGCCCATCGACGACACGAACACGCTGAGCGTGACCTGGAAGTTCACCCACGTGCCGCGCGAGCGCGAGCCCTATGTGCAGTCGTCCATTCCCACCTGGATCGGACCGATCAAGGACGCCGACGGCCGCTGGATCGACACGCACGTCATGAACCAGGACATCGTCGCCTGGGTCGGGCAGGGCGCGATCGCCGATCGCACCCGCGAACGCCTGGGTGCCAGCGACCGCGGCATCGTCATGCTGCGCCGCATATTCTTCGAGGAGATGGAGCGTGTGGCCGCCGGCGGTGAACCCCGCGGCCTGATGCGCGACCCGGCGCGCAACGTCCGGGTGCCGCTGCCGATGATGGACCGCGCGAGCGTGGTCGAAGGCCTCGGCATGCAGGAGATCCTGGCCGACGCGCGCAAGCGGCAGCTGTTCACCAGCTACATCTTCCAGGCCGGCCAGCCCGAGGAGGTCAAGCGCGAGTTCGCGCAGGCCATGGGCCTGGAGGCGACCGAGTACGCCGGCCTGTACGTGCCGCGCCCCGCCGGTGAGGCGGGGTGAGCCAGGCGTCACGCGCGGCGGTTCGCGCCGGCCGGCGCAGGCGGGGCATGCGTGTTGGCAAGCCCGTCGTGCGCGTCGACCATCGAACCCGTGCTTCTAGAATTCCGCCGCCTGACGCCTCGATCGGTACGTGTGCGTTCGGCGGAGCCCTCCGCCCGATGGCTTCGCTTCGAATGCTGTCTCAACCCACATCCGTTCCATGATGCCGCGCCTCTTCTTCCAGATCATGCAGGTCGAGTTGCTCGCACGACGTCGCGTCGAAGCCTGCCTCCAGTCAGAGAAGCTGACGCCCGGGCAGTACACCGCGTTGAGCCTGCTCGCCGTGCGCGAGCCTGAGTCGTCGGCCGAGATGTCGCGGCGCCTGGGCATCAGTGCCCAGTCCATGGGCGAACAGATCAAGCTGCTCGAAGCCAAGGGGCTGGTGGAGCGTCATGTGTCGCCCGAAAACCGCCGGGTGACCTTCATCCGCCGCACCGAGCTCGGCAAGAAGGTGCTGGCGCGCTGCGCCAAGCTCGTCGACAAGGCCGAAGAAGAGTTCTGCGCCGCGATGAAGAAGGGCGAACTCAGCGCGCTCGAGGAGACGCTGAGCAAGCTCAGGAAGTCCGAGCGCCAGCGCATCGAAGAGACGGCGCGCCAGGACGCGGCCTGAGCCACCGAGGCGCCGCCCGGCGCCTCGCGCGAACGCGCATCAAGCGGCGGAGGAGGCCGCAGCGGGGGCGGACACAGCCACGCCACGGCGGATGACCACCGGCTTGCCGCCCAGTTGGCGCGTGCTCATCCAGTGCGCCAGGGCCGAGTCCAGGTGCGTGGCGTGCATCGGGAACCAGCGCACCAGTTCCTGTGCCAGCCGGCGACCGACGTCGAATCGCCCCTGGGCGACCAGCGCCTGCACCTCGGCCACCGATCGCAGCACGGCGTCGTGCTCGTCGATGTGGCAGCGCCGCGCGGGAAACTCGTGCTTCTCCATCCACTCGTTCTCGCTGCCGAAATGCTCGCGCGCATGCGCGGCGAAGGCATCCAGGCAGGCGGCGAAGTCGGCATCGCTCGCCACGAGCATGGCCTGCACGGTGTCGACGAATTCACGGTGCGTGTCGTCCAGCGGGCCGTAGCCGAGCAGGAAGGCATCGCTCCAGGTGAAGGGCGCGTCGGGGGCGGGTGCGTCGAACATGAGATCCTCTCGTGCGCCTGCGTGGTATACAGGCACCTGGACTGTACATAATTGTATTGTGCTCTACAATTGAAGTGCGCAACGTTTATGAGTCAAGCCTGTAACGCTGGCGTGACAGCGTCCTGCGGTGCGAGGCGCGCGTGGCGCCTGCAGGCGCGAGGCCGGCCGCACCCGAACGCTGTCGCAGGACAGCCCAGGCCGTGCCGGTGCGCCGAAGAAGCAATACACCAGGAGGACGACAGTGAACTCGAAAGTGATGGACGCCAGGGCCTCTGAAGCCACCCCCGAAGCGGCCCCCGCGGTGCTGGGCCTGCGGGCGCGCGGCAAGGAGCGGCGGCGCAACCGCATCAAGGAGGCGGCGCGTGCGGTCTTCGTGGAGCGAGGCTACGAGGCGGCCACCACGCGCGAGATCGCCGAGCGTGCCGAGGTGTCGCTGGGCACGCTGTTCGCGTACGCGCCGACCAAATCGGAGCTGCTGCTGATGATCGTCAACGACGATCTGGAGGCCCTGCGCCACGACAGCCTGGTGGAGCTCGACGAGGACATCCCGCTGATCGACGTGCTCACCGAGCTCGGGCGCCAGGATCTCGTCTACTGGAGCAAGCACCCGGAGATCGCCCGCCAGGCGCGGCGCGAGATCGCCGGCGTGCTGCTGGGCCGCACCGCCGGCCCCGAGGCAGTGCGCTTTGCGGCCTGGAAGCCGAAGCTGCTCGGGCACGTCGCCGCGCTGATCGAGCGCAAGCAGGCCGCCGGCCGGCTGAGCACCAAGGCATCGCCCGAGCTGGTCGCCGACCTGTGGTGGGCGGTCTACAACCAGAACCTGCACAACTGGCTCATGGCCGCCAAGCCCAACCCGCGCCAGGGGGTGGCCGGGCTGCGCCGCCTGCTGATGCTGGCCGTCGAAGGCCTGGGCGCGGACGAGCAGGAGCTGGGCGGCGCAGCCGCTGCCAACGGCAAGAGCTCGCCGGCCGCGACCGCCCGCGCGCGCAAGCGCAGCGCTTGAAGACCGCCGCGGCGCGTCGCCTGCGGCCGCGGGCCGCCACGGGTCGCCGGCCATGACCCTCGTGCCCGCGCACGCCGGCAGCCATCGGCACCTGCCGTGGCTGATCACCATCTCGTTCTTCATGGGGCTGCTGGACGCCACCATCCTGAACACGGCGCTGCCGGCGATGGCCGTCGACCTGGGCGAGAACCCCTTGAACATGCAGGCCACCGTGGTGGTGTACCTGCTGACGCTCGCGGCCATCATGCCGGCGTCGGGCTGGCTGGCCGACCGCTTCGGCACGCGCCATGTGTTCCAGACGGCACTGGTGCTGTTCTGCTGCGGATCGCTGCTGTGCGCCATGTCGTCCAGCCTCACGCAGCTCGTCGCCTCGCGCGTGGTGCAGGGCTTCGGCGGCGCCTTGCTGATGCCGGTCGGCCGGCTGGTCGTGCTCAAGGTGTACCCGCCCGAGGCGCTGATCCGTGTGCTGGCCTTCATCACCTTGCCGGGGCTGCTCGGGCCGCTGATCGGCCCGGCGCTTGGCGGCTGGCTGGTGGAGATCGCGTCCTGGCGCTGGATCTTCCTCATCAACCTGCCGGTCGGGCTGGTGGGCATCGTGCTCGCCTCGCGCTGGATGCCCAACCTGCGCGGTGCGCGCGTGCCCTTCGACCTGCGGGGCTTCGTGCTCTTCGGCGCGAGCATCACGCTGCTGTCCTGGGCGCTGCAGTCCTTCGGGCAGGCCGATGCGCACCGTGGGACGCTGCTGTTGTGGCTCGCGGGCGGGTTCGTGTGCCTGCTGGCCTACTGGCACCATGCCCGGCGCTCGCCGCAGCCGCTGTTCAGCCCGCAGCTGTTCAGGTTGCCGACCTTCCGACTGGCCGTGGTGGGCAACCTGGTGGCCCGCCTGGGCAGCGGGGCCATGCCCTTCCTCACGCCGCTGTATCTGCAGCTGGCGCTGGGTTACTCCCCGAGCCGCGCCGGCATGACGATGATTCCCGCGGCGCTCGGTGCCATGGCCTCCAAGACCATCGTCGAAGCGCTGGTGCGCCGCTTCGGCTACCGCACCGTGCTCAGCTGCAACACGCTGGTGCTCGGCCTGTGGATCGCCGGCTTCGCGCCGGTGGCGGCCCGGCTGTCGATCGGCTGGGTCGGCGCCTACCTCGGCCTGTTCGGCCTCTTCAACTCGCTGCAGTACACCTCGATGAACACGCTGACGCTCAGCACGCTGGGCAAGCGCTTCGCGAGCAGCGGCAACTCGTTCTTCTCGGTGGTGCTGCAACTGGCCCGGGGGCTGGGCGTCGCGCTGGCGGGCGGGCTGCTGGGCTTCTTCGGCGGCTCGAGCCTGGCCGATGCCGGCGCGGCGCTCACCGGTGTCTTCCATGCCACCTACCTGTCGGTGGGCCTGGCCACCGCGCTCGCCGCGGCGGTGTTCCTGCGCGTGCCCGCGGCCCACGGGCGCCCGGCACCGGCGGGCGCACGCGCCGGTTCCTGAGGCGGCGCGGTCGCCCCGCCCGGCGGGCCGGGGGGCACGCCGCCGCGGGCCTCAGAAGTTGTAGACCTCGAGCGTGCGCTCGCCGGCTTGCAGCCGCTCGAGCACCGACGCTTCCTTGGCTTCGCGTTCGACCGCAGCGGCGACCACGCCGGCCGCCTTCTCGCGCGGGATGGCGACGACGCCGTCCGTGTCACCCACGATCAGATCGCCCGGGTGGACGATGAGGTCGTCGAACAGCGTGGGTGCGTTCACCCAGCCGCGGGCACCGAAATCCTTGCCGGTGCCGCGGATGCACAGGCCCCGGGCGAACACCGGGAAGCCGAAGGACTCGAGCACCGCGCCGTCACGCACACAGCCGTCGATGACCAGGCCGCCCAGCCCGCGCACGCGTGCCGCGGTGGACATGATCTCGCCCCAGTAGCCGTAGTCGTGGCCGCCGCTCACATGCACGACCAGCACGTCGCCCGGCTGGGCGACGTAGAGGGCGCGGTGGATCCACAGGTTGTCGCCCGGCGGTGAATGCACGGTCACGGCCGGGCCGCAGATGCGAAACGACGGCGCCACGGGCTTGATCGCCGAGGGCATCACGCCGATGCGCCCGCCCGCCTCGTGCAGCGTGGCGGCCGGCAGCGTGCGCGCCTGCTCGACCAGGGCGGCCGGCACGCGCTCGATGTCGGCGCGGATCGTCGGGCCCGAGGGCATGGGTTGCGCCGCGGTGCTCATGCCTTGGCGCGCGTCTGCAGCGCGTGGTAGCCGTGCTTGGCGCGGGCGTCGCGCAGGCTCATGCCGCCGCGCACCGATTCGCGGATGGCGTCTTCGGCCAACTGGATCTGCTCGGCGATGTCCAGCACCTTGTCCTCGAGGTCGCGCTGGATGACCACCACGCCGTCGGCGTCGCCACGCACCAGGTCGCCGGGGCACACCCGCACGCCGCCGATGTTCACCGGCACCTGCGTGGCTTCCACCTGCACGCGGTCCTTGCCGGTGCGCATCCACGACTCGCGGCTGTAGACGGGGTAGCCCAGTTCGAGGCACAGCGACACGTCGCGGTTGATGCCGTCGATCAGCGTGCCGGCGACGCCCTTCTTGTGCGCCACTTCGGTGAGGATGTCGCCCCAGACCGTCGCGTCGTCGCGGCCGTCGTTGTCGAGCACCACCACCTCGCCGGGCTTCACGTCGTCGATGTAGTCGCCCACCGTGCCGCACGGAATGCCCGCGGGGCCGTACTTCAGCGTCCAGGCGCGGCCGGCCATGCGAAAGCCGCTCGAGCGCGGCTTGATCCGGTAGCACTGGCCGTTGATGCCGCATTTGTCGAGCGCGTCGCTCAGGGTCGCGGTGTCCAGCTTGGCGGCGCGCGCCACGTTCTTGTCCGTCATCTCAGCTTCTCCTTGGCTGCGCGTTCAGCGCAGCATGTGTTCGTAGTCGGCACCCATCACCTCGACGATCGGCTTGCCCGCGAGCAGGGCCTTGGCCATCGCGGCTTCGCGGCCGGCGATCATTTCGGCGGCGTCGAGGATGTCGGCGGCGCGTGCGGCCGGCAGGAAGGCCACGCCGCCGGCGTCGGCCACCACGAGATCGCCGGGGTGCACACGCACCTCGCCGATGGTGATGGGCTGGTTGACCTCGACCTCCACCACGCGCCCACGCGCGGTGCGGGCGGTGAGGCTGCGGCAATAGACGGGAAAGTCGTAGGCACGTGCTTCGTCGATGTCGCGCACCGGGCCGTCGGCGACGACGCCGGCAATGCCCTTGACCTTGGCGCCCAGCGTCAGGATGCCGCCCCAGCAACCGGCGTCGATGCCGGTCTTCTGCTCGACGGCGATGACGTCGCCGGCTTCGGCCAGGTCGATGGCCGACGTGCCCAGGTGGCGCACCGGGCCGCTCGGTGCGGCGTCCGTGGCGGGGGCGAGGCGGTAGGTCACCACGCGGCCGGCCAGGCGGCGCGTGGTGGCGCGCTGTTCCAGGCCGCTCGCCACCTGGCCGGCGATGCCGAGCTTGTCCATGGCGTCGGACACGGCGCAGACATCCAGGCGGTTCAGGCGTTCAACAAGTGGGTTCATGGCGTCGATGCTCGTCGGTCGATGAGGGGGACGGTGCGCTCAGCGCGCCTGGACCACGGCGACGATCTCGAGCTGCACCAGCATGCCGCCGGCCAAGTCGATCACCTGCGTGTGGCGCGCGGGCCGGTCGTGCGGGTCGGGGAACATCTCCAGCCAGCTCTTGTTCACATGCGCGCGCATGCTGTTGTCCTTGATGAAGACGGTGACGCGCCCCACGTCGGCCAGCGTGCCACCGCCATTGCGCACCAGGGTCGCCATGTTCTGGAAGGCGAAATGCGCCTGCGCCGCCGGGTCCTCGGGCACCTTGTCGGTGGCCGGGTCCTTGCCGGCGATGCCGGAGGAAAAAATCATGTTGCCCACGCGCGCGCCCATGGGAATGGGCACGCTGCCGTGGGTGACGCCTTCGACTTCGATCGAGCGGGGGGATGGCTGGGACACGGGCTTCTCCTGGAACAGACGTGCGCGCGAAGCGTCGGTGCCGCGGCGCACGGCAAGAAACGAATCGGGGTCTGCGGCGGCCGGCGACGGTCCGCGCCGCGGTGCCGTCGCCGTCGCGCCGCAGGGGCTCAGAGATCGAGCGTGAGTTCGGGCGTCTTGCTGCCCGAGCAGCAGATCATGATGGTGGCGTTGCTCGCGCGGGCCGCGTCGTCGAGCAGCCCGTCGCGGTGCTCGGGCACGCCGTCGAGCACCTTGGTCTCGCAGCTGCCGCACACACCCTGCATGCAGCCGTACTGGGCGTCGATGCCGGCGTCCAGCAGCGCGTCGAGGATGGTCTTGCCCGCCTCGACCTTGATGGTCTTGCCCGAGCGCGCGAGCTTCACGGTGAAACCGCCGCTGGTGTCGGCCTGTTCGCGCGCGGTGAAGTACTCGACGTGCACACGCTCGCGCGGCAGTTGCGCCGTGGCCTTGTCGAAGGCTTCGAGCATCGGCAGCGGGCCGCAGCAGTAGAAATGCGCGCCGGGTGTCGCGGCGGCGACCATGCCGGCGATGTCGGGGCGCGCACCGCCGGCTTCGTCGTCGAAGTGCAGGTGCAGCTGTGCGTCGGGCGCCATGCGCGCGAGCGCCTGGATCTCGGCGAGGAACGCAGCGTGGCGCCGCGTGCGGGTGCAGTAGTGCAGTGTCCACGCCCGGCCCAGGGCCTGCAGCCGCTGTAGCATGCTGTAGATCGGCGTGATGCCGATGCCGCCGGCCACGAGCACGCTGCGCGATGCGTTCTCTTCGAGCGGGAAGTTGTTGCGCGGGCGACCGATGGTCACGGTGCTGCCCACGCGCAGGGACTCGTGCATGTAGCGCGAACCGCCGCGGCTGGCCGCGTCCAGCGCGACACCCAGCACATAACGGTTGCGCTGCGCCGGATCGTTCGACAGCGAATAGCTGCGCACCATGCCGTCGGGCAGGTGCACGTCGACGTGTGCGCCGGCGCTGAAAGGCGGCAACTCGGCGCCGGGCAGCGGCTCCAGGAGATAACCGTTGATGCCTTCGGCCTCGAAGGTGATGGCCTTCAGCCGCGCTTGCAGGGTTCCGCTGTCAGTGCTCATGCGCACTCCTGAACGTGGGGCGGCAGACGCGCCGCCGCCGGATGAAGATTGAAGCGTACATCAAAATTGACCCAATGATCAATCATGTAGCCGCATGCAGCATTAGTGAAAACACTTTCCGGCGGTCCGGTGGCGCGGTGGCTCGCCGCGGGGCTCGTGTGACGGCGCGCTCACCCTGGTCGCGACAGGGAAAACGGCCGGTGTCGCGACAGGTGATTTCATAGGGGAAACGGCGGGCGCAGCAGGAGAAACACAGGGTTTCCCAGGAGACGCGATGGCGTCGTCCTCGCTAACATCCGATTCAAAGTTGAGTCGCGCTACAAAAACGACATTAAGATCGAATATGTAGCGATGGTCACTCGGGGTGACGATGCTCCGCCGGTCGCGCCAAGCGCTGCCGCGGGGGAGGCCAAGGCAACGCATCGGTGCTTCCAACCCAGGCAGGAATCTATGGAACAGGTAGTGCAACGACGCAGCGATCCGATGGAGCCGTCGGCGCCCTCCGCGAGCTCGCCGGGTGGCGAACTGCTCAAGGTCGAAGGCCTGGGGGTCGAGTTCGCCACCGAAGACGGTGGCGTCAAGGTCCTGAGCGGCCTGTCGCTGCAGGTGCAGCGCGGCGAGATCCTCGCCATCGTCGGTGAGTCGGGCTCCGGCAAGTCGGTGACGGCCCTGTCGATCATGGGGCTGCTGTCGTCGAATGCCCAGGTCGGCGCCGGCCGGGTCGAGTTCGACGGCGTGGACCTGCTGCGCCTGTCCGAGCCCGAGATGCGCAAGCTGCGCGGCGGGCGCATCGGCATGATCTTCCAGGACCCGATGACGGCGCTGAACCCGGTCATGACGATCGGCGCGCAGCTGACCGAGTCGCTGGAGATCCACCGCAAGCTCGACCGCGCCGCCGCCGAGGCACGCGCCGTCGAACTGCTCGGCCTCGTGGGCATCCCCGACCCGAAGTCACGCCTGGGGCAGTATCCCCACCAGTTCTCCGGCGGCATGCGCCAGCGCGTGATGATCGCCATCGGCCTGTCCTGCGATCCGCAGCTCCTGATCGCCGACGAGCCGACCACCGCGCTCGACGTCACCATCCAGGCGCAGATCCTCGAGCTGATGCAGGGGCTGTGCAAGCGGCTGGGCGTGGCGCTCATCGTCATCACGCACAACCTGGGCGTGGTCGCGCGCTATGCCGACCGCGTGATGATCATGTACGCCGGGCGCTTGATGGAGGAGGGCAGGGCGGACCAGGTGTTCGCCAACCCGCGCCATCTCTACACCGCCGGCCTGCTCGCGTCGGTGCCTCGCCTGTCGGGCGATCCCGATGCGCGCCTGGCGGCCATCGAGGGGCTGCCGCCCAACCCGAAGAGCGTGCCGCCCGGGTGTGCGTTCGCGCCGCGCTGTCCGCATTCGCTGCCGGCCTGCGCGACGGCCGGGGCGCAGTACGAGACCGACGTGGGCACCATCTCCACCTGCGTGCGCGTGACCGACATCGCCGCCGGCAAGATCGCCTGGGCGCACCCGGCCAGCGTGCCGGCGACGGCCGCTCAGCCGGCGACGGTCGCTCAGCCGGCGGCGCCCAAGGCCGGCGCGGCGACGACCGAACACGTGATCCGTGTCGAGAACCTGGAGAAGACCTACACGGTCAAGGCCGGCTGGCTGGGCAAGCGCGCCCACATCCGCGCCGTGCGCGACGTGAGCTTTGCCATCGGCCGCCAGGAGACCCTGGGCCTGGTCGGGGAGTCGGGCTGCGGCAAGTCCACGCTGGGCAAGCTGCTGCTGCGCCTGGAAGAGCCCACCTCGGGGCGCATCCTCTTCGGCGACCAGGACATCACCCACGCGAGCGACCGTGCGCTGCGGCCCTTCCGCCGCCACACGCAGGTGGTCTTCCAGGATCCGTTCGCCTCGCTCAATCCGCACCAGCGCATCGGCGACATCATTGCCGAGCCGGTGCGTGTGCACGGCATCGCGAAGAACGCCCGCGAAGCCAAGGAAACCGCCGAGCGCCTGATGCTGGATGTCGGCCTGCGCACCGACCTGATGACGCGCTACCCGCACCAGCTCTCGGGCGGCCAGCGCCAGCGCGTGGGCATCGCGCGGGCGCTGGCCATGGAGCCGTCGTTCATCGTCTGCGACGAGGCGGTGTCGGCGCTGGACGTGTCCATCCAGGCGCAGGTGGTGAACCTGCTGTCGGACCTGCAGAGCAAGCTGCGCCTGTCGTATCTCTTCATCGGCCACGACCTCGCGGTGGTGCGCCAGATCGCCACCCGCGTGATGGTGATGTACCTCGGGCGCGTGGTCGAGGTGGCGGATCGCGACGAGTTCTACAACAACCCGCAGCATCCGTACGCCCAGTTGCTGATGGCGGCCGCGCCCAGCCCGGACCCGGAGCGCGAGAAGAAGTACCGCACCGTGCCCATCCACGGCGAGCCGCCGAGCCCGGCCAACCCGCCCTCGGGCTGCGCCTTCCGCACGCGCTGCCCGGTGGTGATGCCGCAATGCGCCGAGGTCGTGCCGCCGCTGGTCGAGACCTCGCCGGGCCACCACGTCGCCTGCCTTCGCTGCGCCTGAGGAATCCGCCATGTTCATGTTCCTGATCCGCCGCTCCGCGCTGCTGGCCGCGACGCTGTTCGCGGTGGCGACGATCATCTTCTTCGCGCTGCGCGTACTGCCCGGCGACCCGGTCGAATTCAAGTACACCGCCGAATCCGGCGGCCGCGTCGAGCAGGCGATGCTCGAGCGCGAGCGTGCGCGCTTCGGCTTCGACAAGCCGCTGTCCGAGCAGTACGTGAACTGGATCGTCGGCCTGGCGAAATTCGATCTCGGCATCTCGCTGTGGAGCGAGAAGCCGGTGAGCGAGGAGATCGCCGGGCGCTTCGGCAACACGCTGCGCGTGGCGATCGCCGCGCTGATCATCGGTGTGCTGTTGGCGCTGCCACTGGGAATCATCTCGGCGCTGACCCGGGGCAGCTGGCTCGACCAGGTGATACGGGTGCTCACCGTCACAGGGTTATCGGTGCCCTCGTTCTGGCTGGGCATGATCGTGCTGCTGTCGCTGCTGGCGCTGTTCGGCTGGATCCCGTCCATCGAGAACGCGTCGTTCAGCGACCAGCCCGGCGAGTTCATCGCGCAGATCTTCTTCCCCGCACTGGTGGTGGGCTGGCGCATGTCGTCGGTGAATGCGCGGCTGCTGCGCTCGTCGCTGCTCGAGGTGCTGGGCGAGGACTACATCCGCACCGCACGCTCCAAGGGTGTGTCGCCGCGCCGCATGGTCTGGCGCCACGCGCTGTCGAATGCGCTGCTGCCCACGGTGACGGTCGTCGGCCTCGAATTCGCCGGCCTGCTGGGCGGGCTGGTCGTGACCGAGCAGGTCTTCAACATCAACGGCATCGGGCGGCTGCTGATCCAGGCGGTGTCGCTCAGCGACCTGAGCCTCATCCAGGGCCTGGTGATGATGTTCGCGCTGGTCTACGTGCTGACCAACTTCGCGGTCGACCTGCTCTATGCCTGGCTCGACCCCCGCGTGCGCGTGCGCTAGCCGACAGCCCGAGAGCGAAACCATGACACAGACTGCCACTGCCATGCCCGCCCTGCAGGCCCCGACCGTGCAGCGAGGCCCGAGGACCAAGGCCTTCCTGCGCTTCGTCAAGACCCAGCCGCTGGGCGTGCTGGGGCTGCTCATCATCATCACGCTGCTGCTGGCGGGCACCTTCGCCCGGTTCGTCGCGCCCTACGACCCGCTGGAGGTGCGCTTCGACGCCTTGCTGCAGCCGCCGAGCTGGGACCACCTGATGGGCACCGACGGCTATGGGCGCGACATCTTCTCGCGGCTGATCCACGGGGCGCGGCCGGCGCTGCTGCTGGGCATTTCGACGGCGCTCATCGGCTCCATCATCGGCGGCGCCATCGGCGTGAGCTCGGCCTACTTCGGCGGCAAGATCGATGCGGCCGTGCAGCGCTTCATCGACGTGATGCTGTCCATCCCGCTGATCGTGGCGGCCATGGTGGTGGTGGCGGTGCTCGGGCGCAACGAGGTCGGCGGGGTCGACATCAACCTGATGATCGCCATCATCCTGCCGTATGTGCCGGTGATCGCCCGCGTGATGCGCGGCGCGGCGCTGTCGGTGCGCAGCTCGCCCTACATCGACGCGGCGCGCGCGCTCGGCTTCTCGCACACGCGGGTCATCTTCCGCCACATGGTGCCCAACCTGATCTCGCCGTGGCTGGTGCTGGTCAGCGCCTTCACCGCGCAGACCATCCTGCTCGAGGCCTCGCTGTCGTACCTGGGCCTGGGCGTGGCCGAGCCGTCGCCGGCGTGGGGGCTGATGCTGTCGGGCGTGACCATGGAAGTCTTCTCCTCCGCGCCGTGGGTCGTCGTCTTCCCGGGCCTGGCCATCAGCCTGGCGGTGTTCTCTTTCAGCCTGCTGGGCGATGCGCTGCGCGATGCGCTCGACCCGAAGTTCAACCGCTGACGTGCACGGCGCCGCGCCGCGCTGATTCCCGGGCGCCTGCCGCAGGCGGCGCTCCCACCCGCAACCCTGGACCCGACCGACATGAGCACACACCTTCTTCGTCGCACACGCCGCGGGTCCATGGTCGGCCTGGGCCTGGCACTGGCCGCCAGCCTGTGCGCCGCGCAGCCGGAACAGCCGGTTCGCGGCGGCACCCTCGTCGTGCCCATTCACTGGGGCGAGCCCGCCACCTTCGATTGCGCCGCCGCCGGCTCGGCGGGCGTGATCATGCGGGTGGCGCCGCACTACTCGTCGCTGCTCAAGCCCGACCCGGACCACTATCCGGCGGTCAAGGGTGACCTCGCGAAGAGCTGGACGGTCTCGCCCGACGGGCTGACCTACGAGTTCAAGCTGCATCCCAACGTCAAGTTCCACGACGGAACGCCGCTGACGGCGAACGACGTCAAGGTGAGCTATGACCGCGTGCGCAATCCGCCGCCCGGCGTGGTGTCGCTGCGCAAGTCGATGCTCGAGGACATCGCCTCCATCGAGGCGCCCGATGCCTCCACGGTGGTCTTCCGCCTGAGCGCGCCCAACGCGGCCATGCTGCAGCTGCTGGGCATGCCCTACGCCTGCGTCTACTCGGCCAAGCTGCTGGCCGAAGACCCGTCGTACCCGGCCAAGCGGGTGATGGGTTCGGGGCCGTTCAAGTTCACGCGCTACGTGGCCGGCTCGGAGTGGGTGGGCGAGCGTTTCGACGGCTACTTCAAGGCCGGCCAGCCCTATCTCGACGGCTTCCGCGCGCTGTCGGTCTCGCCTTCGGCGGCGGTCAACGGCCTGCTCTCCGGCCAGGTGCACTACAGCCTGCGCAGCCTGACGGACAACGAGATCGACCGCATCGTCGGCGCGCAGGGCGACAAGGTGAAGGTCGTGGGCCGCACCACCACCACGCCGGTGCGCATGTGGGTCTCGGTGAACACGCAGAAGCCGCCGCTGGACGACCCGCGCGTGCGGCGCGCCTTGCTGCTGGCCATGGACCAGTGGAACGGCGGCAAGGCCATGGCGAAGGTCACCGGCGTGCATGTCGTCGGCGGCTTCGTGCGCCCGGGCTCGCCGTTCGCACGCACCGACGCCGAGCTCGCCACCCAGGTGGGCTTCGGCCGCGATGTGGCCGCGGCGCGCCAGGAAGCGCGTCGCCTGCTGGCCGAAGCCGGGCATCCCAAGCTCAAGCTGGTGTACGCGAACAACCAGGCCTTCCCGTACTTCGGTGTCTACCTGGTCGACCAGCTGCGCCAGATCGGCGTCACCGTGGAACACCAGATGGGCGATGCGAGCTCGGTGGTCGCGCGCAGGAAGTCGGGCAACTACGACCTGATCTTCGACAACCCGCCGGAATACCTGGACGACCCCACCGTGCAGATGTCGCCGTTCCAGATGTTCAAGAACAACCCGACCAACACGGCGCGGGTCGACGACGAGACCCTGGAGCGCATGTTCGATGCGCAGAAGCGCGAGATGGACCCGGCCAAACGCCGCCAGCTCGTGCAGGCGCTGGAGACCTACATCCTCGAGCAGGGCTACGCGCTCCCGCTGTTCTGGCAGAACTGGACGCGCGTGATTTCCGCGGACGTGGGTGGCATCGGCGACATGCCCTCCAACTTCCTCAAGATGGACCTCGCCGACGTGTGGTTGCGTTCTGGCGGCAAGTGAAACGAGAGTGACCATGAACCCTGAACTGACCCGACCCGCCGCTCTTCGCGCGACCTTGAAACCCTCGCGGCGCTGGGCCATCGCCGCCTGTGTCGCGCTTGCCGGCGCTGCCTCCGTGCACGCCGCCGACGAGCCGGTGCGCGGCGGCACGCTGGTCTACCCGGTGCACATGGGCGAGCCGGCCACCTACGACTGCCACGCCGGCTTCCAGAACCTCGCGTTCCGCGTCGCGCCGCACTATTCGACGCTGGTCCAGCTCGATGCCGAGCGCTACCCGCAGGTGAAACCGGACCTCGCCACGTCGTGGACGGTGTCGCCTGACGGGCTGCGCTACGAATTCGCACTGCACCCGAACGTGAAGTTCCATGACGGTTCTGCCTTGACGTCGACCGACGTGAAGGCCAGCCTGCAGCGCTTGAGCAATCCGCCGGCGGGCGTGGTGTCGGTGCGCCGGGCGATGTTCGCGGACATCGCCTCGGTCGAAACCCCCGATGCGCAGACGGTGGTGATGACGCTGCGCGAACCGAACCCGGCCATCCTGCAGCTCCTCGGCACGCCCTACGCCTGCATCTATTCGGCCAAGCTGCTCGCCTCGGACCCCGCGTATCCCGGCAAGAAGGTGATGGGCTCGGGCCCGTTCCGCTTCGTGCGCCACACGGCCGGGCAGGACTGGATTGGCGAACGCTTCGACGGCTACTTCAAGCCCGGCCTGCCGCATCTCGACGGCTTTCGTGTGCTCAACACCACGCCGCCCGCTGCGGTGAACGCGCTGCTGTCGGGCCAGGTGCACTACACCATGGTCGGGCAGACGCCATCGGACGTGGAACGCCTGCGCGCCACGCGCGGCGACAAGCTGTACTTCGTCGGCGGTGAACGTGCCACCGGCCTGCACATCCTCATCGCGGTGAACACGCAGCGCGGCGCGCTCGCCGATGCGCGCGTGCGGCGCGCGCTGACGCTGGCCATGGACCGCTACGCCGGCAGCCGCGCGATGTCCAACCTCACCGCGGTGCACCTGCCCGGGGGGCTGTCGCGCCCGGGGTCGGTGTTCGCGCGCACGCCGCAGGAGCTCGAGGCCTTGCCCGGCTTCGGCCGCGACATCGAGGCCTCGCGCCGGGAAGCGCGCCGCCTCCTGGCGGAGGCGGGCCACGCCAAGCTCAACCTCACCTTCGTCAACCGTCCCCAGTCGACCTACTGGGGCGTGTACCTCGCGGACCAGCTGCGCCAGATCGGTGTGACGGTGACGCACGAGGTGTCGGACAGCGTGAATGCGCGCAAGGTCTCCGGTGACTACGACCTCATCGTGGAGGCGATGCCGGAGTTCCTGGACGACCCCATCGTGCAGTGGTCGAACTTCCTGCCGTTCGACAAGAACCGCAGCAATGTCACCCGCAGCAACGATCCGCGCCTGGAAGAGCTTTTCCTCGCCCAGAAGCACGCGATCGACCCGGCGCAGCGCCGTGTGCACGTTCAGGCGATGGAGAAATACGTGATCGAGCAGGCCTATGTGCTGCCGATGTTCTGGCAGAGCTGGCGCCGCGGCATCTCGTCCGAAGTGGGCGGTGTCGGCGACATGCCCTCCAACTTCCTCAACCTCGACCTGACGCAGTACTGGCTGCGTTCGGGCGGGGCCACGGGCAACTGAGGCGTCGGCCGATGACCTACTCGCAAGCGCTTTCGGCCCACTGGTCGGCGGTCGCGTTCGACGACCTGCCGCCGGTGGTCGTGGCCGCGACCAAGCGCGCGCTGCTCGACACGCTGGGTGCGGCGATCGCGGGCGTGGACACGGCGGAAACCCGTGCGGCCTCGGGCGGCATGGCGCTGATCCACCGGCCCGACCCGCAGGGCGCGATGCTGTGGGGCCAGGGCGTGCGCCTGCCCGCCGGCGCGGCGGCGCTGGTCAACGGCACGGCGGCGCATGCGCGCGAGATGGACGATTTCGACGGCTGCGGCCACACCGGTGCGGTGGTGGTGCCGGCGGTGTGCGCGAGCGCGGAGTCCGTCGGTGCCGACGGCAAGACCGTCATGGCCGCCGTGGCCGCGGGCTACGACGTGGCCGGGCGCATGCTCGAGGCGAGCGGCGGCTACAAGCCCCACAACGGGCGCGGATGGCACTCGACCGCCACCTGCGGCAGCTTCGGCGCCGCGGCCGCCGCGGCACGGGTGCTGGGCCTGGGCGCCGAGCAGTTCACCGCGGCACTGGGCATCTCCGGCACCTACCTCGGCGGCGTGTGGGCCTTCATGGCCGACGGCGCCATGACCAAGCGCCTGCACCCCGGCAAGGCCGCGGAGAACGGCGTGCATGCGGCCTTCCTCGCCAAGGCCGGCATGACGGGGCCGACGCAGATCCTGGAGGCCAGGTGGGGCGGCTTCTTCACGACCTACTGCGGCGAGGAAGCGCGACCCGATGCGCTGCTGGCCGACCTGGGCGAACGCCACTGGATCCTGTCCACCGGCATCAAGCCCTATGCCTGCTGCCGCGGTGCGCATGCGGGCATCGACGCGCTGCTGCACCTGATGCAGACGCACGGCTTCGGTGGCGAGCACATCGACGAGATCCTGGTCCATGGGACCGAGTACACCGAGCGCCTGGTCGGCAACCGCCGCATCGAGACCGTGCTGGACGCGCAGATGAGCCTGCCGTATGCACTCGCGGTGACCGCCTTCGGTGGCCGCGCGGACCTGCCGCAGTTCGACCCGCTGCGCACCGGCGAGCCGCGCGTGCGGCAGCTGCTCGAGCGCACCCGTGTGCTGCCCGACCGCGACGCGAGCGTGCCCGCGACGCCGGTCGTCGAGGTGGTGCTGAACGACGGCCGCCGCTTCAGCCACCAGGTGCTGCATGCCAAGGGCGACCCGCGCAATCCGCTCGACGACGACGAACTGCGCGCCAAGGCGCGGTCGCTGATCGCGCCGGTGCTCGGCGAGGCGCGCTTCGTGCAGATCGCCGACGCCATCGACGGCCTGGAGCGGGTGACGGATTTCCGCGCCGTCACCGAGCTGCTCGCCGCCTGAGTGACTGTCTTACCCGAGAAACCGTGATGAGTTCCGAAGCCCTTGCCCCAACCACCGCCCAGGACGCCGCCGTGACCGCGTCGCGCACGCCCGAGTCGGTGGCCGAGGCCTACCTGAGCGTTCTGCAGAGCCGCGGCATCGACTACCTCTACATGGGCGCCGGCACCGATACCGCGCCCATCGTGGAGGCCTATGCCCGCGCGTCGCACTCCGGCCTGAAGTTCCCGCAGCCGGTCATCGCGGTGCACGAGAACCTGGCGGTCGGCATGGCGCATGGCCACTACATGGTCAGCGGCCGGCCGCAGGCCGTGATGCTGCACGTCACCGTCGGTGCGGCCAATGCGGTGTGCGGCCTGATGAATGCCGCGCGTGCGCAGGTGCCGATGTTCTTCACCGCCGGTCGCACGCCGCTGTACGAGAGCGGGCGCCTCGGCGCGCGCAACAGCCCCATCCACTGGGCCCAGGAGATGTACGACCAGCCCGGCATGGCGCGCGAGCTGGTGAAGTGGGACTACGAACTGCGCGACGGCCTGAACGTGGAGCAGGTGGTGGACCGCGGCCTGACCATGGCGATGACCGAGCCGCGGGGACCGATCTATCTCACGCTGCCGCGCGAGGTGCTGGCCCAGCCGGTGGACGGCTTCAAGCGCGGGCCGGCGCAGGCCGTGCCGGCCGCGCCGGCGCCGGATGCGGCGTCGGTCGATCGCATTGCGGAGGCGATCGCGCGCTCGAGCTACCCGGTGCTCATCACCAGCGCGAGCGGCGCGGACGAATCCACGGTCGACGCGCTGGCCAGCCTGTCGCTCGACTTCGGCATTGGTGTGGCGGAGAGCATGCACCACCATGTCAACGTGCCGTCCGCGCATGCGCTGCACCTGGGCTACGACACGGCGCAGCCGCTCCAGCACGCCGATGTGGTGCTGGTGCTCGAAAGCGACGTGCCCTGGATTCCGGCGCGCGGCGAGCCGCAGGCCGAAGCCTTCGTGGCGCAGGTCGGGGTCGACCCGTTGTTCGCCGGCATCCCGCTGCGCAGCTTCCGCGCCGATGTGGCGGTGACCTCGAAGGCGGCGCCCTTTCTCGCGGCGCTGCGCGCGGCGCTCGAGCGCCGTGGCGCGCAACAGGGCGCGGCGGCACGCATCGAGCGGCTGCGCCCGGCGGCCGAACAATGGCGCAAGACGCTGGCCACGCAGGTGGCGCGCGACGCCGAGGCCGGCGGCCTCATCAGCAAGGTCTTCCTGTCGCGCTGCCTTGGCCAGGTGCGCCCGGCCGACTCCATCGTCATCAGCGAGTACTCGGTGAAGCCCGAGCACATCGACTTCACGCAGCCGGGCACCTACTTCCTCAACTCCACGGCCGGCGGCCTGGGCTGGGGCTTTCCGGCGGCGCTGGGCGCCAAGCAGGCCGCGCCGGACCGGCTGGTGTTCGCGGTGCAGGGCGACGGCGCCTACATCTTCGCCAACCCGTCGGCCTGCCACCAGGCGGCGGCCATGCACAAGCTGCCGGTGGTGATGATCGTCTACAACAACCAGCACTGGCAGGCGGTGGAGCAGTCCACGCTCGCGGTGTACCCCAACGGCGCGACCCGGCAGTACGTGCGCGACAACGGCTACGCGCCGCTGTCGGACCTGCGCCCCATGCCCGACTTCGAGAAGTACGCCGAAGCCTCCGGCGGCTACGGCGAGCGCGTCACCGAGCGCGACCAGCTCATTCCTGCATTGAAGCGTGCCATGCACGCCGTGCAGGTCGAAGGGCGGCACGCGCTGCTCAACGTGATCGGCGCCTGAGCCGCAGGCAACGCATCCGTCTTCCGTGAATCGTGAAAGAGAAGGAGTCTTGTGATGAGTGATTTCCCCAAGTTCGTCAGCATCAAGGAAGAAGCGGCGCGAGAGGGTTTCCAGATCGAGAAGGGGCCGATCACCACCGACCAGAAGGTCGCGTTCATCGATGCCCTGTCGGAAACCGGGCTGCCCGCCATCGCGGTGTGCTCTTTCGTCAACCCGAAGGTCGTGCCGCAGATGGCCGATGCCGACGAGATCTGCCGCCGCATCACGCGCAAGCCGGGCGTCAAGTACACCGGCGTGTGGCTGAACGAGAAGGGGCTGGACCGCGCACGCGCGACCGGTGTGCTCGACATCAGCGGCTCCATCACGCTGACGGCGTCCGAAGCGTTCCTCAAGCGCAACCAGAACTCCAACTTCGAGCACAACCTGGCCGAGGCGGGCCGCATCGTGCAGAACTTCGTGGCCAACGAGATTCCGGTCAACAGCGTCGGCGTGGCGGCGGCCTTCGGCTGCAACTTCGAGGGTGACGTCCCGCCGGAGCGTGTGCTGGGCCTGATCGACAAGGCCTTTGCCATGGCGCGAGAGAATGGCCTGGAGCCGCAGCGCATCGGCCTGCTCGACACCATGGGCTGGGCCACGCCGGTGGCGATCCGCCGCATGGTCGGCACCATCCGCGAGCGCTACCCCGACAAGGTCATCGGCCTGCACCTGCACGACACGCGCGGCATGGGCATCGCCAACGCCTACGCCGGCCTCGAGATGGGTGTGAGCCAGTTCGACGCCTGCGTCGGCGGCCTGGGCGGTTGCCCGTTCGCCGGCAACAAGGGTGCGGCCGGCAACGTGTGCACCGAGGACCTGGTGTTCATGCTCAACGAGATGGGCATCGAGTCCGGCATCGACCTGGACAAGCTCATCGAGTGCGCCGACATGCTCGAGGAGATCGTCGGCCATCCGCTGCCCGGCCAGGTGAGGCTCGGCGGCAACCTCGACCGCCTGCGCGCACGCGCTCGCGCGTCCGCGGAGGCCGCCGCCATCGCATAACGCTCGGCCCCATCCACCGCTTTCCCGCAAGGCCCTGGCTGTACAGGGTCGGGGCGGAGCCTTGTCCAGACGTTTTCGAAAGTTGTCACCATGAACGCTCCTCATCTGCCTGAAGTGGCCTCGGCCAACTTCGAACTTCCCGCCGAGATCGTCGCCATCCGCGACATGGCGCGCCGCGTCGTGCGTGACGAGCTGATGCCGCTGGAGCCGCGCTACCTGCTCTCGGACGTGCACTGCTACGGCGCGCGCGACGAGGAGAACCTGCGTGCCGCCTTCGACGACAAGGTCGTGGAGCGCCTGGTCTCGGTGTCCAAGGAAACCGGCCTCTACAACATCGACATCCCCGAGGAATACGGCGGCCCGGGCCTGGGCTTGCTGGCCCAGGCGGTGGTCACCGAAGAGCTGCACAAGACGCTGGTGCCGCTGCCGCAGATGCGCGTGGCCAACATCCTCTACGAGTGCAAGGGCGAACAGATCGATCGCATCCTGAAGCCGGTGATCGCCGGCGAGCTGAAGACCTGCTTCGCGCAGACCGAAGCGAACGCCGGCTCGGACCCGGGCGGCATGATGAAGACGCGTGCCGTCAAGGTGGACGGCGGCTGGAAGCTCACCGGCAGCAAGATGTGGATCTCGATGGCCCACTTCTCGGACATCCTCATGACCCAGGCGGTCACCGATCCCGAGAAGCGCCAGCGCGGCGGCATCACGATGTTCCTGGTCAAGCGCGATGCGCCCGGCCTGACCATCGAGGAAAACGGCATCCCCACCTGGCTGGGCAACCGGCCGCGCCAGTACGTCGTGCACTACGACGATGTCTTCGTGCCGGACGAGGACGTGCTCGGCGAGGTCGGCAAGGGCTTCAGCCTGGGCCAGCAGTGGCTGACCATCCACGACCGGCTAATGCGTGCGCCGCAGGCGCTGGGCAAGATGCAGCGCGCCTTCGACATGTCGGTCGAATGGGCCAAGCAGCGTGTCACCTTCGGCAAGCCCATCGCCGAGCGCCAGGCGATCCAGTGGCGCCTGGTGGACATGCACATCGACATCGAGGCGCTTCGCTCGATGACCTACGCCACCGCCGCGCGCGCCGATGCCGGCATCGACGTGCGCCGCGAAGCCTCCATCGCCAAGTTCTGCGGCGGCGAGTGGGGCGCCCGCACGATCGACCACGCCATCCAGATCCACGGCGCCATGGGCGAAGCCCTGGAACTGCCGCTGACCTGGTTCTACCGCCTGCTGCGCCACATGCAGATCGGCGGCGGCACCACCGAAATGCAGCGCATGTTGATCGCGCGCCAGATCCTCAAGGGCTGAGCCCGTTGACGACAAGGAAGTGACCATGTCCTACATCACCCCCGAGATCCAGGCCCTGGTGGGCACCACCGGCCCGGTGCAGACCGCGCCGCTGCCGCTGGGCGCGGACACCCTGCGCCGCTTCATGCAGGCCGTGATGGACCCGAACCCGGTGCACTGGGACGAAGCGGCGGCCCGTGCGCAGGGCTACGGCGGCGTCGTCGCGCCGCCGCTGCAGCCGCAGCATCTGTTCCAGCGCGCGCCGGGCACGCCCGACCCCTTCGACACCTTCAAGGACAACCCCGACTGGGACGGCATGGGCGGCGGCAGCCGCACGGGCCTGCCGCCGGTGGAGCTGCCGCTCAAGCGCCTGCTCAACGGCGGCTATGCCTGCGAGTTCTACCAACTCGCCGAGGTCGGCGACCTGATCAGCCGCCAGTCGCGCTACTCGCGCATCAGCGAGCGCGAGAGCTCCTCGGGGCCGATGGTCTTCATCGACACCGAGACGACCTACACCAACCAGCACGGCGCGACCCTGATGCGCATCGTGCAGACGACGATCGCGCGCTGAGGAGGCCCCCATGACGCAAGCACTCGTGAAGCCACTCGTGTTCGAGGACCTCGAGATCGGCACCGAAGTCCACACCCTCGTGCGCGGCCCCGTCACGACCTCGCACCTGATGCGCTGGTCGGCGGCCATCGAGAACTGGCACCGCATCCACTACGACCACCCGTTCGCCACCGGCCACGACAAGCTGCCCGGCCTGCTCGTCAACGGCACCTGGAAGCAGCATTTCCTCGTGCAGATGATGCGCGAGTGGCTGGGCCCGACCGGCTGGCTGTGGAAGATCGACTTCAGCTTCCGCAAGATGGACGTGGCCGGCAGCACGCTCACCGCGTGGGCAAAGATCACCGACCTGCAGGTGCGCGACGGCCTGGGCCACGTCACCTGCGAGATCGGCATCCGCAACCAGGACGGCCAGCAGAGCACGCCCGGCTCGGCGACCGGTGTGCTCCCGCTCAAGGACGGCCGGCCCGTTCCCTACCCGTTCGTGCCGCCCCATGACTGATCGCACCGCCGTGGGCGCGCTGGCTGGCGTGCGTGTGGTCGAGTTCGCCGAAGGCATCGCCGCCCCGTTCGGGGCGCGGCTGCTGGGCGACCTCGGCGCGCAGGTGCTCAAGGTCGAGCGTCCCGCGGGCGATCCGATGCGCCGTGAAGGCCCGGCCGCCCCCGGCGACACGGGCCACAGCGCCATCTTCGAATACCTGAACTGGAACAAGCGCAGCGTCGTCGTCGATCCGGCCGACGAGGCGGCACGCACGGCGCTGCATGCGCTGCTCGACGGTGCGCACATCCTGCTGCACGGCTTCGGCCCCGGCACGCTCGACAAGGCCTGGAACCTGGACCCCGCGGCGCTACAGGCGCGGCACCCGCATCTCGTGGTGGTCGCGGTGAGCGACTTCGGCTGGCAGGGCCCGCACGCGCACTGGCACGGCAGCGACCTGATCCTGCAAGCCATGGGCGGCATCATGGCCTTCAGCGGCCTGCGCGACCGCGAGCCGCTCAAGCCGGGGTTGCGCCAGTCGTATTACTGCGCCGGCCTGAATGCCGCCTACGTGGCGATGGCCGGGCACCTGGCGGCGCAGCGCAACGCGCGCGGCAGCCTGGTCGACCTCTCGGTGGTCGAGGTCGTCGCTTCGCAGCTGGTGTCGGTGCTGCCGGCGTATTCGCTGCTGGGCGTCATCAACGCACGCCGCTCCGCCAGCCAGGACCCGCTGCTCAGCGGCCAGCCGCTGCCGGTAAAGGACGGCTTCGTCACGCTGCAGGTCAACACCTTGTACGGGCCGGAGCGCTTTGCCGAGTTCCTCGGCGACGAGCGCCTGGCCAACCCCGAATACGCCAGCCACCGCGCCCGCGTGCTGGCCGCCGACACCGTGCGCGCCATCCTCGTCGAGCGCCTGGCCGACCGGGCGGGCCGCGAGCTGTTCGAGCAGGCCAACGAGGCGGGCCTGCTGGCCGGCCTGCTGCAGACCGCTGAACAGCTGCTCGACTGCGCGCACCTCGAGGAGCGCGAGCTGTGGACGCAGATCGGCCGCGAGGCGGCCGGCGCCGGCTGGCGCCTGCCGGCACGCATCGGCCGCCTGAGCGCCACGCCCATGCAGGTCGCGAACCCCGCGCCGGCGCTGGGCGAACTCGCGCTCGACGCGGCCGTGGCCGATGCCCGGTCGGCGCAGGCGGCGCGCATGCCGGCCGTGGCCGAGGCCGGCGGCACCGCACCGCTGCGTGGCCTGCGCGTGCTCGACCTGTCCACCGTGTTCGCCGCGCCCTACATGGGCGCGCTGCTCGCCGACCTGGGTGCCGAGGTCATCAAGATCGAGGCTCCCGGGCGGCTCGACCAGTTGCGCGCCGGCGGCTTCGGCTACCTGATCGACAACGAGGCCGGCGACGAGCCCTGGAACCGCTACACCACCTTCCAGACGCTGCACCGCGGCAAGCGCTCGCTGGTGCTGAACCTGCAGACCGAGGCGGGCCGCGAGGTGCTGCGCGAGCTGGTTGCCCAGAGCGACATCCTCATCGACAACTTCACGCCGCGCGTGATGAAGGGCTGGGGCCTGCAGTACGCGGAGCTCGCGCGCATCAACCCGAGGCTCGTGATGCTGTCGAACACCGGCTACGGCTCGACCGGGCCGTGGTCCGCCTTCCGCGCCCAGGGCACCACGCTCGAGGCGACGATGGGCCTGAGTTCCTACGCCGGCTATCCGGGCGGCACGGCGGCCAAGGTGGGCCAGTCCTATCCCGACTTCCTCGCGGCCTGGAGCGGTCTCACGCTCATCATGGCCGCGCTGCTGCACTGCCGTCGCACCGGCGAAGGCCAGTGGATCGACCTGGGCATGTACCAGCTCGGCGCGCCGGTCATCCCCGAGGCCTTCATCGCCGTGCAGGCGGGTGAGGGCGACATCGGCTGCCGTGGCAACCGCGACTGGAATGCTCTGCTCAGCGATGTCTTCCCGGCCCAGGGTGACGACGAGTGGCTGGCGGTGAGCGTGCGCGACGATGCGCAGCTGCAGCGCCTGCTCGCGCACATCGGCGCGGCGCAGGCCAGCGGCACGGCCGAGGCTGCCCACGCGGCGCTCGCCGCATGGTGCCGCGAGCATCCGCCGGCGCAGGCCGCGGCTGCGCTGCAGGCGCTCGGCATCGCCGCCGGGCCGGTGAACAACGCGCGTGACCTGATCTGCGATCCGCACCTGGTCGAGCGCGGCTTCTGCGAAGACGTCGACTTCGGCAGCGCCGGCAAGCGCCCGCTGATCGGGCGGCCCTACCTGTGGCCGCAGGTCGATGTGGCGGTGCGTGGCCGCGCGCCGCGCTTCGGCGCCGACAACGACTACGTGCTGCGCGAACTGCTGGGCATGGACGACGCACGCGTGCAGTCGCTGCGCGAGGCGCAGGTGGTCACCGACCGCCCGCTCGTGCTGCCCGAGCTCGGGCCGGAGGACCTGCAGGCCCTGGTCAAGGCCGGCTCGCTCAAGGAAGCCGATCCGCACTACCGGGACGTGGTGGCGCGGCGCCGGCGGGTGTGAGGCTGCCTTCCGTGTCGTACCCCTGGCCAGCATCGCCGAGCGCCCATGAACCGCCCCGAGCCACCCCGCAGCGCGAGTCACCGCCATCTGCCGTGGCTGATCGCCATTTCGTTCTTCATGGGGCTGCTGGACGCCACCATCCTGAACACGGCCTTGCCGATGATGGCGCTCGATCTCGGCGAAAGCCCGCTGCACATGCAGGCGGTCGTGGTCGTGTACCTGCTCACGCTGGCCGCGGTGATGCCGGCCTCGGGTTGGCTGGCGGACCGCTTCGGCACGCGGCACATCTTCCAGCTCGCACTGGCGCTGTTCTGCCTCGGATCGCTGGCGTGCGCGCTGTCGTCGAGCCTCAACCAACTGATCGGCGCACGCGTGCTGCAGGCGGTGGGCGGCGCGCTGCTGATGCCCGTGGGCCGGCTCGCCGTGCTGAAGCTGTACCCGCCGGAGCGGCTCATCCGCGTGCTGGCCTTCATCACGCTGCCGGGCTTGCTCGGGCCGCTCATCGGGCCGGTGCTGGGCGGCTGGATGGTGGAGATCGCCTCGTGGCACTGGATCTTCCTCATCAACCTGCCCATGGGGCTGCTGGGCATCGTGCTGGCCTTTCGCTGGATGCCCAACCTGCGCGGTCCGCTCGCGCCCTTCGACCTGCGCGGCTTCGTGCTCTTCGGCGCGAGCATCACCATGCTGTCGTGGGCGCTGCAGTCGCTGGGCCATGCCGATGCCAGCCATGCCGGCCTGCTGCTGTGGGCCGCGGCGGGGCTGCTGTGCCTGGCCGGTTACTGGCTGCATGCGGCGCGCGTGCCGCATCCCCTGTTCAGCGTGGAGCTGCTGCGGCTGCCCACCTTCGGGCTGGCCCTGCTCGGCAACTTGCTGGCGCGGCTCGGCAGCGGCGCGATGCCGTTTCTCACGCCCGTGTACCTGCAGGTGGGGCTCGGGTATTCGCCGAGCGAAGCCGGCATGACGATGGTGCCCGCCGCGCTCGGCGCGATGGCCTCCAAGGCCATGGTCGAGGCGCTGGTGCGCCGCTACGGCTACCGCACGGTGCTGACCTGGAACACACTGCTGCTGGGTGTGTCCATCGCGAGCTTCGGCCATGTCGCGGCCCACTTCTCCATCGTCTGGATCTGGCTGCACCTGGGGCTGTTCGGGGTTTTCAACTCCTTGCAGTTCACCTCGATGAACACGCTCACGCTCGGCACGCTGGGGCCTCGCTTCGCCAGCAGCGGCAATACGTTCTTCGCGGTGGTGGTGCAGCTTTCCATGGGCATGGGGGTGGCCCTGGGCGGTGGATTGCTGGGGCTGTTCGGCGATCCGGACCTGGCCGCGCGGTCGCCGGCGCTGCATGCCGCCTTCCATGCGACCTATCTGTGCGTCGGCACCGCAACCGTGCTGGCGGCGGCCGTGTTCCTGCGTGTGCCGCGCCACCGCGGCCGCGCGCAACAACCTGTGGCGGCCGGTGCCGCCAACGATGCCTGACGCGCCGTCCGGCAGTGAACTGGAGGACTCGAGAATGCTGAGCAAACAAGACAACGAGCTGCTGACCCGCGTGTCGGGCGGCGCGCCGATGGGCCGCATGATTCGCCAGCACTGGTGGATCCCGGCGGCGCTGTCGAGCAAGCTCGAGGCCGACGGCGCGCCGCAGCGTGTGCGCCTGTTCGGCGAGAACTACGTGGCGTTTCGCGCGACCAACGGCCGCGTCGGCTTCTTCGACGAGGCCTGCCCGCACCGCGGTGCCTCGATGGCGCTCGCGCGTAACGAGGACAACGCGCTGCGCTGCATCTACCACGGCTGGAAGTTCAGCGTCGACGGCGTGACGGTGGAAGTGCCCACGCAGCCGAACAACGAGGCCGAGTACTGCAAGCACGTGCCGCTCAAGCACTTCCCGGTGCGCGAGGAAGCCGGCATCGTGTGGGTGTGGCTGGGCGAGGGCGACACGCCGCCGCCGTTCCAGAACTTCCCCTTCGTCGGCCTGCCGGGCGCCAACGTCGTGCCGTACCGCCAGAAGGTCAAGTGCAACTGGCTGCAGGGTGTGGAGACCACCATGGACTCGGCGCACCTGGGCGTGCTGCACCAGAGCTGGCTGGTCAGCTCCATCGCCAATGCGTCGGTGAACAAGGCGCCGGTCTACCACCTGGTGCAGAAGCCCTACGGCTTTCGCTATGCCGCGGTGCGCGACCTGCCCAACGGCCGGGCCTACGTGCGCACCAATGCCTTCGTGCTGCCGTGGTACGGCGTCATCTCGCCTCGCAACGCCGAGGACCGCACGCGTGCCGCCATGTTCTTCTCGGTGCCCATCGACGACGAGAACACCTGGTACTGGCACATCTCGTACGTCACCGACGGGCCGGTGCCCTACGAGCCCTACTTCCATCCGAGCGACCCGGACAACTGGCCGCCGGCCGCGCCCGGCACGCCCGAGAACAACTGGGGGCAGGACCGCGCGGCGATGAAGAACGGCCACTTCACCGGCTTCCCGCAGAGCCTGGGCACCGAGGACTTCGCGGTGATCGAGAGCATGGGCCCCATCGTCGACCGCAGCAAGGAGTTCCTCGGCGCGGGCGACGGCGCCGTGGTGCAGGTGCGCCGCGGGCTCATGTCGGCGGTGCGCGAGTTCATGGACGGCAAGACACCGGCGTGTGCACGCCATGACGAGATCGACTACGCCGGGGTGCACCCCATCTCCGGCGAGTTCGACGAACAGGCGCAATGGAAGGACCAGCTGTAAGTGCCGCAGACCCGGGCAGCGAGCGCCCGGTGCGCCTGCGCCTGGCCCGCAAGGGCCTGGTGCTGACCGTGCCGGCGGGCCGATCGCTGCTCGACGTGCTGCTGGACGCGAAGGTGCGCGTTCGCCATGCCTGCACCAGCGGCGGTTGCGGCGCCTGCGAGGTGCGGGTGCTCGAAGGCGTTCCCTGGCATCGCGACGCGGCGTACGCGGCCCGGGCCGTGCCGCCGCTGGACCGCATCCGGCTGTGCGTGTCGCGCAGCCGGAGCGCGGAACTCACGCTCGACCTGTAGCCGCAGCCGAGCGCTTCATTTCATGGCGGCCGGCGCGCCGCCTCACCGACAACCCCTGGAGTTCACATGTCCTTGATCATCGATTCGCACGCTCACGTGGTGATTCCGCCC
>JBIQKU010000016.1:0-31190 GCA_044506225.1 Rubrivivax sp. | reverse complement strand
GGCAAGCTGTTCGAGCTGATGAAGCTGCCGGTGGCCGACATCAATGCCCAGAACCTGCGCATGCGCGACGGCGAGAACAGCGCCGCCGACATCGCACGCCACACCGACGGCTGGATCAAGGCCCACCAGAAGACCTTCGACGGCTGGATCGCCGAAGCGCGCAAGGCGGCGAAGAAGTAAGGGGCATGACGGGGCGTTTGGCGCGCCCCGCGCTCACTCGCAAGCCGGCCCGCGTGGCCGGCTTTTTCTTGTGTCACGCCGCTGCGCCCAGCCGCTCGGCCAGCAGCCGCTCCACCGTCTCGGGGTCCGCCGGCTTGGTGAGGTGATGGTCGAAGCCCGCTGCGCGTGAGCGTGCGCGGTCGTCTTCGGCGCCCCAGCCGGTCAGCGCGACCAGCAGCAGCCGCGCGCCGCCGGGCCGCTCGCGCAGGGCGCGGGCGACGTCGTAGCCGCTCATGTCGGGCAGGCCGATGTCGAGGAAGACCACATCCGGGCCGCTGGCCTGCGCGGCGCGCAGCGCCTGGGCGCCGTCGGCGGCGAGCGACACCTCGTGCTCGCCGAGGCGCAGCAGCATGGCCAGGCTCTCGGCGGCATCGAGGTTGTCGTCGACGACCAGCACCCGCAGCCGCCCGCCGGCCGCGCGCGGCTCGCCCGGCAGCGCCGGCGCCTCGCCGGGCGGCGCCTCGTCGGCCAGCGGCAGGCGCACGGTGAAGGTGGCGCCGCGGCCGGGCCCTTCGCTGCTGGCGCTGACGCTGCCGCCATGCAGCTCGACGAGGCGGCGCACCAGCGACAGGCCGATGCCCAGCCCGCCCTGCACCCGGTAGGCGTCCTCGCTCACCTGGGCAAACATCTCGAACACCTGCTGCAGGGACTCGGCCGCGATGCCGATGCCGTTGTCGCTCACCTGCACCACGGCGCTGTCGCCCTCGCGGCGCATGGCCAGGCCGATGCAGCCGCCCGGCGGCGTGTACTTGGCGGCGTTGTTGAGCAGGTTGCCCACCACTTGCGCCAGGCGCGTCGGGTCGGCACTCACCGCCATGTCCTCCTCGGCCATGTCGAGCTTCAGCTCGTGGCGGCCTTTCTCGATGAGCGGCAGGCTGGTCTCCATCGCGCTGCTGATCACGGTCTTGAGCGACACGCGCCGGCGGCGCAGGTCGAGCTTGCCGCTGCTGATGCGTGCGACGTCGAGCAGGTCGTTGACGAGGTGCACCATGTGGCCGAGCTGGCGCTCCATCATGTCCTGCGCCTTGGCCACCGCCGCCGGGTTGCCCGCGGCCAGGCGCATCACCTGCAGGCCGTTGCGCAGCGGCGCGAGCGGGTTGCGCAGCTCGTGCGCCAGGGTGGCGAGGAATTCGTTCTTGCGCCGGTCTGCATCGGACAGTTCCTGGGCGAGGCGCCGCAGCTCGTCCTCGGCCTGTTTGCGGGCAGTGATGTCGTTGAAGAGCACGGCCAGGACGTGGCTGCCGTGCGCCCCCACGGGCGCGGCGTAGACGTCGAACCAGCGCCCGAGCCCCTTGGAATGGCTGAGGAAGCGCACAGGCTGCCCGGTGCGCACCACGTCGCCGTAGGTGCGAAACCATTGCGCCTCATGCTCGGGCAGGTACTCGCGCACCCGGTGCCCGACCACGGCCGTGAGGCCGGTCTGCTTCTCGAACGCCGGATTGACCTCCAGATAGCGGTAGTCGGTGGCCTGCCCGGCGTCGTCGAACAGCACCTCGATCAGGCAGAAGCCCTCGTCGATGGCGTCGAGCAGGTCCTGGTAGCGCTTGCGGCTGGCCGCGAGCGACTGCTCGGCCAGCTGGCGCTCGGTCTGGTCGACGCCGTGAACGAGCACGCCGGTGACGACGCCGTTGCCGTCGCGCAGCGGCACATACGAGAAGTCGATCAGGCGCGACTGCAGCGCCTCCCCCGGCCCGCGCCTGAGCTGCACCGGCACGCCGACGCCGGCATAGGGCTCGCCGCTCAGGTAGACCTCGTGCAACTGGCGCACGAAACCCTGCTCGACCACCTCGGGAAGCGCCTCCTGCAGCGGGCGGCCGATGAGCTCGCGCCGCCCGACGAGCTGCTGGTAGCGCTCGTTGACCATCTCGAACACATGCTCGGGGCCGCGCAGCACGCACATGAAGGCCGGCGACTGCTCGAAGATGGCCGCCATGCGCGCGTTGGCTGCCTGCAGCTCGCGCGACATCTCGCGCGCGGCGCGCGCTTCCTCGCGTGCGGTGAGGTCGTGCATGGAGACGACCGCGCCGAGCTTGCGCCCGTGGTCGTCGACCAGCGGGCCGCCGCTGGAGATGACGGTGCGCGGCGGGCCGTCGCGCGGTGCAATGACGAGCTTCACGCCGCGCAGGCGTTCGCCGCCCAGTGCACGTACCAGCGGGATCTCGTGCTGCTGCAGCGGCGTCTTGCCGTCGGCATGCAGCAGCCCATAACGCGACGCCCACTCCTTGGGCGGCAAGGGCTCGGCGGGCAGCCCGTGGAAACGCTGGCTCGCGCGGTTGAACAGCGTGAGCACGCCTTCGGCATCGCAGGCGACGATGCCGTCCTCCACCGAGGCCAGCACCGCCGTCAGGAACGCGCGCTCGGTGGTCAGCTCCTGCTTGCTGCGAAACAGCTCGATGAAGAAAGCGACCTTGCCGCGCACGGCCGCCGGCGCGAGCGGCTTGGCGAGCACGTCCACGGCGCCCAGGGCATAGGCAGCATCCACGTCGCTCGCGCCTTCGTCGGCGGTGACGAAGATGATGGGCGTGAGCCGCGAGCGCGGCAGCGCGCGGATGCGGCGGGCGGCCTCGAAGCCGTCCATGCCCGGCATGCGCACGTCCAGCAGGATGACGGCGAAATCGGTGTCGGCCACCGCTTCCAGCGCGGCCTCGCCCGAGCCGGCGCACACCAGGCTGGCGCCCATGTCGGCCAGCACCGCTTCCATCAACAGCAGATGCGTGGGCTGGTCGTCCACCAGCAGCACGTTCACCCGATCGGTCAGAGTCACACTGCCCCCCTTGCGTCGGTACCGAGACGGCTTATGCCACGCCGCGGATTCAAGCGTGCCGCGGGCAGCGCCGGAACTCCCTGCGGAAAACCCTGTGTTTCCGCGCTTGAGCCGCCGCCCGGCGTGCCGATAGTCGAGAAGGACCGCCGTGCGCCCATGCCACGGCCGTACCGACCGTCCACTGGAGCCTTCTCATTCATGGCAGATTGCACGCCTGCTTGCATCGATCAGCCGCCGACGCCGACCGCGCCCGCCGAGCCGCCGAACGCGGCCGCGGCCTTCGAGGCCTTGCTGCGCGGCACCACGCTGCTGCCCAACCTGCACTACTGGGAATTCGACACCGCCCACCGGTTGGTGAACCTGCTCGCGCCGCGCACCGGCGCGCTGGCCAACGACTGGCAGGCGTATGCCGGCAAGACGCTGCGCGAGATGGGCGGCACGCCCGTGGGCGTGCCCGGCGGTTGGGCCGCGGTCGAAGCCTGGTTCGAAGCGCGCAAGCCCTTCGTCGAGCTGGTCATACGCCACATCGACGCCCGCGGCCAGGTGCGCTTCGTGAGCCAGACGGCCGAGCCGCGCTTCGATGGCCAGGGCCGCTTCCTCGGCTACCACGGCGTGTTCCGCGACGTGACGCGGCGCACCACGGTCGAGCGCCGCCAGGCGACCGAGCTCGCCATCTCGCGTCTGCTCGCGCAGGCCAGCGCGCCGGCGGCCGCCGTGCAGGGCACGCTGTCGGCACTGCGCGAGGCCCTCGGCTGGCGCAGCGCCGCCTTCTGGCAAGCGGGCGACGACGGCGCACCGCCGCGCCGCCTCGGCCTGCCCGACGACGTCGTGCCGCACGCACCCCCGCCCGCCCATGCCGACGGCCCGCTGATGCGCGCCCTGCACGGCGGCCCGGCGCTGTGGGTGCACGACCTGTCGGCGCTGCCGGCCGACGAGCGGCTGGACACGCTGCGCGCCGCCGGCCTGCGCAGCACCTGGGTGATCCCGGTGGTGGCCCAGGGGCGCACGCTGGGCGCGATCGAGCTGTTCGGCGATGCGGTGGAGCAGCCCGATGCGCAGATGAGCGCCTGCGGCGACCACGCCGGCGCGGCGCTCGGCCAGTTCATCCAGCGGCACCGGCTGCACGAGGAACTGCAGCAGTTCCGCGCCGCGCTGGACGCGCTGCCCGACATGGTCTACCTCGTCGACCGGGCGTCCATGCGCTACCTCTACGCCAACCACGCCGCCTGCGAGCAGGCCGGCTACAGCCTCGAGGAACACCGCAAGCTCGGCCCGCAGGACCTGCTGCTGCGCGAACGCAAGGAATGGATCGAGGAGCGCTACGACCACCTCATCGCCCATCCCGAGGAAGCGTTCACGCTGGAGACGGTGGGCCGCGGAAAACACAGCGCGCGAGCCTACATCGACGTGCAGAGCCGCGCGCTGAAGACCGACGACCGCTGGCTCATCCTGACCGTTGCCCGCGACATGACGACGCGCCGGCTCGCGGAGCTGGCGGTGCAGCACACCTCGCGCATGTACGCGGCGCTGTCGGCGACCAACGAGGCCATCATCCACGCCGACAACCCGCAGCGCCTGTTCGACGACATCTGCGCCGCGGCGGTGGATGGCGGCGGCTTCCTCGGCGCGGCCATCATGCTGCCCGATGCCCACGGCGGCGCACGCTGCGCGGCGGTGGCTGGCTTGCAGGCCGAGAAACTGCGCAACAGCCGTGTCGCCATCGACGCGCACACGCCCGAAGGCCGCGGGCTTGTGGGCATCGCCTTTCGCACCTGCGCGCCCTGCGTGAGCCACGACTTCCTGATCGACGAACGCACCCGCCCGTGGCACCCGATCGCCGCGGCTGCGGGCGTGGCTTCGGGCGCCACCTTCCCGTTGCTGCGCGACGGCCGGCCGCTGGGCGTGCTGCTGCTGTACTCGGGCGACAAGCGCGCCTTCACCGACGAGGTGCTGGCCCTGCTCGAGCGCATGGCCGAGAACGTGGCCTTCGCACTGGAGAACATCAAGCGCGACGAGGAACGCCGCCAGGGCCAGGAGCGCATCCTCTACCTCGCCTCGCACGACGCACTCACCGGCCTGCCCAACCGCGTGATGTTCAGCGAGCTGCTCAACCACGCCATCACCAACGCACAGCGCTACCAGCGGCGCTTCGCGGTGATGTTCGTCGACCTGGACCGCTTCAAGCTCATCAACGACAGCCTCGGCCACGCCGCGGGCGACCAGCTGCTCAAGGAGATCTCGCAGCGCCTGTCCGACTGCCTGCGCGCGAGCGACGTGGTGGCGCGCATGGGCGGCGACGAGTTCGTGGTGCTGGTGCAGGAGGTGGACGACCCCGAGCAGGTGGCCATCGTCGCGCGCAAGATCCTCAGCGCCACGATGCGCCCGGTGATGCTGCTCGGCCAGGAATGCCGCGTGACCGGCAGCGTGGGCATCAGCATGTACCCGGCCGACGCGACCGACGAGCAAAGCCTCATGAAGTGCGCCGACATGGCCATGTACAAGGCCAAGGACGAGGGCAAGAACAACTACCAGTTCTTCTCGCCCGACATCCGCAGCCACTCGCTCGAACGGCTGGCGCTGGAGACGCAGCTGCGCAACGCGCTCGAGCGCGGCGAGCTGTCGCTGCACTACCAGCCGCAGATCGACATCCAGTCCAACACCATCACCGGCGTCGAGGCGCTGCTGCGCTGGGAGAGCCCCGCGCTCGGCATGGTGTCGCCGGCGCAGTTCATCCCCCTGGCCGAGGAGACGGGCTTCATCGTGCCCATCGGCCGCTGGGTGCTGCGCACCGCCTGCGCGCAGAGCGCCGCCTGGCAGCGCGCCGGCCTGCCGCCGGTGTGCGTGGCGGTGAACCTGTCGGTGCGGCAGTTCGCCGACGACTCGCTGGTCGACGACGTGGCCGAGGCCCTGCGCGACAGCGGCATCCCGCCCCACCTGCTGGAGCTCGAGATCACCGAGGGCATGGTCATCACCAACCCGGAGCGGGCGTTCAAGACGCTCGCGGCCATCAAGTCCATGGGCGTTCGGCTGGCGATCGACGATTTCGGCACCGGCTATTCCTCGCTCGCGCAGCTCAAGAACTTCCCGGTGGACACGCTCAAGGTCGACCGCTCCTTCATCCGCGAGCTGGCCGACAACGCGGACGACCGCGCCATCACCGAAGCCATCATCGCCATGGGCAAGTCCCTGAGCCTGAACGTGGTGGCCGAAGGCGTGGAGACGCTCGAGCAGCTCGACATCCTGCGCGCCAGCGCCTGCGACGAGATGCAGGGCTTCTACTTCAGCAAGCCGGTGACGGCGCAGGCCTTCGAGCAATTGATGCTCAAGCACGTGGCGGCGTGACGGTCATGGCCCGGCCTTGCACGGCCGGCCGCGCCCCGGTGCGATAGTCACCCGAGCGCGACGCCTCGCGCCGGAGCTGCCCATGATCGAACTCGTCATCCCGCCACGCCGTCGCGACCTCGGCAGTTTCGAGGTCGCGCGCGTGCTGCCCTTCGCCAGGCTCCGCATGGTCGGGCCCTACATCTTCTTCGACCGCATGGGGCCCAAGGACGTGGCGCCGGGCCTGCCGCGCGAGGCCGACGTGCGCCCGCATCCGCACATCGGCCTGTCGACCATCACCTATCTCTATGACGGCGAGATCATGCACCGCGACAGCGTCGGCTCGGAGCAGCCGGTGCGCCCCGGCGAGGTGAACTGGATGACCGCGGGGCGCGGCATCACCCACTCCGAGCGCTTCGAGCGGCTGCGCGCCGAAGGCGGGTCGCTGGACGGCATCCAGGCCTGGGTGGCGCTGCCCGACGAACGCGAGGAGACCGAACCGGGCTTCTGGCATTACGCCGCCGACGCGCTGCCGGCCTTCCATGCCGATGGCGTGAGCGGCCGGCTGATCGCCGGTCGGCTCGCGGGTCTGGAGTCGCCGGTGAAGGTGGATTCGCCGCAGTTCTACGTGCACTGGCAGCTTCGCGTCGGCTCGCGCACCTCGCTGCCGGCCGAGTACAGCGAACGCGCCGTCTACCTTGCGCGCGGCGCGGTGGAACTCGGCGGCCAGCGGCTGGAGGCCGGCAGCATGGCGGTGCTGGCGCCGGGCAAGCCGGCCACGCTCGTCGCGCTTTCCGATGCGGTGGTGATGGCGCTGGGCGGCGAGCCGGTGGGCCCGCGCTTCATCGACTGGAATTTCGTGTCCTCGTCGCAGGAACGCATAGACCAGGCGCGCGCTGACTGGGCGGCCGGCCGCATGAAGCTGCCCGACCTGGACGACGGCGAGTTCATCCCCCTGCCGCCCAGGCCGGGTGCGGCGCCGGAACCGATGTCCTGAGCCCGAGGACGCGGCCGCGCGCTCAGGCCGGCAGGTCGAACGCGAACTCGCTGCGGTTGCGCCCGCCCGCCTTGGCTGCGTAGAGCGCGGCATCGGCCCGCGCGAGCAGCGTGGCCACGGTGTCGCCGGCGCCTGCCGCGGCCACGCCGACCGACACCGTCACCTGCAGCTCGGGCGCGATGCCCGCCCAGTCGTGCGCCTGCACCGCGGCGGTGATGCGCGCCATCAGCGGCGGCGCGCTGGCCGGCGGCAGCGCCAGCAGCAGCAAGGCGAATTCCTCGCCGCCGTAGCGGCCGAGCTGGTCGCTCGCGCGCACGGTCTGGCGCACGATCGCGCAGAAGCGCCGCAGCACCTCATCGCCCACAAGATGGCCGTGGCGGTCGTTGACCTGCTTGAAGTGGTCCAGGTCGAGCAGCGCGACGCAGAACGGCTCGCGGCTGCGCGCGCTGCGCACGAACTCGCCCTCCACCACCTGCATGAAGCGCCGCCGAGCCAGCACGCCGGTGAGCTCGTCGTGGTCGGCGAGTTCCTGGATGCGCTCCACCGATTGCTGCAGCAGCTCGTTCTTCTCCTTCAGCTTGCCGCGCAGCGCACCCACGTGTGCGCCCACGGCGACGAAGCGGCTGAGCGCGCTCACCAGGTAGATCCACAGGATGGCCGCCTCCGCCGGCGTGGAGGCCGGCAACGCCAGCTCGTGCCAGATGAAGGGGAACAGCAGCGCGAGCCCGGCGCTCACCACGGATGCGGCGACGACGAACTGCCGCACGCTGAACTGCACCAAGCCGAACACCGCGGTGATGAACAGGCTGGTCAGGAACATGAAGGCCAGCCCCGGCACGAAGCCCAGGAACCCGAAGGCGATGGCGGCGGCGAACACCATCTGCCAGAGGAACAGGTTGGGTTCGCGGCTGCGCAGGTTGAGCCCGCTGCGCACGGCGACCATGAAGCCGAGGCTGCCCAGAAGCGCAATGCCGACGTAGGCCAGCGGCACCGACCAGCCCACCGTGCCGACCCAGGCGTAGAGCGCCAGCACCGCACCGGCGGTGAGGTAGTTGGTGGCGGACACGCCGATCATCTGCAGCCGCCGCGCCTGGTCACGGCGCAGCCGCTCGGCCGGGTCGCGCTGCACAGTGTCGGCGGGCGCGGCGCCCAGCGTGGCCGGTGCGGCGGTGTTCATGCGAAGGCCGCGCCGCCTGCAACGCTGCCCGCGGGCGGGCACCGATGCGTCGGGATATCGCATGCGAACGGGATCATGGGTCGCGGCGGGTGGCTGCAGGGTGCCGGGGCGGCACACTGCCGCACCTCGCCGGGGCATCCTCGCATGATTCGGCGCGCTCGCGATCGTGCCGCGCGGCGGGCGTGACGGATTGCGCAGCCGCTGCGCGCCGACGCTCAGCCGCGCCCGCGGCCGCGGTACCAGCGTGTGAGCTGGATGCTGAAGATGCACACCGCCAGCCAGGCGGTGCCCGAGGCGAAACCCGCCACCACGTCGCTCGCGAAGTGCACCCGCAGGAACACGCGGCTCGCACCGATGGCATAGGCCAGCGCCACCGCGGCCAGCAGCAGCGGCAGATGCCAGCGCGGCGGCAGGAAGCGCGTGAGCACATAGGCCAGCATGCCGTAGGCCACCACGGCACCCGAGCTGTGCCCGCTCGGAAAGCTGAAGCCCTCGGCCAGCACCAGGCCGTCGTCGTGCACCGGGCGCACGCGGGCGAACACCTGCTTGAGCGCCATGTTGAGCAGCCCGTTGCCGCCGAGCGCCACCACCCAGCCGAGCGCCAGGCCGGCGCGCCGCCGGGCGATCAGCAGCAGGGCCACCGCCACGCCCAGCGCCGTGAGCAGCGCCACATCGCCCAGCCGCGTGACGAGCGCAAAGACCGGCAGCACCGCGCCCGGCACGCTGTCGTGCAGCGCATCCGTGAGTGCCTGGTCGGCGCGCGCGAGGTCTTCCTCGTCGCCGAGCTCCTCGGCGACTTCGGCAAAGCCGGCCGCCGCCGCGACGATGATGGCGAAGCCGATGGCCAGGCGCAGCAGCAGGAACAGTGCAGGCGGCAGCGTCGAATCGCTGCGCGGGTGCGCGAAGCGCTGCAGCGCCCACCAGCCGGCGGCGGCCAGCATGAGCGTGCCCAGCAGCCCGGCCGCGAAGACGGCCAGCGCATGTGCGCCCAGCCACTGGGCCAGGCGCAGGCTGAATTCCGCTTCCGTCATGGCGGCGCGTGTGCCGGCGCGTCGGGCCGGTGCGGCCCCGGCTGCAACAGGTGGCAGGCGGCCTGCACGAAGCCCTGCGCCACGCCGGAATAGTCCCAGCGCTCGACGCGGCACACGCCTGCCGGCTGGCCGCGGCCCCAGCGCAGCACGTTCACCGAGTTCGGCACGCCGTCGCGCACCCGCGCCGACACCGCCGTGCCCGCCTGCACCGCCCACAGGCGCCGCGGCAGGCCGGGCTGCACCTCATGCAGCGCGAGCACATACGGCAGGTGGATGTGCCCACCGAGCACGAGATCGGCGCCGGCTGCGGCCCACTGCGCGATCGCCGCGTCGGCGCCGCGCAAGCGGTCGGGGCCGTCCTTCGGGCGCATCACCGCGATCGGCTGGTGCACCAGGACCACCCGCAGCTGCCAGGCATGCGCCTGACGCAGCCGCGCGGCGATGCGTTCGATCTGCTGCGCCGAGATCTCGCCGTTCTTGTGCCGCGCCGGCCGCGTGGTGTTCACCCCCAGCACCAGCAGTTCGCGCGAGGCATGGCGCGGCTCGAGCGCCGGGCCGAACGCGCGGCGGTGGTTGGCATAGGGCGCGACGAGCCGCGCCGGCAGGTTGTACAGCGGGATGTCGTGGTTGCCGGGAATGGCGACGAGCACCGGCGCGCCCAGGCGGTCGACAAAGGCACGCGCCGCCGCGAACTGGGCACGCCGCGCCCGCTGGGTGATGTCGCCCGACAGCAGCAGCACCTGCGGGCGCAGCGACTGCGCGAGGCGTTCGAGCGCCGCCACCACCGGCACCTGTTCGGTACCGAAATGCGTGTCCGACAAATGGAGGATGCAAGTCATGTGAGCCCCTCGCGCGATGAGTACATCGCGCGATCCCCCGAGGCGATCGGGCCTTGCTTGGGGCGGCCCGCCGCGGCGGCCCGTCGCGCGCGGATCGACGTATCGCGTCTCATGGCCGCTCGGGTGCCAGCACCCACAACGGCTTCTCCACCACCGCAAACTCGAGCGGCGGCCGCAGCCACAGCACCTCGCCGTCGAGCGCCACCTTGATGCCGCGGCGGCCGACCGGCCATGCAGGGCGCACCGTCATGCGCTGGAACTCGAAACTGATGACACGCTCCGCATCGCCCAGCGTGCCGAAGGCCCCGCGCAGCATCAGCCACAGCAGCCCCAGCGTGCTGACCGGGCGCAGCATGACCGCGGCGATGCGCCCGGCGTCGAGCGCCTGGGCCTGCGGGATGCCCACCTGCTCGAGCTGCAGCCGGTTGTTGCCGATGAACAGCGTGGGCGTGCGCACCGTGCGCTGCGCGCCGCGCAGTTCGATGGCGAGCGCCAGTTGCCGGTGCTCGCGCAACAGCGTGGTGAAAGCCGACAGCAGCGCCGCCCAGCGGCTGCGGCCGAACTGGCGCTCGTAGCTCTCGCGGTCCTCGAGCGCCTGGGGATACAGGCCGAGGCTGGCGTTCACGAGGAACAGCCGGTCGTTCACGCGACCGACCTGCACCGGCTGCGGCCGCGCCGTCAGCAGCAATTGCGCCGCGTCGGCGGACTCCGATGGAATGCCCAGCGTGCGGCTGAAGTAGTTGAACGTGCCCTGCGGCAGCACACCCAGCGCACAGCCGGCCGCGTGCGCGGCCTGCGCCGCGGCGTTGACCGTGCCGTCGCCACCGCCGACCACCAGCGCGCCGCCCTGCGAGAGCGCGTCGGCCGCGGCCTGGCGCATGGCGGCGCCGATGTCGTCCCCGCGGGCAAGCTGGACGACGCGGTGCGAACGCCCGCCTTGCGCGAGCACCTGGGCCAGCGTGTCGACACGGGCGGCGGCGTCTTCACGGCCCGAATTCGCGTTGAGCACGACGACGAAGGGCGCGCCGGGGCGCAGGCGCGGCGGCTGCGGCTCGCCGTCCTGCGCCGTCGGGGTGCCTGCGCTCGCCACCCGGGGGCGGTGCCTACATCAGGCCGTCGTTGCGTGCGGCCGTGTTGCCCGCAGGCGGGCGGCCGTCGTCGCCCAGGGGACGGTTCGGGTAGTCGCCCTGGGCTTCCTGCGCCATCGGCTGCGTCACCTCGTCGCGCACATCGCGCGCCGCCTGCTTGACGGTGCGTTCGACCGATTCGGCCTTCTCGTGGGTCGCCCGGCGCGCCTTCTCGAACAGTTCGTCGCGGGTGTCGCCCATGAGCCGGTCCTCGCGCCGCGTCGCCGGCAGCCCGGCACCGAGCGCCGCGCCGATGGCCACGCCGATCGCGCCCAGCACCAGCGGCTGCTCGTCGACGATGTGCGAGACCGCGCCGCGCGCCCGATACACCTGCTCGCGCGAGCGGTCACGCCACTCGCCGGCACGTTCACGCGCGTGGTGCATTCGCTCGGCCATGCGCTCGCGGGTGTGCTGCATGCCTTCGCCCACGCGTTCGCGCGTGTCACGCGCCGAGTCCCGCAGGTGCGCCGCGCGTTCGCGAAGGCCGTGGCTTTCGCCCTCGGCCGCGCCATCGACCGGCCGGCCGTAGGCCGTGTCCCATTCATCGCCGAGCGTGGGCACGTGCGTGCCGGCACTCGGCATGGGGCCGCGGCGGTTCTGCGCCATCAGCCAGGCGATGCCCACGCCCATCAGCACCACCGGCACGGGGTTCTCGCGCACGGTGCGGCTCAGGTTGCTGGTGAAGTCGGCCGGCGCGCTGCTGCGCAGGTAGGTGAAGGCCTGGTCGATGAGCTGGCCCGGCGTGAGCTTGCTCTGCAACGCGTCCAGCGTGGTGCCGACCTCGGCACGCGTGCGCTCGATGTCGCGCTCGATCTCCTCGGGGTCGCGGGTGTCGTGGTGGTTGTTCATCGCGCCTTCTCCTGCACGAGCGCGCCGTCGCGGCGCAGCGATTCCATGGTGCGTCGCGGCTTGAGCGAATCGGCATGCAGCTTGGATTCACCGCCCTTGAGCATCAGCCAGCCGATGAACAGCACCACCGCGCCGACGATGAGCGGCGACAGCCACGGCGCCATGTCCGGCGGCAGGAACATCGCCAGCCCGTTGACCACGGCCAGCAGCAGCACCAGAAAGCCGCCCAGCGCCACCACGGCGCCGCCCGCCATGGAAGCGAGGCCGGTGCGTGTGCTCTGGATGCTGCGCGTCACCTCGGCACGCGCCAGCGCCATCTCCTGGCGCACGAGGTCGATGGTTTCGCGGCTCAGGTCGGCGAGCAACGCGGCAATGGACTTGTCGCTTCGGTCATTGTTCATGGCTGTCTCCATAACGTTGGGCGACGGCGCTGTCGCGGGTGGGGAAAGGCGTGGTTTCGCTGGGCGGCATGGCGCCGACGCCACCGGGCTCGACGCCCGGGTCGAGCAGGTCCGTATGCAGGCCGGCAGGCGAGGTTCGCTCCGGCCAGCCGGCGTCACGCATGCTGTCGCGGCGCTCGCCATGGCGCTGCACACCGTGCCGGTAGCCGCTGCCGCTGTGTTCGCCATGCAGGTGGCTGCTCGAGCTCTTCAGGAAGCGCGAGGCGAGAAAGCCCACGGCCACCGCACCGGCAAAGAACGCCATCGGCGAGCGCCGGCCCATCGTCTCGGCCTGGCTGATGAGGCCGTCGATGTCGGTGTCGCGCAGCCGGCGGCCCAGCACCTCGAGCTGCTCGGCCGCATAGCCGACGTAGCGCCCCGCCTGCGGATGCTCGGAGCCCTGCAGTTCCTCGGCGGTCTTGTGCAGCGCCTGCGCGGCCGAGTCGACTTGCTCGGCGGCCACGTCCTTCTTCTCGGCCGCCATGGCCTTGCCTTGCTGCTTCGCCCGGTCGGCGAGGCCGGAGGCGGCGTCGCGCAGGTCGCTGTGCCCGCTCTGCCCGCTGTGGGCGCCGGCATCGGCGCCTGCCGCGGCGGCGTAAGTGCCGTAGTCGCCGGGGGAGGATCCCGCCTCGCCCAGGCGGTCGGGAACGGAGCCGAAGCGCGCTCTGTCGTCCTGATATTCGGCCATATGCGTACTCCTCGATGGTCGGGTGATGCGACTGATGCGGGCAATCGATGTGCCGTTGCCGCGGGCGCCCGGGCGTCACCGGTGTGGCAACCTTGCGGCCTGCGGCGCGGCCGCCTTCATCGCTATTCATCGCTGGGGAGAGCTCGATGACCGGTTTCACCTCCTTGCTGGCTGCCACCGATTTTTCCGACGACGCCACGCTGGCCGGCGTGCGCGCCGCACTGCTGGCGCGCGACTTTGGCGCACGCCTGTCGCTGCTGCATGTGGTGAGCCGCGGCGCGCTGCAGACGGTGCAGGACCTGTTCGCCTCCCCGGTGGAGACCGAAGCCGCCGTGCTGGCCGGCTCGCGCGGCGATGTCGCGCGGCAGGCCGAGGCGATCACCGCGCAGACCGGCCTCACCCCCGGCGTGATCGTGCGCGCCGGGCGTGTGCTCGAGGAAGTGGTGGCCGCCGCGGCCGACGCTGACCTGCTGGTGGTGGGCGCGCGCGGCGCCAATCCGCTGCGCGACCTGCTGCTGGGCACGACGGCCGAGCGGCTGATCCAGCATGCGCCGGTGCCCACGCTGGTGGTACGCCGCCCGCCCGAATACCCGGACGGGCCGCCCTACGGCCACGTGCTGGTGCCGGTGGACTTTTCCGATGCGTCGCTGCCGGCGCTGCGCCTGGCGCTGCGCTTCGCCCCCGAGGCGCGGCTGACGCTGGTGCATGCGCTCGATGTGTCCTTCGAAGGCAAGCTGTGGCTGGCCGGCGTGTCCGACGACAAGATGCGCGCCCACCGCGCCCGGGCGCGCGACGAGGCCATGGCGCAGGCCGAATCATTGATCGCCGCCGCCGGCCTGGAACGCCAGCGTGTCGCCTGCGTCATCGACGCCGACGATGCGGGGCGGCTGGTGCTTTCCGAGGAGGCGGCGCGCGGCGCCGACCTCATCGTCGTCGGCCGCGAGGGCAAGTCCCGGGTGGCCGATTTCCTGCTCGGCAGCGTGACACGCTGCGTGGTGTCCAAGGCGAGCTGCGATGTGCTGGTCAACGCCAGCGCGCGCACGCTCTGAGCCCGCCGCGCGTACGCCTCAGGCTGTCGCCGGCAGCGGCAACGCCAGCGCCGCGCGGGCGGCGTCCTCGCCCGTCAGCAGCCGCGCCAGCGCCCAGTGCGCCATGGGCGGCGGCACCGCGTTGCCGTAGAGCACGTACTGCTCGCGCATGGGCACCACGGCGCAGTGGCCGTCGGCAAATCCCTGCAGCCGGGCGTATTCGGTGGGCGTGAGGCGGCGGTAGCGCCCGTCGACCAGATAGCGCTCGTAATGCCGGCTGGTGGAGGCCGTGAGCGTGGGCGCAAGGCCTGCGGTGCCGAAGATGGTGTAGCCCATGCGCGCACCGCCGGCCTGGTTGCTGATGATCTGCACGCCCTGCACGAAGCGGCCCACCGCGTCGTTGGCCGCGAGCCGTGCATGGGTGGCGGCGGTGAAGTCGTGGTGGTCGGGCACCTCGTGTTCCAGCACGTCCTGCAGCCGCACCGGCGCGGTGGCGGCGCTGAAGACGGGCAGCTCGCCGCCGGCGAAGCGGCCGTCGAGCGCCACGCCCCAGGCCGGAAAGCGCGCGCCGTGCGCTGCCAGCGGCGTCCAGCCCGGCGCATGCAGCAGGCGGTCGCGCAGCGCCGACGGCGCGGCCTGCAGGTCGGCCGCTGATGCCAGCCGCAGCGCGCCCGGGCAGCCGCCGCGCGCGCGCCACACGTCGCCCCGCGTGCCGGCGATCAGCACACGTTCGCGGTTCTGCGCCAGGCCGAAGTGGCGGGCGTTGAGCACGCGCCATTCGATGGCGTAGTCGAGCGCCGACAGCGCCGCAAGCACCGTCGCGAAATGCGCGCCCTGCTCCATCGCCAGCAGGCGCCTGACGTTCTCCAGCAGGAAGTGCCGCGGTGCGGTGCGCGCGACCACGTCGACGATGGCCTGGAACAGGGTGCCGCGCGGATCGCGGATGCCGGCTTTCTTGCCTGCGGCGCTGAAGGGCTGGCAGGGAAAGCCGGCGGTGAGCACATCGTGGGCCGGCACGGCTTGCGCCAGCGCGCTGATGTCGCCCTCGTGCAGCACGCCGGTGCCGAAGCGCGCGCGGTACACCGCGGCGGCGAGCGGATTCAGGTCGTTGGCCCAGACGGTGCGCAGGCCCAGCCGGTCCGCCGCGATGCGAAAGCCGCCGATGCCGCAGAACAACTCGACGGTGGTGGCTGCGCCGCCCATGCGGCCCCTAGCGCTGGCTGCGCGCCTTGCGCTTGTCGAACTCGGCGAGCTGCGCCTTCAACAGCAGCATCAGCACGCGCGCCGTCTCCTCGCTCAGCGTGAGCACGCTGGCGGGCTCGCCGTCGTCGCGCCGCGGCTGCGGCTGCACCGCCGCGTCGATGCGCGCATGGATCAGGCCGTGCGCGTTGGACATGGCCTTGATGCGCTGAACCTCGATGTCGTAGGTCTTCATGGCGTCACGGTCTCAGCGCGACAGCGCGAGCTTGAGGCCGAAGCCGATGAGCAGCCCGCCCGCCAGCCGGTTGAACCATTGCGTCACACGCGGGCTGGTGCGCAGTTGCTCGGCCAGCATGCGGGTGAGCAGCACCACGACAGCGCCGTAGAGAAAGGTGAGTGCCGCGATGGTGGCCGCCATCACCGCGAAGGTAAGCAGCCCCTGGTGGCGCGCCGGGTCGACGAAGAGCGGGAAGAAGGCCATGTAGAACACGATGGCCTTGGGGTTGAGCAAGGTGATGGTCATGGCCTGGCGGAAGTACTGCCGCGGGCGGATCTGGATCACCGGTGCATCGCCCGGCTTCACGACCATCATGCGCCAGCCCATCCAGGCGAGATAGGCCGCACCCAGCCACTGCACCGCCCCGAACAGCAGCGGCGCGGCCTGCAGCACCGCCGCCACGCCGGCCACCGCCAGCCACATCAGCACCTGGTCGCCGGCGATGACGCCGAAGGTGGCCGCCAAGCCGCCACGCAGCCCGCCCTTGCCGGTGGAGGTGATGAGCGCGAGGTTGCCCGGCCCCGGGATCGCGAGGAACACGATGATCGCGACGACGAAGGCCGCGTAGTCCGCCACACCGAACATGCCGGTACTCCTTGGGGCGCGTGCTGCGGCGCCCGCTGATGCGAGGAAAGCCGCGATGTTAGAGGCCCGCCGGCCGCCGCTTCGGCGACAAGGCGACAGGCGGCGGCGTGAAAAGCCGACGCCCGCGAGGGGATCCGCCGCGCCGGGCGCTGCATCACTTGGGCCGACAATTGCCACCCCGTCCGCAGGAGATCCTCTTGAAGCTTTCCATCTTCGCCGCCGTGCTCACGCTCGCCGCCAGCAGCGCCAGCTGGGCCGAACCCGATGCCGCGCTCGCGGCCGCCGCCAAGCAGCCCGGCGCCGTCGTGACCGACAGCGGTCTCGTGTACCGCACGATCACCGAAGGCCAGGGTGCGAGCCCGGGCGCCAGCGACACGGTCAAGGTCCACTACCGCGGCAGCTTCCCCGACGGGCGCGAATTCGACAGCTCGCACAAGCGCGGCCAGCCGGCGGAGTTCCCGCTCAACCGCGTCATCAAGTGCTGGACCGAAGGCGTGCAGCGCATGAAGGTGGGCGGCAAGGCGCATCTGACCTGCCCCGCGGCCATCGCCTACGGCTCGCGCGGCGCGGGCGGCGTGATCCCGCCGAACGCCACGCTGCAGTTCGAGGTCGAGCTGCTGGGCATTGCCGGGCGCTGAACCGGGCCCGCACGAGGCCGCGCACCCCATGAATCCGTCCGGCAGCCGCCGCCTGCGCTGGCCGGGGCTGGTGCTGCGCGCCCTCGGCGTGATGCTGGCGCTGCTGCTGGCGGCGGCCATGCTGCTCGGCACGGCCATCGCGGTGGCCTGGCCGAACTTGCCGGCCATCGACAGCCTCACCGACTACCGCCCCCGCCTGCCGCTGCGCATCTACAGCGCCGACGGCGTGCTGGTCGGCGAGTTCGGCCCCGAGCGGCGTGACTTCACGCCCATCGAGGAGATTCCGCCGCTGCTGCGCCAGGCGGTGCTCGCCACCGAGGACGCGAGCTTCTACGAGCATCACGGGGTGCACTACGTCGGCGTGGTGCGCGCGGCCATCGCCAACCTGCACCGGGCGCGCAGCCAGGGCGCGTCCACCATCACCATGCAGGTGGCGCGCAATTTCTACCTGCCCACCACCAAGTCCTTCACGCGCAAGCTCTACGAGATGCTGCTGGCGCTGAAGATCGAGCAGCAGCTGAGCAAGGACGAGATCTTCGAGGTCTACCTGAACCAGATCTACCTCGGCCAGCGGGCGCACGGCTTCGCGGCGGCCAGCGAGATCTACTTCGGCAAGCCGCTCGAGACGCTCTCGATCGCGGAGCTGGCGATGCTCGCGGGCTTTCCGCAATCGCCTTCGGGAGGCAACGCCATCGTCAATCCGGCGCGTGCGGCCAAGCGGCAAAAGCATGTGCTGGACCGCATGCTGCGCCTGGAGATCATCACCGAGGCCGAATACCGCGCGGCGCGCGAAGAGACCCTGGTCTACCGCGAGCGCCCGGGCGTGGGCGCCGAGGCGGCGTATGCGGCCGAGACCGCCCGGCAGATCGTCGTCGAGCACTTCGGCGAGGCCGCCTACAGCCGCGGGTTGAAGGTCACGCTCAGCATCGATGCCGACGACCAGGCCGCGGCCTACCACGCGCTGCGCCGCGCCCTGCTCGACTTCGAGCGTCAGCAGCCCTGGCGCGGCCCGGTGGGCCATGCGGTGCTGCCGGCCGACCCGGCCCGGCTGGCCGCGGCCATCGACAACGCCCTGGCCGAGCATGACGACAGCGGCGGCCTGCGTGCCGCGGTGGTGCTGGAGGCGGGCCCGCGCGAAATCGTCGGCGCGCTGCGCGGCGGCGAGCGTGTGGTGGTGCGTGGCGACGGGCTGGCGCTCGTGGCCGGCGCACTGGCCAACCGGGTGGAGGCCCGCTTGCAGATCCGCCCCGGCTCGGTGGTCTGGCTGCTGCAAGGCGCCGATGGCGGCTGGTCGGTGGCGCAGATGCCCGAGGTCCAGGGTGCCTTCGTCGCGCTGGACCCGCAGACGGGCGCGGTGCGCGCCATGGTCGGCGGCTTCGACCAGAACCGCAGCCCCTTCAACCGCGCGCTGCAGGCCTGGCGCCAGCCCGGCTCGACCCTCAAGCCGTTCATCTATTCCGCGGCTCTCGAGCGCGGCATGATGCCCGCGATGGTGATGGACGACGCGCCGGTGGCGGTCGATGCACCTGCCGGCGGCGAGGCCTGGCAGCCGCAGAACGCCGACGGCCGCTACGACGGGCCGATGTCGCTGCGCCGGGCGCTCGCGAAATCGAAGAACACCGTAGCGGTGCGGCTGCTGCAGTTGATCGGCCCGGTGCCGGCGCAGCAATGGCTGACGCGCTTCGGACTGGATGCCGATCGCCAGCCGGCGAACCTCGCGATGGCGCTGGGCAGCGGCGCGGTCACGCCCATGCAGCTCGCCGGCGCCTACGCGGTGTTCGCCAACGGCGGCCACCGCATCGAGCCGCAGCTCATCACCCGCATCAGCGACAGCCGCGGCCAGGTCATCACGCAGGCGCTTCTCACGCCGGTGGATGAATCCGTGCGCAGCATCACCGCGCGCAACGCCTTCATGATGGACGACCTGCTCGCCGAGGTGACCCGCAGCGGCACCGCCTACCGCGCGAGCCAGGTGCTCGGCCGCCCCGACCTGCACGGCAAGACCGGCACCACGAACGATGCCTTCGACGCCTGGTTCGCCGGCTACCAGCGCGGCGTGGTGGCGGTGGCGTGGATGGGTTACGACACGCCGCGAAAGCTGGGCGACCACGCCAGCGGCGGCGGCCTGGCCCTGCCGGTGTGGATGGCCTACATGCGCCACGCGCTCGACGGCGTGCCCGTGGACCGGCCGGCGCCGCCCGACGGCGTGGTCGGCGTGCACGGCGAGTGGTACTACGAGGAATTCGCCCCGGGCGTCGCACCGCCCGCGGTGATCCCGGTGGCGCCGCTGCCGGTGGCGCTGGAAGCGGAGCGCAAGAGCATCCTCGACCTGTTCCGCTGAACAAGGGGCGGCCGCCATGCACAGCATCGGCACCACGATCTTCGACACCGCCATCGGCCGCTGCGGCATGGCCTGGAGCGAGGCCGGCGTCACCGGCGTCTACCTGCCCGCGGCCGACGATGCGGCACTGCGCCGCCACCTGCGCCAGCGGTTCGGCCCGGCGCCGTTCGCGCCGCCGAGCCCGCAGGCGGCGCACGCCATCGCCGGCATCGTCGCGCTGCTGGACGGCGGCACGCCGGATCTGCTGGATGTGGAGCTGGACATGAGCGGCATCGCGCCCTTCCACCGCCGCGTCTATGCCCTGGCGCGGCAGATCCGCCCGGGCTCGACGCTCACCTACGGCGAGATCGCAGCCCGGCTCGAAGACCCCTCGGCCGCCCGCGCCGTCGGCCAGGCGCTGGGCCGCAACCCGTTCGCCATCGTCGTGCCCTGCCACCGCGTGCTCGCCGCGGGCGGGCGCCATGGCGGGTTCACGGCACCGGGCGGCGTGGACACCAAGCTGCGCATCCTGGCGATCGAAGGGGCGAAGCGAGGGAGCGAGCCCGACTTGTTCGATACGACGGGCTGACGAAGCGTGGCGCATTGCTCCCTCTCCCCCTCTGGGGGAGAGGGCTGGGGAAGGCCGCCCTTCCTGTGTCCTGGCAGCGGCGGCTTGCTCAGCCACCCTCACCCCAACCTTCGCCCGCCCGCGGGAGAGGCGCTTCCCTTCCCCTACCGCGCCACCTTTTCTCCACTCTGCCACGGCGTCCACAACACCCCCACGCCGATGCTCACGTCGCTGCGCGAGCGGTGCAGCGGGCTGGCGGTGTTGGCCGCGCCGTGCAGCGACATGCCGCGCAAGGTGGCGAACCAGCTCACCGTCGGGCTCTCGCGCCGGCTGAGGGTCAGGCCCCATTCGGTGCCGAGGTAGCCCGCACGCGCGCGGTAGGCCGGTCGCGCCGCCGTGGCGTAGGCCGGCGGCACGTCGTAGAAGTAACGCATCAGCGGCGCGCTGGCCCAGGTCGGCTGCAGAAAGAAGCCGAGGCTGGCCGGCCGCGACGACGGCAGCTGCACGGGCCAGCGCCAGCGCACCGCCGGGCTCAGCGTCGCGCCGCGGCCGTTCACCCGATCGAGGTCGGTGGACAGCAGCCCGCGCAGTTGCAGGTGCAGCGTCGGGCTGCCCGGCGCGTCTCGCCAGCCGGTATAGACAAGCTGCGGGCCGATGCCCACCAGGTAATCGAGACTAGGCATGCCCGAGCGTGCATCGCTCTCGCGCGCGCTGAAGGCCGCACTCGCGGCGATGTCGAGGTGCAGGTCGGGATGGTCGAAGAGCCGCCCGCGCACGCCGTCGCCGTCCACCCGCAGCACCGGGCCGCGGTAGATGAACACCGGCAGCACGATGCCGCGGGTGTGCGACTGGCCGGCGCCGGGGTAATCCGCCACGCGCCCGCCGCCGGCGACGACGCCGGCTTCCCAGCGGGGCAGGAGGCGGCCGGTGTCATCGGCCTCGACGGTGCCCGCGCACAGCGCGAGACAAAGCCACGGCAGCGCAAGCCGCCGGGCTGGACGAAGGGATGGGGGCATCGCCGCAGTATGTGCGGCGCGCCGTGCCCGCGCGGTGACGGGTTTTTTCGGCCGGATCAGCCGGCCGGCGTGCGCCGCGCCTTGTCGATGGCGGCCACGGCCCGCATCTCGGCGGACAGCGCGCTGTCGAGCGACGAGCGGCACAGGCCCGCGTACTGGTACTGCAGGTTCTCGTACAGCTCGGCGGCGGCGGGGTGCGCGTCGAGCACGGCGGGCAGGTTCGGGTGGCTGCTGGCGTCATCCAGCGCCTGCGTCAGCCGGGCGACGACGTCGCGGTACTGATCGGGTGACACGGGCACCTTGCTGGCCTCGAGCCGGCCCAGCAGGCCGGCGAGCGCGGCAACCACGACCAGATCGGCCGGGGCCTGTGCGGATGTGGTGGTGTTCATCGTGACCTTCGTGAAAGCTGTCGCGGCGAAACGCGCCGCGGCGTCCTGTGATCGAAGGTGGGGCACGCCCGCCGGGTTTCAAGCCGGCCGGCCGCCCGGGCTCAGGACCGGCGCACCACGGCCGGCGCGGCGTACTCGCGGCCGACCACGACGCGCGCGTAGACGTAGTTCTCCCGCGCCCGCTCGCTGAGGGCGTCGAACTCCACCTCGCCCGCTCGCATCGCAGGGAAAGACCAGCGCCCGTCCCTCGTGGAACAGGGACTGGAAACGCAGCTCGAAGCGTTCGGTCGTCATCACAGCGTTCATGACTGCCTTTCTCCGGTGGGCCGATGGGCGGAATCGCCGTTTCAATGTACGCAGTCGAAACCGCCGGACCATCGGATGTGCGCCGCGCCGGCGTGTCGGACGATGGATGAACGCCCTGTCGCCGATTGCCCGACAGCGCTGCTGCACGGCGCGCCAAGGCCTTGTCGGCGCGGCGGTCACGGCAGTGGGCAAGAATCGGCCGCGACGCATTCGCGTCCCGTTTGCACACAAGGAGTCCCCATGAAGCTCTACCTCAAGCCCGGCGCCTGTTCGCTCGCCTCGCACATCGTGCTCGAGGAAATCGGCGCGCCCTACGACACCATGCGCGTCGACCTCAAGACCAAGAAGATGGACGACGGCGGCGACTTCTTCTCCGTCAACCCCAAGGGCTATGTGCCCGCCCTGGAATTGCCCGAAGGCGGCGTGCTCACCGAGAACGTGGCCGTGCTGCAGTACCTGGGCGATCGCAAGCCCGAGGCCAAACTCGCGCCGCGCCCCGGCACCATGGAACGCTATCGCCTGGACGAATGGCTGGGCTTCGTGAGCTCGGAACTGCACAAGAGCTTCAGCCCCTTCTTCGCCGGCTGGCCCGACGAGGTGAAGAAGGCCTCGGCCGAGAAGATCGGCAAACGGCTGGACCATGTGGAGAAGTCGCTCACGGGCCGCGACTACCTCACCGGCAACGATTTCACCGTGGCCGATGCCTACCTCTACACCATCCTGACGTGGGCGCCGGTGGCCGGCCTGGACCTCGCCCGCTGGCCGGCGGTGAAGGCGTATTTCGACCGCGTGGCCGCACGGCCGGCGGTGAAGGCGGCGCACGCCGCCGAGGCCTGAAGATTCAGGCGTGCAGGTCGAGCAGCGTGCCCAGCATGGCCTGCTCGATCTCGATGCTGCGCAGGTTGGCCTTGAAGGCGTAGGCCGCACTCATCTGGGCGACCTGTTCCCCGGCCAGCGACACGCCGGCCACGGGGGCACGGCCCACCGAGATGGCGACCCCGCCGCCCGGCTGGGTCTGCTGCTGCACCTGCTGCGCCCGGAAGCCCGGCGTCATCGCATTCGCGACGTTGTGCCCGCTCACCGCCAGACGCATCTGCGCGGCATGCAGGCCGGTGAGTGCGATGGAGGACAGCGCGGTCATGCCCGCAGGCTAGGGCAAACCGCGGCGCGCGGGGCTCAGGCGCCGAGGCGATCGGCGAGTTCCGCGAGATCGGTCACGATGTACTGCGGCTGAACCTCCAGCCCCGTGGTGGAGGCCGGCGCCGCGTCGTCGCGCCGCACCCACGCGGCCTGCAGGCCGGCGCGCAGCGCGCCCACCACATCGACCAGCGGGTCGTCGCCCACATGCAGCACCTGCGCCGGCGCCGCGCCCAGGCGCCGGCAGGCCTCGTGGAAGATGCCCGGCTCGGGCTTGCCGGCGCCGAACTCGCGTGCGCCGATGCAGCCGCGAAAGTGCGCCGCGATGCCCACGCGCTGCAGGTCGGCGTTGCCGTTGGTCAGCCCCAGCACCGGGTAGCGCGCGGCCAGGCGTTGCAGCGCCGGCAGCGCGTCGTCGAACAGCGTCACCTCCTGGCGGGAGGCGAAGAACACCTCGAAGGCCGCGTCCGCCAGCGCCGGGTCCTCACCGCATTCGCCCAGCACCCGGCGGATCGACTCGCGCCGGATGGCGGTGAGGTCGTGGGCCAGCTCCGGCCGCTCGATGGACAGCGCATTGCGCACGCGGCGCAGGCTCACCGTGTCGTGCGCCGCGGCCGTGGCCGGCGCGTGCACGGCCAGCCAGTCGTGCAACCGCTGCTCTGCGCGCTCGATGGTCGGCCACACCGGCCACAGCGTGTCGTCCAGATCCAGCGTGATCGCGACGACCGGTGCGGCCATGGCCATCAGCGTGCGGCTTCGGGCAGCTCGATCTTGACCTCGAGCACTTCCAGGTTCTCCTGGCGCTCGAGGTTGACCTTGATGTCCTCGGGCTTGACCGAGACGTATTTGGAGATCACCGCGACCAGCTCACGCTGCAGCGACTCCAGGTAGTCGGGACGGTGCGAGCGGCCGTTGCGCTCGTGCGCGAGGATGATCTGCAGCCGCTCCTTGGCGACGGTGGCGGTCTTCTTCTTTTCTCCCAGCAGGAACGAGAGGAAGGACATGGTTCACCTCCCGCCGAAGATGCGCTTGAAGAAGCCCTGCTTCTGCGCGTCGACGAAGCGCATCGGCTTGTCCTCGCCGAGGAAGCGCGCCACCACGTCCTTGTAGGCCTCCGACACGTCGGTGCCCTTGAGGTGGATGGCCGGCACGCCCTGGTTCGAGGCGTCGAGCACCGTCTCCGATTCCGGGATCACGCCGATCAGCGGCGTGCGCAGGATCTCCTGGATGTCCGACAGCGACAGCATCTGCCCGCCCTCGACGCGGTTCGGGTTGTAGCGCGTGATCAGCAGGTGCTCCTTGATCGGCTCCTGCTTGTCGATCGCGCGCTTCGTCTTGGAGCTGAGCATGCCGAGGATGCGGTCGGAGTCGCGCACCGACGACACCTCGGGGTTGGTGACGATCAGCGCCTCGTCGGCGAAGTGCATGGCCAGCAGCGCGCCGGTCTCGATGCCGGCGGGCGAATCGCACACGATGTAGTCGAAGCCCATCTCGGCGAGCTCCTTGAGCACGCGCTCCACGCCGTCCTTGGTCAGCGCCTCCTTGTCGCGCGTCTGCGAGGCCGCCAGCACGAACAGGTTGTCGCACTGCTTGTCCTTGATCAACGCCTGGTTGAGGTTGGCCTCGTTCTGCAGCACGTTGACGAAGTCGTACACCACGCGCCGCTCGCAGCCCATGATGAGGTCGAGGTTGCGCAGGCCGACGTCGAAGTCGATCACGGCGGTCTTCTTGCCCGCGAGCGCGAGGCCCGAGGCGAAGCTGGCGCTGGTGGTGGTCTTGCCCACGCCCCCCTTGCCGGAGGTCACCACGACGATGCGTGTCATTGGTTGTCGTTCCTTTGGTTCTGGAGTCGAAGCGGCTCGAAGACGAGCGTCTCGCCGTCGAGCCGCACCTGGGCGGGCTGCCCGGCCACGTCGGCCGGCAGCGGTGTATCTGTCGTGAGGTAGGTGCCGGCGATCGACACCAGCTGCGCCTGCATGCAGGTGCTGAAGATGCGCGCCTGGGTGTTGCCGCGCGCACCGGCGATCGCCCGTCCGCGCAGCGGCGCATACACATGGATGCTGCCGTCGGCGATCACCTCGGCGCCGAAGTTCACCGCCGCGAGCATCACCAGGTCGCAGTCGCGGGCGACCACCTGCTGGCCCGAGCGCAGCGGGCGCTCGACGATGAGCGTCGGGCGCGGCGCGGGCGGCGGCGCGGGTTCTGCAGCGGGCGCGGGTGCTGCGGGCGGCGGTGCCGGACGGGGCGGCGCCGCCTCGGGCGCCTCGCTGAGACCCGCCTCGCGGGCGGCCTCGCGCTGCGCCTCGCTGCCGCCGCGCACCGCCACCGGCAGCAGGCGGTGCTCGCGCAGCAGCGCGACGAGCGCGGGGAAATCCAGGGGCGTCTCGGTCTCGGCGACCTGCGACAGGTCGATCACCAGCGGGTCGTTGTCGAAGAGCTGCGGCGCCTGGGCGCTGCGCGCCTCGAGCGCCGCGCGCAGCACCGCGAGGTCGGCACTCTGCAGCACCAGGGCCAGCAGGCTCATCGACGCACTTTTCAGGTCGAACGCGGGGGCGTCGTGAGCACTCGGTACAGCAGCCATGGAAGCAGTGAATCGAAAGCCGGGGAGTGTAGCGGGCGGCCCTGCGCGGCCCGTCGCCGGCACGGTGTCGACTTGTGCACGAGCGGGAGCGCAGGCATGGCTGCTGGCGACGTAGGATGACGCGATGAACCTGATCTACGTCGCCGACCCGATGTGCTCCTGGTGCTACGGCTTCGGCACCACCGTCGACGCGCTGCTGGCCGAACCCGGCCCCGCCGCGCCGCTGAACCTGGCCCTGGTGATGGGCGGCCTGCGGCCCTACACCACCGAGCCCATGACGCCGGCCAGGGCGGACGAGATCTACGGCCACTGGCAGCATGTGCACGAGGCCGCGGGCGTGCCCTTCGCCCAGGCGCCCGACACCGCCATGCACCGCGCCGGCTTCGTCTACGACACGGAGCCCGCCAGCCGCGCCACGGTGACGGTGCGCACCATGTCGCCGCGCCATGTGTGGCGCTTCTTCTCGAGCCTGCAGCGCGCCTTCTATGCGGACGCGCGCGACGTGACCCAGCCCGAGGTGCTGGCCGATCTCGCGGTGGCCATCGGCCTGCCGCGCCAGGAGTTCGCCACCGCCTTCGCCTCGCAGCGCATGCGCGACGAGACACGCGCCGATTTCGAGCAGGCACAGGCCTGGGGCATTCGTGGCTTTCCCGCCGTCATCGCCGAGCACGGCGGGCAGCTGCACCTGGTGGCCCAGGGCTACACGCCCGCGCCCGACCTGCGCGAACGGCTGTCCGCGCTCGCGGCCTCGCCGCCGGCTGACGACACGCCCGCCTGAGGCCGCCGCCGCCTCGGGCGGCTTTCACCGATGCCCTTTCCACTTTTCCCTCTTCGACCACGAGGACGACATCCGCCATGCCCGCCACCGCCTTCGATACCCTGCACGCCGCCATGCAACGCCAGGTGGACGGCGAGATCCTGCCCGGCGTGTCCGTCGCCGTGCTGCGTGGGCGGGAAGTGGTGGACCGGCATGTGACCGGCTGGGCGGACCGCGAAGCCCGCATCGCGCTGCGCGAGGACCACATCTTCCGCGGCTTCTCCAACACCAAGCTCGTGACCACCGTGGCCGTCATGCAGCTGGTCGAGGACGGCCGGCTGGGCCTGGACGACCCGGTGGAGCGCAGCCTGCCCCAGCTCGCGCAGCGCCGCGTGCTGCGCCCGGGCGCCACCCGGCTGGACGACACCGAGCCCGCGGCCGGCCCCATCACCATCCGCCAGCTGCTCAGCCACAGCGCGGGGCTGGGCTACGGCATCCTCGACCCGGACACCCTGCTCTCCAAGGCCTACGCCGCCGCCGGCGTGCTGAGCGAGAAGACGCCGCTCGCCGCCATGATCGACGCGCTCGCAGCGCTGCCGCTGCTCTACCACCCCGGCACGTCCTGGACGTACTCGGTCGCGACCGATGTGCTCGCGCGCGTGGTGGAAGTAGTGAGCGGCGAGTCCTTCGACCAGGTCATCCGCCGCCGCATCCTCGACCCGCTCGGCATGGTCGACACCGACTTCTTCGTGCCGGCGCCCAAGCGCGATCGCCTGGTCGTGATGTATGCCGGCGCCAACCTGCTGAAGCCGACGCAACCCGGGCTCACGCCCATGGCCAACGACTACCCCTGGCCCGAGGCCTACCTGCACCCGGTGCCGCGGCTGTCCGGCGGCGGCGGGCTGGTGAGCACCCTGCCCGACATGCTGGCGCTGGTCCGCGCCCTGCTGCCCGGTGCGGGCCCGGGCGAGCCGCGCCTGCTGCGCGAGGAGACCGTGGCCGAGATGATGCGCAACCAGCTGCCTCCCGGCCAGCCGCTGCGCTTCACGACCGGCGAGGTGCCGGGCAAGGGCTTCGGCCTGGGCGGTGCGCTGACGCTGAAGGCCGGCAGCATCGACCCGCCCGGCTCCGAAGGCGAGCTGCAATGGGGCGGCGTGGGCGGCACGCACTGGTGGATCTCGCCACGCACCGGCACCGCCGGCGTGCTCATGGCGCAGCGACACATGAGCTTCTGGAACCCGTACTTCTGGGAACTCAAAGGCCTGGCCACGCAGGCCGCGCGCGCGGCCTGAATCCGGCCCGGGCTCAGCGCCGCCGCAGCAGGTTGCGCCAGCCGCCCTCGGCCCGCGGCTCGCCGCGCGCGGCCGGGTTGGTGCGCGTGACCATGAGGCTGGACACCAGGTACAGCGCATTCAGCATGCGGCAGGCGCGCGGCAGGCCCATGCCGGGCCAGGCGGCGATGGCGCGCAGCGGTGCCGGCTCGCGGCGCAGGCGTTCGATGGCCGGCGCGAGCGCGCCCGGGGCGACCAGCCCCTCGCCGACCAGCCCCGGCAGCACGCGGTAAGCCGCCGTGCCGCCGATCTCGCGCAGCAAGGTGCTGCGCGGCCCGCTCACCGCCATCAGCCACAGCAGCGGGGCGAGTGCGCGGTAGTGGTCCGCGGCGGCGACCCGCTCGGCCAGCCAGTCGCCGGGCGGGCGCACGCCGGGCGGGTCCACCGACAGCAGCCGCAGGTCGGCAAGGCCGGGCCGCGTGGCCGCGGCCACCAGGTCGCGCGGCGCGTGGTAGAGCATGTGGTGGGGAAAGAGCGTCACCGGCCACAGCAGCTGAGCGTGTTCCAGGTACAGCAGCGCCGGTTCGCGGTGGCGCACGCAGGCCGCCACGGCCTCCAGCACATCGCCGTCCGGCGAGCGGCGGTCCAGCTTGCCGAGCTCCGCACGCAGCGTGGTGGGCAGCACCGTGGTGTCCGTCAGCGCCATGAAGCCGCTGCCGCCGGTCTGCCGGCGCATGCGTTCATAGCCGCTGATGCGCCACAAGGTGGAGTCGTCGAAATCGCGCACCGGGGTGGTTCTCTCCCTGCCAGGCGTGCAGCAAGCCACACACCTGCGCCTGCTCGCAAGCCACCGGTTCCAACATCTGTGTCAAGTTCTTGCCGCGAGCGGCCGATAGAGGAGCAGCCTGATGCCGCCGCACCCGACACGGTGGCATCGACCCGACACCTGTTGCCGCCCTGGGAGTCCGCCGCATGGCTTTCGCGCATCTCACCCTTCGCACCCGCCTCGCGCTCGGGCTGGGCGTCCAGCTGGGCCTCGTGGCCGTCGCCTGGACGCTCGCGGCACTCGGCACCGAGCAGGTGTTGTGGACGGCGCTCGCGGGCGCCGCGGCGCTGGCCGTCTCGGCCGCTGCCGCCGTGTGGATGGCCCGCGGCGTGCTGGCCCCGCTCACCCAGGTGATGGAAACAGCGCAGCGCATCACCGACGGCGACCTCACGCCGCAGCCGCAAGCCGCCGCGCTGGCCGGGGAGTACGGCCAGCTGCTGCGCTCGCTCGACGGCATGCGCGCCCGCCTGTTCGCGCTGGTGTCGGCGGTGCGCGCCGGCACGACCACGGTGGCCAGCACCTCGTCCAAGATCAACCGCGACAACACCGCGCTGGCCGAGCGCACGACCAGCCAGTCGGCCTCGCTGCAGAGCACGGCCGCGTCCATCGAGCAGCTGACCACCACCGTGCGACAAAACGCAGACAACGCCCAGCAGGCCAACGAACTGGTGCTGTGTGCCTCGGGCGAGGCGCGCAAGGGGGGCGAGGTGGTCAACCAGGTCGTGCAGACCATGGGCTCGATCAAGGAAAGCTCGCGCAAGATCGTCGACATCATCGGCGTGATCGACGGGATCGCCTTCCAGACCAACATCCTCGCGTTGAATGCGGCGGTGGAAGCCGCCCGCGCCGGCGAGCAGGGCCGCGGTTTCGCGGTGGTGGCCAGCGAGGTGCGCAGCCTCGCGCAGCGCTCGGCGAGCGCCGCCAAGGAAATCAAGGCGCTGATCGGCGACTCGGTGGAGCGTGTGGACAGCGGCGCCAAGCTCGTGGACGACGCCGGTCGCACCATGGGCACCATCGTGTCGTCGGTGCAGTCAGTGGCCGAACTCATCGGCCAGATCAGCGCCGCCAGCCGCGAGCAGAGCATGGGCGTGGAATCGGTCAACCGCTCCATCGCCGAGATCGACGGCCTGGTGCGGCAGAACGCGGGCGTGGTGGACGACACCAAGACCACCGCCGGCGCGCTCAACGAACAGGCCGTCAAGCTGCTCGGTTCGGTCGCCGGCTTCGAGCTCGGCGTGCGCGAGCACGGCACGGCCGAGGAAGCGCAGGCGCTGGTCAAGCGTGCGCATGCCTTCCTGAACCAGCACGGGCGCGAGGCATTGTTGGCCGACGTCAACAAGCTCGACCGCGGCCAGTTCGTCGACCGTGACCTCTATCTGCTGTGCATCGGCCTGGAGGACGACAAGCTCGTCGCCCACGGCGTCAACCCGCGGCTGCTCGGCTCCGGGCCGAACACGAAGGACCTGGATGGCAAGCTCTTCGTGGTCGAGTGCACCAAGGTCGCGCGCAGCCAGGGCAGCGGCTGGGTGGACTACCGTTGGGCCCATCCGGTGACCAACGAGCCGCGCATGAAGGCCTGCTACGTCGAACGCGCGGGCGACATCTACATCGCCTGCGGCGTCTACAAGGACTAGACGCGCATCAAAAAAAACCGGCGCGGCCCTCACGAGCCACGCCGGTTGATTCAGCGACGCGCCGCTCAGCTCTTCGGCGGCACGACCTCGAGCTGGTTCTCCACGCTCTTCACGCCGCGCACACCTTGCGCCAGCATGGTCGCACGCTCCTTGGCGGTGACGGTGGGCGCTTCGCCCTTCAACGCCACGCGGCCGTCCACCGTGTCGACGTCGATGGCGAGCGCGCTCAGCTGCTCGTCCTTCGCCAGCTCGGCGTTGACCATGGTGGTGATGGATGCATCGGCCACCTTGTCGCCGGCGGCGTCCACGGCGCTGCGCGTGGCGTCGGCCGCATTGCCCATCACGATGCTGGCGTCGGACTGCGGCTGCCCGGCGCTGGGCGGATTGCTGTTCACCGTGGCCGCCGGATCGGCCGTGGTGCCCGCCGTCGTGCCGGCCGTCGTGTTGGTGTCGCTGCCCATCACCGCGGCATCGTCACGCGGGCTGCAGCCCACGAGGGCCAGCGAGGCCACCACGGCACTGACGGGAACGGCGAGCAGTCTCTGTTTGTTCATGGCTTTCACTCCTGTGGAATGGCCGCGGCGTGCGACGCCTTTGCGAGCGCACGGCCCACGCCGGGGCCTCGTGAATCAACGAAGGAGCCGTCCTTCGACGCTTGCAACGATAGGCAGCGCACGAGGCGGAAGGCGTCGGGCTTGCGCGCTTTCGGTTGTCGGACGGGGCCGACAGTCGATGTGTCAGGGTGTGAGCCCGGTCACACCAGGACACGCACGGCGAGCTCCCCGCTCTTGCGCGTGACCGCCACGCCGACGTTGTTCTCATAGCGCTCGAGCAGCAAGTCGACGCTTGCCTCGCCGACCTGCAGGTCGCGCAGCTCCAGCCCGTCGAGAAACGCCGGCAGCCGCGGCCCGTGGAAGCTCAGCTGCCGGCCTGGCGCGTCGATGTGCATGCCGAGGCAGGCCTGCAGCATCGCGAACACGGTCGCGGCGGCCCAGGCCTGCGGCGCGCAAGCGACCGGGTACAGCGTCGGGCCTTCGCCCGCGCGCCGCGGAAAGCCGCAGAAGAGCTCGGGCAGGCGGTGCTGCTCGAAATGCAGGCTGGCGTCGAACATGCCGGTGAGCAGTGCCATCGCCGCCTCGGTGTGGCCGTAGCGTGCCAGCCCGATGGCGATGAGCGCGTTGTCGTGCGGCCAGATCGAGCCGTTG
>JBIQKU010000237.1:0-4492 GCA_044506225.1 Rubrivivax sp. | reverse complement strand
CGGTCTGGTCGGCCACCTGCAGGCGCAGGTAGAACGAGGTCTGCACCTGCTCCATGGGCAGGATGGGCGTCGTGTGCAGCGCATCCGGCTGGAACGCCAGGTAGGGCACACGGTGGTTCGGGTCGGCGGTGTGCAGCCGGGTGATGTCCACCAGGTCCGCCACCACGGCGGACGCGGTCGGCTCGGCGCCCGCACCCTTGCCGTAGTAGAGCGTCGTGCCCACCGCGTCGGCCTGGACCACCACGGCATTCATCGCACCCTCGACATTGGCGATCAGCCGCTTGGCCGGCACCAGCGTCGGGTGCACCCGCAGTTCGATGCCGTGGTCGCGCCGGCGCGTGATGCCGAAGAGCTTGATGCGGTAGCCGAGTTGTTCGGCATAGGCAATGTCGGCCGCGTTCAGCGCCGAGATGCCTTCCACATAGGCCTTGTCGAACTGCACCGGGATGCCGAAGGCGATCGCGCTCATGATGGTCACCTTGTGCGCGGCGTCCACGCCTTCGATGTCGAAGGTCGGGTCGGCTTCGGCGTAACCCAGCTCCTGCGCCTGCTTGAGCACCTGCGCGAAGTCCAGGCCCTTATCGCGCATCTCCGAGAGGATGAAGTTGGTCGTGCCGTTGATGATCCCGGCGATCCACTCGATGCGGTTGGCGGTGAGGCCTTCGCGCAGCGCCTTGATGATGGGCACGCCGCCCGCGACGGCGGCCTCGAACGCCACCACCACGCCCTTCTCGCGGGCGGCCTCGAAGATCTCGGTGCCGTGCACCGCCAGCAGCGCCTTGTTGGCTGTCACCACATGCTTGCCGGCGGCAATTGCTTCCATCACGAGCGCGCGCGCCACGCCGTAGCCGCCGATCAGTTCGACCACGATGTCGATGTCCGGGTTCGCCAGAACCTCGCGCGCGTCACCCACCACCTTCGCCAGGTCGCCCACGACGGACTTGGCGCGCGCCGTGTCGAGGTCGGCCACCATGGTGATCTCGATGCCGCGGCCGGCACGCCGGCGGATTTCTTCCTGGTTGCGGCGCAGCACCTCGAAGGTGCCGCGGCCCACGGTGCCGATGCCCAGCAGGCCGACTTGGATCGGTTTCATGTGTGGTGTAGCGCGTTCAGCGCGAGTAGCGTTTTCGGTAGGACTCGAGGAAGCGGGCGATGCGCCCGATGGCTTCGGTGAGGTCGTCGGAGTTGGGCAGGAACACCAGGCGGAAATGGTCCGGCGCATGCCAGTTGAAGCCGGTGCCCTGCACGATGAGCACCTTCTCCTCGGCAAGCAGTTCGTAGGCGAACTGCTGGTCGTCTTCGATCGGGTAGACCGCCGGGTCCAGCTTCGGGAACATGTACAGCGCCGCCTTGGGCTTGACCACGCTCACGCCCGGGATCTCGTTGAGCAGCTTGTAGGCGAGGTCGCGCTGGCGGCACAGCCGGCCGGTGGGCGCGACCAGGTCCTTGATGCTCTGGTATCCGCCGAGCGCCGTCTGGATCGCGAGCTGCCCCGGCGTGTTCGCGCACAGCCGCAGCGAGGACAGCATGTTCAGGCCTTCGATGTAGTCCTTGGCATGGCGCTTCTCGCCGGAGACGATCATCCAGCCCGCGCGGTAGCCGCAGGAGCGGTAGTTCTTGGACAGACCGTTGAAAGTGACGAAGAGCACGTCGTCCGCGAGCGACGCGATGCTCGTGTGCGTGTGGCCGTCGTACAGCGTCTTGTCGTAGATCTCGTCGGCGAAGACGATGAGCTGGTGACGGCGTGCGATGTCGACGATGCCCAGCAGCACCTCGTCCGAATACAGCGTGCCGGTCGGGTTGTTCGGATTGATGACGACGATGCCGCGTGTGTTCGGTGTGATCCTGGCCTCGATGTCGTCGAGGTCCGGCATCCAGCCGGTTTCCTCGTTGCAGCGGTAATGCACCGGCCGCCCGCCCGACAGGCCCACCACCGCGGTCCACAGCGGGTAGTCGGGGGCCGGGATCAGCATCTCGTCCCCGTTGTCGAGCAGGGCGTTCATGCTGAGCGCGATCAGCTCGGACGCACCGTTGCCCAGGTACACATCGTCGACCGTGACGCCCGCGATGTTCTTTTCCTGCGTGTAGTGCACCACCGACTTGCGCGGCGCGAACAAGCCCTTCGAATCGGTATAGCCCGCGGCATGCGGCAGGTTGCGGATCATGTCCTGCACGATCTCGTCGGGCGGCTCGAGCCCGAATGCCGCGACGTTGCCGATGTTCAGCTTGATGATGCGCTGGCCCTCTTCCTCCATCGCACGGGCCTTGTCGAGCACCGGACCGCGGATGTCATAGGCGACGTTGGCGAGCTTGGTCGACTTGGCGATGGGCTTCAAGAAGGGGCCTCCGACACCGCGGCAGGGAGAATGCTGCAGTGCAAAAACTATAATTCTAGCCTTCGAGAACCGCCCCCGAGCAGCCCCGCGATGAAGATGCAAGCCGAACGCATCGAGGGCGTGAACGCCATCGCGCGCCACGCTTCCGAAGGCGTCGTCGTCAACGGTGAAGAGCACCGCCACAGCGTGCTCGTGCCCTGGCAAGGCGGGGTCGTCGACTGGCCGGTCGAGCGCTTCGAGACCTTGAGCGCAGAACATTTCGCGATGGTCGCCGCGCTGTCGCCCGAGATCGTGATCTTCGGCAGCGGCACGCGGCTGCGCTTTCCGCCCGGCGCAGCGATGCGACCCTTGATCGAGCGCCGCATCGGCTTCGAGACCATGGATGTGGCCGCCGCGGCGCGCACCTACAACGTACTGCTCGCAGAAGGTCGTTCGGTGGTCGCAGCCTTGCTGTTCGAGCCCACGGCCGCACGCTGAACGCAGGCGACACGCGCGCACGCATCCGCGTGCCGCACAGCGGCGAAAGGCGAGCGCGCACTCGCAGCCGGTATAATGACGGGCTACGCCTGCGACGGGCGCAACCACGCAGAATACTTCATGACGCCAGCCCTCAACAAACCTCTCCCGGAATTCGAAGCGCTTGCCACTGGTGGTGTGAAGTTCACGCCACAAGCCTTCGCAGGGCAGGTCGTTGTGCTGTACTTCTATCCGAAGGACAACACGCCGGGCTGCACGACCGAAGCGATGCAGTTTCGCGACCACCACAAGGAATTCGTGAAGGCTGGCGCCGTCGTGTTCGGTGTCTCGCGCGACAACATGGCGTCGCACGACAAGTTCAAGCAGAACCTCGAACTGCCGTTCGAGCTGATCGCCGACACCGAGGAAAAGCTCTGCCACATGTTCGGCGTCGTCAAGAACAAGATCATGTACGGCAAGAAGGTCAAGGGCATCGAGCGCAGCACCTTCCTGATCGACGGTGAAGGCGTGTTGCGGGCCGAATGGCGCGGCCTCAAGGTGGCCGGCCACGTCGAGGAAGTGCTCAAGGCCGTCAAGGCGCTGAAGAAGGCCTGACGCCGACAGGCGTGTGCCGGGGGTCACGGCCAGAGGCAACCCCTTGCCGCATCGCCACCATCTCCGCCGGGGCAGGCGCTGTGCATAATGGCCCATGCCCGTGAGTAGTCAAACGCGCAATCTCTCCATCGAGCCGCACAGGCAACTGTGCGGCTTTTTTTCTTCTCGAACGGAGCCTTACTGTCCATGCCTTTGCCCAAGCCGCCGGCCAAGCGCGCCGCACTTCTGACAAGCACCGACTTCGACTCCCAGGCCGCGCCGAAACCGGGCAAACGCGCGCAGAAGACCAGCCCCGCTTCCGAACCCGCCTCGCCGGCGGAACTGCAGTTGCAAGCGGCCGAGACCCTCGTGAGCGCGCCGTTGCCGGCGCCGGCCAGGGCGGCTGCCCGCAAGCCCGGCCCCGAGCCCCGCGCCCGCAAGCCGCGCCGCGACGGCCCGCCCAAGCTTTTCGTGCTCGACACCAACGTGCTGATGCACGACCCGACCTCGCTGTTCCGCTTCGACGAGCACGACATCTACCTGCCCATGGTCACGCTCGAGGAGCTGGACGGGCACAAGAAGGGCATGACCGAAGTGGCCCGCAACGCGCGCCAGGTCAGCCGCGACCTCGATGCACTGGCCGCCACCGTGGACAGCCGTGACGGCAAGGGCATGTCCGAAGGCCTGCCGCTCGCCGCCACCGGCCACCGAGAGGCCGCGGGCAAGCTGTTCTTCCAGACCAGCCTGGTCGACGTGGACCTGCCGCAGGGGCTGCCGCAGGGCAAGGCCGACAACCAGATCCTCGGCGTGGTCAAGGCGTTGCGCGAACAGGAGACGGGGCGCGAGGTGGTGCTGGTGTCCAAGGACATCAACATGCGCATCAAGGCGCGTGCGCTCGGCTTGCCGGCGGAGGACTATTTCAACGACAAGACGCTGGACGACGGTGACCTGCTCTACACCGGCGTGCTCGCCCTGCCCGGCGACTTCTGGGACCGCCACGGCAAGACGATGGAGAGTTGGAGCCAGGGCGGGTTCACCTTCTACCGCATCACCGGGCCGCTGGTGCCGGCGCTGCTGATCAACCAGTTCGTCTACCTCGAGGCGGC
>JBIQKU010000236.1:0-4505 GCA_044506225.1 Rubrivivax sp. | reverse complement strand
CTGGATTCGAACCAGCGTAGGCGTAAGCCAACAGATTTACAGTCTGCCCCCTTTAACCACTCGGGCACTCCTCCGCGGCGAACCGCAGACTATAGCATGGCCGCGGGCGATGGCAAAGATCTCTTACGTCGCATCGCACGACCAGTCCAGCGCCGGCGCCCCGTGCGCTGCAACGAAGCGCGCCGCCTGCCCGAAATGACCGCAGCCGATGAAGGGCACGGGTGCCCGCGTGGCCGACAGCGGCGAGGGATGGTTGCTGCGCAGCACCAGATGCCCCGCGGCGGCAGCCTCCACGAGCGGCGTCTTGGCCTGCGCATGCGCACCCCACAGCAGGAAGGCCTTGGGCCGGACATCGAGTGCGGTGGCGCGGATCAGCGCATCGGTGAGCGGCTCCCAACCGATGCCCGCGTGGCTGCCCGGACGGCCGTCTTCGACCGTCAGCACGGCATTGAGCAGCAGCACGCCGCGCCGCGCCCAGGCCCCGAGGTGGCCGCTCGCCGGGCCGGGCAGGCCGAGGTCACGCTGCAGTTCCTTGAAGATGTTGCGCAGACTGGGCGGGATGCGCACGCCGGCGGGCACGGAAAACGCCAGGCCTTCCGACTGACCGGGCCCGTGGTACGGGTCCTGGCCGAGGATGACGGCGCGCGTCCGGGCCAGCGGCGTCAGATGCAGCGCACGAAACGGCTGGGCCGGGTACACCGCCACCCCGGCGCGCACGCGCTCATCGACGTGGTCGATGAGCCGCCGCCCCGCCGGGCTGTCGCGCCAGGCGTGGACGAGCGGCGCCCAGTCGGTGTCCAACGCATCGACGAGCGCGTCCAGCGGCGCGCTCAACCGGTTGCACGGCAGCGTATTCGCGGGCGCGGCGTGGCGGGTCACGAGAACAGGTCGGCCAGCGCGGCGCCGGGCTCGGGTGCGCGCATGAAGGCTTCGCCGACCAGGAAGGCGTCGACGCCGGCCTGACGCATGCGACGCACATCCTCGCGCCCGAGGATGCCGCTTTCGGTGACCGGCAGGCGGTCCGCGGGCAAGCGCGGCAGCAGCCCGAGCGTCGTGTCCAGCGACACCTCGAAGCTGCGCAGGTTCCGGTTGTTGATGCCCACCAGCGCTGTCTTCAGCCGCAGGGCGCGCTCCAGTTCGGCGCTGTCGTGTACCTCGACCAGCACCGCCATGCCGAGCGCCTGCGCCTGCGCCTCGAGATCGGTCAGCTGCGCGTCGTCCAGGCAGGCGACGATCAGCAGGATGCAGTCGGCGCCCATCGCGCGCGCTTCGTCGACCTGGTAGGCATCGACCATGAAGTCCTTGCGCAGCACCGGCAGGCCGCAAGCGGCGCGCGCCTCGCGCAGGAACTCGGACGAACCCTGGAAGAACTGCGCATCGGTGAGCACGCTCAGGCAGGCCGCGCCGTGGCGCTCGTAGCTCGCGGCGATCTCGGCCGGCACGAAGTGCTCGCGCAGCACGCCCTTGCTCGGGCTCGCCTTCTTGATTTCGGCGATCACGCCGGCGCCGCCCGCGGCGATGCGCGCACGCAGGCTCGCGGCGAAGTCGCGCACGCCGCCCAGTGACTCGGCGTCGCGGCGCATGGAGGCCGCATCACGCCGCTTCTTCGCGGCCGCGACCTCCTCGCGCTTGACCGCGACGATCTTCTGCAGGATGTCGCTCACGCCGCCTCCCGCGTATGGGCCACGAACTGCGCCAGCTTCTCGCGCGCCGCCCCCGATGCCAGGGCCTCGCGCGCGCGCGCGATGCCGTCCGCCATGGACGCCGCCACGTCGGCCGCGTACAGCGCCACGCCGGCATTGAGCAGCACGATGTCGCGCGCCGGCCCGGGCTCGCCGTCCAGCACGCCGAGCAGCAGCGCCTTGGATTCCTCGGGCGTGGCCACACGCAGCGCCCGATTGCTCGCCATCGTCAGGCCGAAGTCCTCGGGATGGATCTCGTACTCGCGGATGCCGCCGTCCTTGTATTCACCCACCATGGTCGCCGCGCCGAGCGACACCTCGTCCATGCCGTCGCGGCCGTAGACGACCACGGCATGCTCGGCGCCCAGGCGCTGCAGCGCGCGCACCTGGATGCCGACGAGGTCGGGGTGGAACACGCCCATGAGGATGTGCGGCGCGCCGGCCGGATTGGTCAGCGGGCCGAGGATGTTGAACAGGGTGCGCACCCCGAGTTCGCGGCGCACCGGCGCGACGTTCTTCATCGCCGGATGGTGGTTGGGCGCGAACATGAAGCCGATGCCCGTGGCGGCGATGCACCGGGCGATCGCCGCCGGCGGCAGGTTGATGTTCACCCCGAGCGACTCCAGCACATCGGCGCTGCCCGACTTGCTGGACACACTGCGGCCGCCGTGTTTGCTGACGCGCGCGCCGGCGGCCGCGGCCACGAACATGCTGCAGGTCGAAATATTGAAGGTATGGGAGCCGTCGCCGCCGGTGCCGACGATGTCGACCAGGTGCGTGCGATCGGCGACCTCGACCTTGGTCGAGAACTCGCGCATCACCTGCGCCGCGGCGGTGATCTCGCCGATGGTCTCCTTCTTCACGCGCAGGCCCACCAGCAGCGCGGCCATCATCGAGGGCGACATGTCACCGCTCATGATGCGGCGCATCAGCGCCAGCATCTCGTCGTGAAAGATCTCGCGGTGCTCGATGACGCGCGTGAGGGCGTCGGTGTCGGTGATGGTCAAGGCGTTCTCCGGAGTTCGCGCGCTCATGCCCGCAGGTCGAGGAAGTTCTTCAGCATCGCATGCCCGTGCTCGGTGAGGATGGACTCGGGATGGAACTGCAGGCCTTCCAGCGGCGCGGCGGTGCCGGCGAGCTCGCGATGGCGCACGCCCATGATCTCGTCGTCGCGCGAGGTGGCCGTGATGTCCAGCTCGGCGGGCAGGCTGTCGCGCTCGATGACCAGCGAGTGATAGCGGATGACCTCGAACTGCCGCGGCAGCGCGGTGTACACGCCGCGTTCGTCGGTGGTGATGAGGTCGGCCTTGCCGTGCATCTGCGTCTTCGCGCGCACCACCTTGCCGCCCAGCGCCGCGCCGATGGCCTGGTGGCCCAGGCACACGCCGAGGATGGGCAGCCGGCCGGTGAATTCGCGGATCGCCGGCACGCAGATGCCGGCCTCCGCCGGCGAGCAGGGGCCCGGCGACAGCACCAGCCGGTCGGGGCGCATGGCGGCGATGTCCTCCAGCGTGATCTCGTCGTTGCGCACCACCCGCACGTCTTCGCCGAGCTCGGCGAAGTACTGCACCAGGTTGAAGGTGAAGGAGTCGTAGTTGTCGATCATCAACAGCATGTCAGCCCCCACGCTCGCTGCGTTCACTGCGCCCCAAGGGGGCGGCGCCTGCCTCGAGCCGGCTCATCGTCGGGCGCATGGTCAGAACCCCTCTTCCACGAGTTCGGCCGCACGCAGCAGCGCCCGGGCCTTGGCCTCGGTTTCCTTCCACTCCAGCTCGGGCACCGAATCGGCGACGACACCGGCCGCTGCCTGCACGTACAGCGTGCTGTCCTTGACGATGCCGGTGCGGATCGCGATGGCCACGTCCATGTCGCCCGCGAAGCTGAGGTAGCCGCAGGCCCCGCCGTAGATGCCGCGCTTGACGGGCTCGAGTTCGTCGATGACCTCCATGGCACGGATCTTCGGCGCGCCGGTGAGTGTGCCCGCCGGAAACGTTGCCCGCAGCACGTCGAGGTTGGTCATGCCGTCCTTCAGCAGGCCTTCGACGTTGCTCACGATATGCATCACGTGCGAGTAGCGCTCCACCGCGAAGGCTTCCGTCACCTTCACGCTGCCGGTGCGGGCAATGCGGCCGATGTCGTTGCGGGCCAGGTCGATGAGCATCAGATGCTCGGCGCGCTCCTTCGGGTCGGCACGCAGTTCGGTTTCGAGGGCCTGGTCCTGCTCGGGCGTGGCGCCGCGCGCACGGGTACCCGCCAGCGGCCGGATGGTCACCTTGTCGCCGTCGGGCGTGTGCTCGTGGCGCACGAGGATTTCGGGCGAGGCGCCGACGATCTGGAAGTCGCCCAGATCGTAGAAGTACATGTAGGGCGAGGGGTTCAGCGATCGCAGCGCGCGGTACAGCGACAGCGGCGACTCGGTGTAGCGCTTGCTCAGGCGCTGGCCGATCTGCACCTGCATCATGTCGCCGGCGGCGATCAGCTCCTTGCTGCGAAGCACCGCGGCGATGTAGTCGTCCTTGGCGAATTCGCGCGCCACGCCATGCGATGGCCCGCGCCGCACCGGCGGCGCAGTCACGCTGTAGCGCAGCTTGTCGGCCAGCTCGGACAGCCGCTTCTTGCCGCGGAAGAAGGATTCGCTCTCGCGCGGGTCGGCATAGACGATGAGGTACAGCCGGCCCGACAGGTTGTCGATGACCGCCAGTTCTTCGCACTGCAGCAGAAGGATGTCGGGCGTGTCCAGCCCGCCGGACTTCCAGGTCTTGGCCAGTCGGGGCTCGATGTAGCGCACCGCGTCGTAGCCGAAGTAGCCGGCCAGCCCGCCGC
>JBIQKU010000235.1:0-4529 GCA_044506225.1 Rubrivivax sp. | reverse complement strand
CACCGGCGGCGCCGGCAGGTCGGCCGGCAGCAGCGACCCGCCGGCGTTGATGGCGGCCTGGACTTCCTGTTCGGCCACGTCCAGCGTTTCACCCAGGCCGAACTGCAGCGTGACGATGGACACACCCGCGGCGCTGGTCGAGCTCATGCGCTGCAGGCCCGACATCTGGCCGAAGTTGCGCTCCAACGGGGCGGTCACCGTCTCGCTCATCACCTCCGGGCTCGCGCCGGGGTAGAGCGTCTGCACCTGGATCGTGGGGTAGTCCACCTGCGGCAGGGCGGAGAGCGGCAACAGCCGGAACCCCACCAGACCGGCCAGCACGATCGCCAGCATCAGCAGCGAGGTGGCGACAGGGCGCAGGATGAAGGGGCGGGAGGGGTTCATTGGTCAGCGTCCCGCAAACCCCGTTCGCCCTGATCCTTCGATACCTCAGGACAGGGTCCGCGCTGCGCGCGAATCGCAGGGCCTGTTCCGTGTTCGGCTGGTGTCACCCAACCATCCGGCGCGCGCGCGTTCACCCTTCGATACCTCAGGGCGAACTGGAGGGTGTGCGCGCCGCCGAGGCTGCGCCCGTCGCCTGCCGCGCCGCCCCCCGCTCGCCCGGCAGCACCACCTTCGCCCCATCCCGCAAGCGATCCGCGCCTTCGGTGATCACCCGCTCGCCGGCCGCCAGCCCCTTCTCGATCACCACATGCGTCGTCGTGCCGACACCGCGGGTGACCGGCCGAAGCGACACCGTGCGTTCGGCCTCGTTCAGCACATACACATAGTCGCCCTGGCTGCCGTGCCGCAGCGCCGTGACCGGCACCACCAGTGCGCCCTGCAAGGTGCGCAGCTCGAGCCGCACATTGACGAACTGGTTGGGGAAGAGCCGCGCCTCGGTGTTCGCGAAGCGGGCCTTCGCGCGCACCGTGCCGGTCTGCGTGTCGACCAGGTTGTCCAGCGTGGAGAAGCTGCCGGTGGCGAGCGTCTCGCTGCGGCTGCGGTCCAGTGCGGTGACCGGCATGGCCGTCTCGTCGCGGCTGCGCGCGAGCACCTCCGGCACACGGTCCTGCGGGATGGAGAACAGCACGTCGATCGGGTCCATCTGCGTGATGACGACGATGCCGTTGGCGTCGCCCGGGCCGATCACATTGCCCACGTCCACCGCGCGCAGGCCCACGCGCCCGCCGATGGGCGCGACGATGCGGGTGTAGCCGAGGTCCAGCCGCGCCGCGCCTTCGCTGGCGCGCCCGGCCACCACCGCCGCCTCGAGCTGCTTGACCAGCGCCGCCTGCGTGTCCACCTCCTGGCGCGCGATGGAGTCCTGCGACAGCAGCGTCTCGTAGCGCTTCAGCGTCAGCCGCGCATTGGCGAGTTGCGCCTCGTCTCGCTGGCGCTGGCCGGTGGCCTGCTGCAGCGCCATCTCGAACTGCCGCGGGTCGATGGTGGCGAGCAGGTCGCCGCGCTTGACCGTCTGCCCTTCGCGAAAGTGCAGCTGCTGCAGCACACCCGAGACCTGCGGCCGCACGGTGACCGTGGCCGCCGGCGTGACCGTGCCCAGCGCCTCCAGCAGCACGGGGATGTCGGCCGGCTGGGCCGTGGCCACGCCCACCGTGGTGGGTGGCGTGCCGCGGAAGGCGCTCGCCGGCGATGCGGCGTCGCCGCGCGTCAGGCTCCATGCGAGCCAGCCGAGCCCGGCCATCACCAGCAGTGCGATCACCATGCCGACGATGGATGCGCGCCGGCTGTGCGGCCGGTGCGGGGGAGGCGGATGTCGGGAGGCTGCCGCGGCGTCGGAGGGCTGCATGAGGGTCCTTGTGGTCTGGTGCGGTCTGCGCGGCCGGCGCCCGACGGCCTCGCCCGACAGGCAAGGCGCGCGCCAGCCAGCCGCCATTCAGCCCATGCCGCGTTGCCGCAATGTTGCTGTCCGGCGCGGCGGACGTGTCGCCGCGGCTCAGGCCGCGCTGGCGAGCGCCCGTGCGCAGGCCGTCACCAGCGGCGGTCCGCCGTAGATGAAGCCGGTGTAGAGCTGCACCACGTCCGCGCCGGCGGCGATCTTGGCCTGCGCATCGGCCGCGTTCATCACGCCGCCCACGCCGATGATGGGGTAGGCGCTGCCCAGCGCCGCGCGCAGCTGGCGGATCACCCGGTTCGACGCCTCGCGCACCGGCGCGCCGCTCAGCCCGCCCGCCTCCTGGCCGTGCGGCAGGTGCTGCACCGCCTCGCGCGCGATGGTGGTGTTGGTGGCGATCACGCCATCGATGCCGTGGCGCGCGAGCGTGGCCGCGATGGCCTGCACCTGCGCTTCGTCGAGGTCGGGCGCGATCTTCACGAACATGGGCACGCTGCGCCCGTGCAGGCGTGCCAGCTCGGCGCGACGCTGCTGCAAGGCGGCGAGCAGGGCGTCCAGCGAATCATCGGCCTGCAGCGCGCGCAGGTTCTGCGTGTTCGGAGAGGAGATGTTCACCGTCACGTAGTCGGCGTGTTCGTAGACGGCGTCCAGCGCCGCCAGATAGTCGTCGGCCGCGCGCTCGATGGGCGTGCTCGCGTTCTTGCCGATGTTCAGCCCGAGGATGCCGCCGCCCCGGCGAAAGCGCGCACGCCGCACATTGGCGACGAAGGCCTCCACGCCCTCGTTGTTGAAGCCCAGGCGGTTGATCAGCGCGTTCCCCTGCGGCAGGCGGAACATGCGCGGCTTGGGGTTGCCCGGCTGCGGCCGCGGCGTGACCGTGCCCACCTCGACGAAGCCGAAGCCCATCGCGCCGAAGGCATCGATGCAGCGGCCGTTCTTGTCCAGCCCCGCGGCCAGGCCCACACGGTTGGGAAAGCGCAGGCCGGCGAGCGTCACCGGGTCGTCCACGCGCGGCTGCGACACCAGGCACATCAGCGGCGTGCGCTGGATGCGTGCCAGTGCGTCCAGCGTCAGGTCGTGGGCGGCTTCGGGATCCAGGCCGAACAGAAAAGGGCGCGTGAGGGCGTAGGGAAGCAGGGCCATGGAAAGCGTGCTCGGATAATGCGCGATTCTCTCAAACGCATACGAGTGGTCGCTCATGACGCAGGATGAATTGAAGGCGCTGGTCGGCCAGGCCGCACTGGCTCACGTGGTGCCCGGCAGCGTGGTGGGCGTGGGCACCGGCTCCACCGTCGATCGTTTCATCGACGCGCTCGCCGGCATGCGCGAACGCATCGCCGGCGCGGTGTCGAGCAGCGAGCGCAGCAGCGAACGGCTGCGTGCCCACGGCATCGAGGTGCTGGATGCGAATCGGGTCGAGTCCATCCCCGTCTACATCGACGGCGCCGACGAGATCGACCACGGCGGCCACATGATCAAGGGCGGCGGCGCGGCGCTCACGCGCGAGAAGATCGTCGCCGACATCGCCGAGCGTTTCGTGTGCATCGCCGATGAATCCAAGCTGGTGCAGACGCTCGGTGCCTTCCCGCTGCCGGTGGAAGTCATTCCGATGGCGACGGCGCAGGTCGCGCGCCGACTGCGCGCACTCGGCGGCGAGCCGGCGCTGCGTGCGAACGTGGTGACGGACAACGGCTGCGCCATCATCGATGTGCGCGGCCTGTCCATCACCGATCCGCTCGCCATGGAGGCCGAGATCAACCAGTGGCCCGGCGTCGTGACGGTGGGCATCTTTGCCCGCCACCGCGCCCAGGTCTGCCTGCTGGGCACGGCGAGCGGAGTGCGTACCCTCACGTTCTGAGCGTGATCCGGGCGGGTTGCCGATGAAAAGGGCGTAACCTCGACCCGTTTGTTCACCACGGAAAAGGACGGCCCATGGCCAAACCCAACTACTCGTTCGAGAAGCGCCAGCGCGAACTGGCCAAGAAGAAGAAGAAGGAAGAGAAGCTGGCGGAGAAGAACGCGCGCAAGAGCGGCGGCTCGCAGTCGTACGACGACATGGCTCCGCCGACGGAGAACGCCGCCAACGATGGCGATGGCGGCACGCCGCCGGCCGAGGGCACGAACCAGCCCTGACTCAGCGACGGGCCGACGGTCTGCGCACGGCCCGCGACACGAAGCGCGCCGGATCGACGGCGTCGAGCAGGCTGGCCTCCAGGGGCAAGGGCGTCCCCGCGATCTGCGCCGCCAGCACCCGCGCACACAGCATTGCCCAGCCGATGCCGCGCGACCCCAGCGCGGTGCACACGAAAAGCCCCGGCTGCCGCGGCACGAAACGCGGTTGATCCATGCGGGCATGGGGTTCGCCCTGACGCTGCGCCACCGCCGCGTCGTCGGGCACCGCGCCCACCACCGGCAGGCGGTCGTCGCTCACCCAGCGCCAGCCGGTGCGGCCTTGCAACTCATCCACCGTCGGGCCGGGCGCCTGCCCGAGCAGCTGCGACAGCTGCGCCAGGTTGGCGAGATGGTCCTCGCGCCGTACCGCCGGGTCGGCGTCGCCGGCCTGGGCGGTGGCCCCGAACACCACCTGGGCGGCGAAGGGCGGCAGCACATAGCCGCTGCCGGCCACGGGCCTCGCGGCCGAGCGGCCCGCGCGCAACGACGCGGCCGGGGCCATGGAGAACTGCCCGGGCACCGG
>JBIQKU010000234.1:0-4549 GCA_044506225.1 Rubrivivax sp. | reverse complement strand
TGCCCTTCTTGTCGGCGTCCTTGAGCACCGGCACGACCAGGCCGTTGGGCGTGTCGGCCGCAAAGCCGATGTGGAAGTACTTCTTCAGCACGAGCTGCTGCTCGCCGTCGAGGCTCGCGTTGAACTCGGGGAACTCCTTGAGCGCAAACACACAGGCCTTGATCAGGAAGGCCAGCATCGTGACCTTGATGCCGCGCTTCTCGTTCTCCTTGTTGAGCTGCACGCGGAAGGCTTCGAGCTCGGTGATGTCCGCGTCGTCGTGATTGGTGACGTGCGGGATGGTCACCCAGTTGCGGTGCAGGTTGGCGCCGCCGATCTTCTTGATGCGGCTGAGCTCGGTGCGCTCGATCTCGCCGAACTTGGCGAAGTCCACCTGCGGCCAGGGCAGCAGGCCGGGCAGCCCGCCGCCGGTGGCCCCGCCGCGTGCGCCCTGCGCCTTGGTGCTCAGCTCGCCGGCCATCACGCCCTTGACGAAGGCCTGCACGTCGTCCTGCGTGATGCGGCCCTTGCGGCCGCTGCCCTTCACCTCGTCCAGCGGCACGCCGAGCTCGCGCGCCAGCTTGCGGATGGAGGGCGAGGCATGCGGCAGCGGGCCCTTGGGCGCGAGCGGTTCGTGCGCAGCGATGGCCGCGGTCGGCGACACACGCTCGTGCGCCCGCCCGGCGGCGCCTTCGGCGGGTGCCGACTCGGCGGGTGCGGGCGCCGCGACGCTGGGCGCCGGCGTGGGCGCGGGGGCCGGTTCCGGCGCCGCGGCCTCGGAGGCCTGGACGCTGGCGATCGGCGAACCCTTGGACACCTTGTCACCGAGCTTGACCTTGAGCTCCTTCACCACGCCGGCGTGCGAGGACGGGATCTCCATCGACGCCTTGTCGCTCTCCACCGTGATCAGGCTTTCTTCGGCGGCCACCGTGTCGCCGGGCTTGATCAGCAGCTCGATCACCTCGACCTCGTCGAAGTCGCCGATGTCGGGCACGACGATGTCCACCGTGCCGCCCGCCGGCGCCGGCGCGCTGGGTGCCGGGGGTGGGGGCTGGGGCGCCGCTGCCTCGTCGGCGGGGGCCGGCGCCGGTGCGGCGGGCGCACGCGCAGGTGTAGGCGCAGGCGCAGGCGCAGATGCTTCCGCCTCGCCCTCACCTTCCAGCACCACCAGCACCGAGCCTTCCTGCACCTTGTCGCCCAAGCCCACACGCAGTTCCTTGACCACGCCGGCGTGCGAGGACGGAATCTCCATCGACGCCTTGTCGCTCTCCACCGTCACGAGCGACTGCTCGGCCTTCACCGTGTCACCGGGCTTGACCAGCAGTTCGATGACGTCCACCTCGCTGAAGTCGCCGATGTCCGGGACCTTCACCTCGACCAATGCCATTTGTTTTCGTCTCCGGCGTTCTTGCCGCTCAGGCGTACAGCGGGTTCATCTTGTCGGCGGCGATGCCGTACTTCGCGATCGCATCGGCCACCTTCGTGGCAGGCAGCGTGCCTTCCTCGGCCAGCGCCTTGAGCGCCGCCACGACGATGTAGTGGCGGTTGATCTCGAAGTGCTCGCGCAGCTTGCTGCGGAAATCGCTGCGCCCGAAACCGTCGGTGCCCAGCACCTTGTAGCTGCGGCCCTTGGGGATGAAGGCGCGGATCTGGTCGGCGTAGTTCTTCATGTAGTCGGTGGAGGCGATCACCGGCCCCGGGTACTTCTCGAGCTGCTGCGCGACGAAGGGCACACGCGGCTTCTCGGTCGGGTGCAGCATGTTCCAGCGCTCGGCGTCCTGGCCGTCGCGGGCGAGCTCGTTGAAGCTCGGGCAGCTCCAGACATTGGCCGACACGCCCCACTCCTCCTTGAGCAACGCCTTCGCGGCGATGCTCTCGCGCAGGATGCTGCCGCTGCCGAGCAGGTTTACGCGCGGCGTCTTCTTCGGACCTTCCTCGAGCAGGTACATGCCCTTGATGATCTGCGCCTCGGTGCCCGGCTTCAGGCCTGGCATGGCGTAGTTCTCGTTGAGCAGCGTGATGTAGAAGAACACGTTGTCCTGCTGGCCCACCATGCGCTCGAGGCCGTGGTGCAGGATGACGCCGACCTCGTGCGCAAAGCTCGGGTCGTAGCTGATGCAGTTGGGAATCGTGCTCGCGAGGATGTGGCTGTGCCCGTCCTCGTGCTGCAGGCCCTCGCCGTTGAGCGTGGTGCGCCCGGAGGTGCCGCCCAGCAGGAAGCCGCGCGCCTGCATGTCGCCCGCCGCCCAGGCGAGGTCGCCCACGCGCTGGAAGCCGAACATCGAGTAGTACACGTAGAACGGGATCATGATGCGGTTGTTCGTCGAGTACGACGTCGCCGCGGCGATCCACGAGCTCATGCCGCCCGCCTCGTTGATGCCTTCCTGCAGGATCTGCCCCGCCTTGTCCTCGCGGTAGTACATCACCTGCGCCTTGTCGACCGGCGTGTATTTCTGGCCTTCGGGGTTGTAGATGCCGATCTGGCGGAACAGGCCTTCCATGCCGAAGGTGCGCGCCTCGTCGACCACGATGGGCACGACGCGCGGGCCGATCGCCTTGTCGCGCAGCAGCTGCGTCAGGAAGCGCACATAGGCCTGGGTGGTGCTGATCTCGCGGCCTTCGGCGGTGGGCTCGAGCACGGCCTTGAAGGTCTCGAGCGGCGGGATCTCGAACTGCTCGTCGGCACGCGGGCGGCGCTTGGGCAGGTAGCCGCCGAGCGCCTGGCGCCGGGCGTGCAGGTACTGCATCTCGGGCGTGTTCTCGGCCGGCTTGTAGAACGGGATGTCGGCCAGCTTCTCGTCCGGGATGGGGATGTTGAAGCGGTCGCGGAAGGCCTTCACGTCCTCGTCGATCAGCTTCTTGGTCTGGTGGGCGGTGTTCTTGCCCTCGCCGATCTTGCCCATGCCGAAGCCCTTGACGGTCTTCACCAGCAGCACCGTCGGCTGGCCCTTGTGGTTCACCGCGCGGTGGTAGGCGGCGTACACCTTCTGCGGGTCGTGGCCGCCGCGCTGCAGGCGCCAGATGTCCTCGTCGCTCATCTTGGACACCATCTCCAGCAGCTTGGGGTGGCGGCCGAAGAAGTGCTCGCGCACGAAGGCGCCGTCGTTGGCCTTGAAGGCCTGGTAGTCGCCGTCCACCGTGTCCATCATGACCTTGCGCAGGATCTCGTCCTTGTCGCGCGCGAGCAGCGGGTCCCAGTAGCTGCCCCAGATCAGCTTGATGACGTTCCAGCCGACGCCGCGGAACTCGCCCTCGAGCTCCTGGATGATCTTGCCGTTGCCGCGCACCGGGCCGTCCAGGCGCTGCAGGTTGCAGTTGATGATGAAGATGAGGTTGTCGAGCTTCTCGCGCGCGGCCATGTTGATGGCGCCCAGCGACTCGGGCTCGTCCATCTCGCCGTCGCCGCAGAACACCCAGACCTTGCGGTTGGAGGTGTCCGCAATGCCGCGCGCATGCAGGTACTTGAGGAAGCGTGCCTGGTAGATGCCCATCAGCGGGCCCAGGCCCATCGAGACCGTGGGGAACTGCCAGAACTCCGGCATGAGCTTGGGGTGCGGATAGCTCGAGATGCCCTTGCCGTCCACCTCGCGGCGGAAGTTGTCGAGCTGCTCCTCGGTGATGCGCCCCTCGAGGAAGGCCCGCGCATAGATGCCCGGCGAGGAATGGCCCTGGAAGTACAGCAGGTCGCCGCCATGGCCCTCGCTCTCGGCATGCCAGAAATGGTTGAAGCCGGTGCCGAACATCGTCGCCACCGACGCGAAGGACGAGATGTGGCCGCCCAGGTCGCCGCCGTCTTCCGGGTGCAGCCGGTTGGCGCGCACGACCATGGCCATCGCGTTCCAGCGCATGAAAGCTCGCAGGCGCTCCTCCATCTCGAGGTTGCCGGGGCAGCGCTCTTCCTCGTCGGGCTCGATGGTGTTGACGTAGCCGGTGGTCGCCGCGAACGGCATGTCCACGCTGTTCTGGCGGGCGCGCTCGAGCAGTTGCTCGAGCAGGAAGTGGCCCCGCTGTGGTCCCTCGGCCTGGATGACGGCGGTCAGCGCATCCAGCCATTCGCGGGTTTCGAGCGGATCTGTGTCGTTGGCAGAGGCGCCGAGAAACGAATCGGGCATCGCGGACATGGTGTCTCCTGCTGGGATGGAAATCGGTGTGACCGCGCAGTCTCGCACAGGCCATGCAGGCTTTCAAATTATGCGAATCCGTTGCGTATCATGAAACGCCGCCCAAGGCTCGGTGAAGCACGGGCAATGAGGCCCTTCCGACCCGATTCGCGGCGCGCTCGATAATTCGCCCCATGCCCGATCCCGCGAAGCCACAGTACCGCAGCAGCACATCCACGTTGCCGCGGCGGTTGTTCGGCCGCTGGTGGCGAAAGCAGTCGCCGTCGCGCCAGGACCGCTTCGCCACACTCGGCCCGCTGATCTCCGTCCTGCTGTTCCTCGCGGCCATCATTTCGGCCTTCTGGTACCTGCGCACCGAGGAGTTCCAGCGCGAGCAGGAGGCGGTCAAGCGCGACACCGAGATCGCCCAGCAGCAGATCCGCCTGCGCCTGATCGAGAACCAGGAGCAG
>JBIQKU010000015.1:0-31843 GCA_044506225.1 Rubrivivax sp. | reverse complement strand
GCTACGAGACGCGCGAGCTGATCCGCGCCAAGCACCGGCCGCTGGTGTTCATCACGTCCAACAACGAGAAGGAGCTGCCCGACGCCTTCCTGCGCCGCTGCTTCTTCCACTACATCAAGTTCCCCGATGCCGAGACGATGCAAAGCATCGTCGACGTGCACTTTCCGGGCATCAAGAAGGAGCTGCTCGCCGCCGCGCTCAAGAACTTCTACGACGTGCGCAACCTGCCCGGCCTGAAGAAGAAGCCCTCGACCTCCGAGCTGCTGGACTGGCTCAAGCTGCTGGTGGCCGAGGACATTCCGCTCGAGGTGCTGCAGAGCAAGGACGACAAGGTCTCGCTGCCGCCGCTGGTGGGCGCACTGCTGAAGAACGAGCAGGACGTGTCGCTGTTCGAGAAGCTCGTCTTCATGCAGCGACACAACCGCTGAGCGCGCCCATGGCCTGGCTGGAGCCCGTCACCCTCACCGGCACGCATGCCTCGCTGGTGCCGCTGGCGCAGTCGCATGCCGAGGCACTGGCGCAGGCATCCGCCGAGGGCGATCTCTGGCGCGTCTGGTACACCAACGTGCCCAACGCGCAGACCATGCCGGCGGAGATCGAGCGCCGCCTCGGCCTGCAGCGCGCCGGCAGCATGCTGCCCTTCACGGTGCTCGACGCCGCCGGCCAGCCGGTAGGCATGACCACCTACATGAACGTGGACGCGAAGCACAAGCGGGTCGAGATCGGCTCCACCTGGTACGGCCAGCGGGTGCAGCGCAGCGGCGTCAACACCGAATGCAAGCTGATGCTGCTGCAGCATGCCTTCGAGACCCTGGACTGCATCGCGGTCGAGTTCCGCACGCACCGCCTGAACGTGCAGAGCCGGCGCGCCATCGAACGCCTCGGCGCCCAGCTCGACGGCATCCTGCGAGCGCACCAGCGCACGGCCGACGGCGCGCTGCGCGACACCGCGGTCTACAGCATCACCGCCGCCGAATGGCCGACCATCCGCACGCACCTGCAGTGGCAGCTCACGCGGCCGCGCTGAGCCGGCACATGGCCGCCATGCGCCTCGCGCCGCGCACGCCGCTTGCCACGAGCCTTGCGGCGCCGGCGCGCCCGATCACCGAACCCAGCCACCACCGCGCACGCTGGTGCGGCCCATCATGCTGATCAACTTCTTCTTCACCCTGCGGGCGGCCAAGCTCAAGGTCTCGGTCAAGGAATACCTGGTGCTGCTCGAAGCCATCAAGGCCGGCGTGATCGACGACGAGGCCGGGCCCAGCGTGGACAAGTTCTACTACCTCGCGCGCACCTCGCTGGTGAAGGACGAGGCCCAGTTCGACAAGTTCGACAAGGCGTTCGCCGCCTACTTCAAGGGCGTGGAGCTGCTCACCGACTTCACGAAAGACATCCCGCTCGAATGGCTGCAGAAGAAGTTCGAGCTCGAACTCAGCCCCGAGGAAAAGGCGCTGATCGAGAAGATGGGCTGGGACCAGCTCATGGAAGAGCTGAAGAAGCGCTTCGAGGAGCAGAAGGAGCGCCACGAGGGCGGCAACAAGATGATCGGCACCGGCGGGCGCTCGCCCTTCGGCGCCTACGGCTACAACCCGCAGGGCATCCGCATCGGCCAGGACCGGGGCCGCAACCGCAGCGCGGTGAAGGTCTGGGACCAGCGCCAGTTCAAGGACTACGACGACACGCTGGAGCTGGGCACACGCAACATCAAGGTGGCCCTGCGCCGGCTGCGCCGCTTCGCGCGTGAAGGCGCCGAGGAAGAACTGGACCTGGACGACACCATCCGCTCCACCGCGGCCAACGCCGGCTACCTGGACATCAAGATGGTGCCCGAGCGCCACAACAAGGTGAAGGTGCTGCTGCTCATGGACGTGGGCGGCACGATGGACGAGCACATCCACCGCGTGGAAGAACTCTTCTCGGCCGCCAAGAGCGAGTTCAAGCACCTCGAGTTCTATTACTTCCACAACTGCGTCTACGACTTCATGTGGAAGAACAACCGCCGCCGCTACAGCGAGAAGTTCTCCACCTGGGACGTGATCCGCAAGTACAACAAGGACTACAAGCTGATCTTCGTGGGCGACGCCACCATGAGCCCCTACGAGATCCTGCAGCCCGGCGGCAGCGTGGAATACAACAACGAGGAACCCGGCGCCGAATGGCTGCAGCGCCTCACGCACGCCTTCCCGAAGTTCGCCTGGATCAACCCCGAGCCGCAAGGCGTGTGGGGCTACCGCCAGAGCATCGCCATCATCCAGCAGCTCATGAGCCAGCGCATGTTCCCGCTGACGCTTCAAGGCCTCGAAGGCGCGATGCGCTTGCTCAGCAAGTAGGGCGCAGGCGAGGCAGGCGCTCGCATGGCCGCAGCAGCATTCGCGGTACGGCTGGCGGCGCTGCTCTGGATGCTGGCGCTGGGCGGCTGCGCCCTGCTTTCTTCCGACACCCCCGACTCGCCAGACGACGACGCGCGGAGCGCCGCACCGGCCGAGCTCGAGCGCCCGGCCTACCGGCTCGAGGTGCAGGCTCCGGGCGACCTGCGCACGCTGCTCGTCACCTACCTCGACCTTGCCCGCTTCCAGAGCGCGCCGCAGGCCGAGCGCATCACCGGCGCCGAGCTCGACCGGCTGGTCGCCGCCGCACCCGCGCAAGCGCGTTCGCTGCTCGAGACCGAGGGCTACTTCAACGCACAGGTGCGCACCGAACAGCGGCCCGCCGAGGGTGATGCCGGCCCGCTGATCCTCGTCACGGTCGACCCGGGCCCGCGCACCCTGGTCGAACGCGTGGAGCTCGACGTCGGCGGCGAGCTCGACACCCGCGTGCGCGCCGGCGAAGCCGCGGCCATTGCCACGCGCGACGGGCTGCGCCGCGACTGGCCGCTCGAGCCCGGCGAGCCCTTTCGCCAGGACGACTGGAGCGGCGCGAAGAACAGCACCCTCGCGCAACTGCGCGCCGAGGGCTACCCGAGCGCGCAGTGGAGCGCGACCACCGCGCGCATCGACGCCGACGCCAACCGCGCGCGACTGCGCGGCGTCGCCGACAGCGGCCCGCTCTTCCACCTGGGCGAACTGCGCATCGAAGGTCTGTCGCGCTACGACGAGCAGGCGGTGCGCAACGTCGCCGGCTTCGCGCCGGGCACGCCCTACAGCGAGGCGGCATTGATCGACTTCCAGGAGCGGCTGCAGCGGCTCGGCCTGTTCGAGGGCGCGATGGTCAGCATCGACCCCGACCCGGCACACGCCGACGCCACGCCGGTGAACGTGCAGGTGCGCGAGCTGCCGGCGCAGCAGGCGACGGTGGGCGTGGGCGTCAGCGCCAACACCGGCCCGCGGGTGACGCTGGAGCACCTGCACCGCAGCCCCTTCGGCCTGAACTGGATCGCCAAGAACGAGGTCGAGCTCGGTGCCGACCGCCGCGCCTGGGAGGGCGAGCTCACCTCCTATCCGCTCGAGGGCATGTACCGCAACCTGCTGTCGGCCAGCAGCGAGGAGCTGCGCACCGCCGAGGAAGTGCGCAGCACCAGCACCTTGCGCGTCGGCCGCACGCAGGACACCGAACGCTTCGAGCGGCTGTACTACATCGAGCTGCTGCACGGCTGGCTGCGCAACCCCAACGGGCTCACCCGCAGCGACGCCATCTCCGCCAACTACCACTGGGTGATGCGCGACGTCGACAGCGTGCTGCTGCCCACCCGGGGCCACACGCTGGCGCTGGAAGGCGCGGTGGGCCATGTGCGCAGCAGCCCCGCGGCAGACGGCCTGTTCACCCGCGCCTGGGGCCGCTACACCTGGTACCGGCCGGTGGGCAGCTGGTACCTCACGGCACGCGCCGAAGCCGGCGAGGTGTTCGCCCGCGACACGGTCGGCGTGCCCGACCCCTTTCTCTTTCGCGCCGGTGGCGACGGCTCGGTACGCGGCTATGCGTACCGCACGCTGGGGCCCCGGGTGGGCGGGGTCGTGACGAGCGGCCGGGTCATCGCCACCGGCAGCCTGGAAATCGCCCGGCCGATCTCGCCGCGCCTGCCGGCCTTCTGGTGGGCCAGCTTCATCGACGCCGGCAACGCGGCCGAACGCTGGGACGAGCTCGAACCCGCGCTCGGCGTGGGCGTGGGCCTGCGATGGCGCAGCCCGGTCGGGCCGCTGCGCCTGGACCTGGCTTACGGCCACGAGGTCGAGCGTTTCCGACTGCACCTGAGCGTGGGCATCGCCTTCTGATGGCACACACCGACACGCCCGTGCCCACCGCGGCCCCGCCGGCTCGCGGCAGCCGCCTCCTGCGTATCGCGCTGTGGCTCGTGGCTGTGCTGCTGTTGCTGCTGGCGCTGGCCATCGCCGCCGCCTGGTTCGTGCTGCGCACCGAACGCGGCAGCGCCTGGGCGCTCGCGCAGGTGCCGGGGCTGGAAGTGAGCGCGCCGCGTGGACGCCTGTGGGGCGACTTTGCCGCCGAGCGGCTGGTCTATCGCCCCGACCCCGAGGCCGCGCCGCTGCTGGTGGTGGACGACGCCAGCTGGCGCGGCCTGCGGCTCACGCGCACGATCGCCGGGCGCTGGCGGGTGGTGGTGGATGAATTGCAGGCCGCGCGCGTGCGCCACGACCCGCCGCCGGCACCACCCTCGGACGAACCGATGCGCCCGCCCGATTCGCTCGAGCTGCCGCTCGAGCTGCAGGTCCATGCCCTGCGCATCGGCGAGTTCGACACGCCGGCGCTCGGCGGCACGCCGCTGCGCGAGCTGCGGGCCGAGCTGCAGCTCGGCGCGAACCACGGTGGCCTGCACCGCCTCGACGGGCTCTCGCTCGTCTGGGGCCGGCTGCAGGCGGACGGGCGGCTTCACATCGGCACCCGCGCGCCCTTCGCGCTGCAGGCCGCGGCGCACGTGTCGCAGGATGCGGCGGCTTCGCCGGTGGGCGTGCCCTGGGAGGCAAGCGCGACGCTCGTCGGCCCGCTCAGCGAAGCGGCGCTGCTCGCCACCCTGCACGCCCAGCCCAACAACGGCCGCCCGGCGCAGACGCTGGACGCCGCCGGCACGGTGACGCCGTTTGCGCCCTGGCCGCTGCCGCGCCTGCGCGCGCGCACCGCCGGCCTCGACCTGTCCACCCTGCTGCCGCAGGCGCCGGCCACCGCCTTGAGCGGCGAGGCGGTGATCGACGGCCCGGGCGGCGGCCAGCCGTTTGCCGCGCGCATCGCGCTCGGCAACGGCGCGCCCGGGCGCTGGAGCGACGGCCGCCTGCCGGTGCAAAGCCTGGAGGCCGAGGTCGAGCTGCAACCCGCCAGCGAGCTGCACATCACCCTGCGCCGCGCCGCGCTCGAACTCGGCAACACCGAGCGCCCGGCCGGGCGCCTGCAGGCCAGCGGCCACTGGACGCCGGCGCAATGGCAAGCGCAGCTTGCGCTCGACGGCCTGCGGCCGGCCGAACTCGATGCACGCGCACCGGCCGTGCGGCTGTCGGGCCCGCTCACGCTGGCCGGCAGCGGCTTCGACAGCGCCGGCCTCGAACAGGCGCTCATCGACGCGCAGGCCACGCTGAGCGGCCAGTGGCTCGATGCCCGCGGGCGGCCGCTCGGCGACGGCGAGGCCCGGGCCACGCTGGACGCAGTCGCGGGCCTGCATCGGCTGGAACTTCGCAGCGCCACGCTCGCCGCCGGCCCGGCGCGCGCCACGCTCGCTGGCACGGCCGAGCGCAGCGCGCCGGACGCACCCTGGCGCGCCCAGGGCCGGGCGACGCTCGCCGACTTCGACCCGCTCGCCTGGTGGCCGGGCGCCGACGGTTCGCCGCTGCGCCAGGGCGAGCACCGCCTGAACGCCGAGGCGCGGTTCGATCTCACCCTGCCCACCGCGGCCAGCGGCGACGCCCTGGCGCAACTCGCCGCGCTGCGCGGCGAGGCGGCGCTGACGCTGGCCGACAGCCTCCTCGCCGGCGTGCCGCTGTCGGGCGAGCTGTCGCTGCGCAGCGCCTCGGCCGCACGCACCGATGCCGCCGCCCAGCTCGACCTGGCCGGCAACCAGCTGCAGGCCGAGGCGCAGATCGTCACGACCGGCGGCGGCGCGCGCGATCACTGGACCGTGGCGCTGGACGCGCCAGCCCTGCCCCGGCTCACGCCGCTGTACCGCCTGTTCGCCGGCCACGGCGAGCTGTCCGGCGCACTGCGCCTGCAGGCCGAGGTCGACGGCCGCTGGCCGGCCATCGCCACGCGCGGCCGGCTGGAAGGCGACAGCCTGGTGGCCGGCCCGGCCCGCGTCGGCCAGGCCCGTGCGCAATGGCAGGTGGCCGCCTCGGCCGACGCACCGCTCGAGGTCCAGGCCAGCCTGTCGCAACTCGTGTGGGACGCTGCGGCCGACGATGCGCAGGCCGGCCGCACCCTGGACAGCCTGCGGCTGTCGGTGGACGGCACGCTCGCCGCGCACCGCGCCGAACTGCAGGGCGAGGCACGCGCCCTGCCGCCGGCCTGGACCGAGGTGGTGCAGCCGCCGCCCGCGGCGGCGCAGGCGGCGCCGCGGCACACCGTCGTGCGGCTGGAGGCCGAAGGCGGCGTGCTGGACCCGCCGGCCGCTGCCGGCAGCCCCGGCCCCTGGCACATCGCCGGCTGGCGCGGGCGGGTGCAGCGGCTGGAGGTGGGCCCGAGCGCGGCCGGCGCGCCGCCCTGGCTGCGCACCGGCGACCTCGGGCTGGAATGGATCGCCGGCGCCGCACCGCAACTCAGCTTGACCCCCGGCCGCGCCGAGCTGCTGGGCGCCGCGCTGCGCTGGAGCCGGCTGCACTGGCAGGGCGCGAGCGGCACGCAGCCGGCGCGGCTCGACGCCGAGGCAGAACTCGAGCCGCTGCAGCTCGCGCCCATCCTCGCGCGGCTGCAGCCGGATTTCGGCTGGGGGGGCGACCTGGCCATTGCCGGCCATGTCGACGTGCGAACGGCCGCCGGCCTCGAGGCCGAGGTGGTGATCGAGCGCCGCAGCGGCGACCTGAGCGTGACCGACGAGACCGGCACCCGGGCGCTGGGCCTGACCGACCTGCGCCTGGCGCTCGACGCGCGCGACGGCGTGTGGAGCTTCACCCAGGCGCTCGCCGGCGAGGCGCTGGGCGTGGCCGCCGGCGCCGTGGTGGCCCGCACCGCGCCCGACGCGACCTGGCCCGGCGCCGACACACCCATCGACGGCGTGCTCGAGATCCGCGTCGCCGACCTCGGCACCTGGGGCACCTGGGTGCCCGCCGGCTGGCGCCTGGCCGGCTCGCTGCACACGAGCGCGGCCATCGGCGGGCGCTTCGGCGCGCCCGAGTACACCGGCAGCATGCGCGGCAGCGGCCTGGGCGTGCGCAACTTCCTCGAGGGCGTGAACGTGCACGACGGCGAACTCGCGGTGTCGCTGCGCGGGCGCACGGCGCGGGTGGAGCACTTCACCGCACGCGCGGGCGACGGCAGCGTGTCGCTCGAAGGCAGCGCCTTGCTCGGCGAGCAGCCGAGCGCCGAGCTGCGGCTGGTCGCGGACCGCTTCCAGGTGCTCGGCCGCGTCGACCGGCGCATCGTCGCGAGCGGCCAGGCGCGGCTGCAGCTCGATGCCGACGCCCTAGCGCTGGACGGGCGCTTTCGCGTCGACCAGGGCCTGATCGACTTCACCCGCAGCGATGCGCCCTCGCTGTCGGACGATGTCATCGTCGTGCGCGGCGGGCGCGAGGTCACGGCCGAACCGGAGGACGCCGACGCCGGCCGCGCCGCGCCGCAGCGCGACCTGCGCATCGACCTGCACGTGGACCTGGGAGATGCGCTGCGCCTGCGCGGCCGCGGGATCGACACGCGGCTCGCCGGTGAACTGCGCATCACCGCACCGGGCGGCGAGCTGGCGCTCTTCGGCACCGTGCGCACGGTGGAAGGCACCTACGACGCCTACGGCCAGGCGCTCGCCATCGACCGCGGCCTGCTCACCTTCAACGGCCCCGTGGCCAACCCGCGCCTGGACATCGAAGCCACGCGGCGCAACACCGACATCCGCGTCGGCGTGGCGGTCAGCGGCACCGCCCAAGATCCGCGGGTGCGCCTCTTCTCCGAGCCCGAGATGAGCGAGATGGACAAGCTGAGCTGGCTGGTGCTCGGGCGGGCGAGCAGCGGCCTGGGCGGCGCCGACACCGCGCTGCTGCAGCGCGCCGCCCTCGCGCTGCTGGCCGGCGAAGGCAAGGGCACCGGCGACAAGCTGACCCAGGCCATCGGCCTGGACGAACTCTCCGTCGGCCAGACCGAAGACGGCGGCGTGCAGGACACCGTCGTGCGCCTGGGCAAGCAGCTCTCGCGCCGCTGGTACGTGGGCTACGAACGCGGCCTCAACGCCACGACCGGCACCTGGGAACTCATCTACCGCATCGCCCAGCGCTTCACCTTGCGCGCGCAATCGGGGCTGGACAACGCGCTGGATGTGATCTGGACGTGGCGGTGGGGGTGAGGCCCTGGGGACCCGTGGCATGCCGGAGTGGTCCCGCCGACAGGAATCGAACCTGTATTTGCCGCTTAGGAGGCGGCCGTTCTATCCGTTGAACTACGGCGAGCGGGCCGGAATTCTCGCATGCGCCCCTTCGCGGCTCATGGCCCCGCGCGGCCGCAGGCGCTCGCGCCGCACGGGTTCTCAGTAGTCGGCGAACGCGGCGTCGATCGCCTCGCCCCTGTCGCCATGGCGCTGCAGCAAGGTCAGCAGCGCACGCACCTTGGGTGCATCGAGCGATGCACTGCGTCGCGCGCCGCGGCGCAGCAGGTCCATCTCCGACCCGACGAAGCCGTAGGTACGGGTCAGCACCTCGCCCGACTGAACGCGTGTCGAAAGAATCACGTCGACCTGAGCGGTAGCCTCCTCGATGGCGTCCGCCGCCGCGGGCGTGCAGTGGCCGCCGCCGAGGGCCGCGACCACGATGCCCGAGTAGCCGTTGCGCAGGGCCAGGCGGATCAGGCTGCCGTCGTCGTCCAGCGCCAGGGTGATCAGGGCCACCTTGGCGGGCTCGGGCGTCGGCGACCGGCGGATGGGGCGCAGGCGTGGCAGCTGCGCCATGAAGCTGACACGATCCTCGGTCAGCCAGCCGATGGGCCCGCTGCGCGGCGAGCCGAAGGCGTCGAGCTGGCTGGTGTGCAGCTTGCGCACGAAGCGCGCTGCGTGGACCTCGTCGTTCATCACGACCACGCAGCCCATGCCGCGCGCCGCCGGCTCGCAGGCCACACGCACGGCGGCCAGCAGGTTGGCCGGCCCGTCGGCGCTCGGCAGCGCCGGATTGCGCATCGCCCCGGTCATCACGACCGGGATGGAGGCATCGACCAGGCGGTCGAGCACGAACGCGGTTTCCTCGATGGTGTCGGTGCCCTGGGTGACGACGATGCCGTCGATGCCCTCGGCCGCCTTCGCCTCGATCGCGGCGGCCAGCGCCTCCAGGTCGGCAAAGCCGAGGTGGCCGCCCGGCATCTGCCGGAAGTCACTCGCATCGATCGCCGCGACGTCGGCAAGCTGCGGCACCGCGGCCAGCAGCGTCTGCGGCGCGAGGCTCGGCACGACGCCGCCGCCGGTCTGCGGCGCCATCGCTATGGTGCCGCCGAGGCCGAAGACATGCACACGCGGCAAGTCGTCGCGGGCGTTCAATCGATTCTCCGCGTGCTTGCGGCGTCGAACAGGTGCAGCCGCGAGCGGTCGACACGCAGCCCCACGCGCGTGCGGTCGGCGATGCGGAAGGCGCGGTCGGCCTTGGCGATCATGCGCGTCGTGCCGACCTGCACCGTGACCAGCACCGCATCGCCTGTGAGCTCGCTGGCGAAGACCTCGCCCTGGATCTCGCTGCCGTCGACCGGCGCGACGCTGACGTCTTCCGGGCGCACACCGAGCACGAGATCGCCTGTGGCCGGAACGCCGATGCCCTCGATGCGCACCTGCGGCGCCACCAGCGCACCGTCGACGCAGCGCACGGGCAGCAGGTTCATGGGCGGCGAGCCGATGAAGCCGGCGACGAACAGATTGGCCGGCCGGTCGTAGATCTCCTCGGGCCTGGCGATCTGCTGCACGGCGCCGCGGTCCATCACGGCGACGCGGTGCGCGAGCGTCATCGCCTCGATCTGGTCGTGCGTGACGTAGATGGTCGTGATGCCGAGCTCGTTCTGCAGGTGCTTGAGCTCGGCGCGCATGGTCACGCGCAGCTTGGCATCGAGGTTGGACAGCGGCTCGTCCATCAGGAAGGCAGCCGGCGTACGCACCAGGGCACGCGCCAGCGCCACGCGCTGCCGCTGCCCGCCCGACAGTTCACGCGGGCGGCGATGCAGCAGGTTGGTCAGCTCGACCTTTCTTGCGGCATCGCCGACCAGGCGCTCACGCTCGCCGCGCGCCACCTTGCGCACGCGCAGCGGGTAGGCGATGTTCTCGGCCACCGTCATGTGCGGATAGAGGCCGTAGTTCTGGAACACCATGGCCACGTCCCGGTCCTTGGGGAGCTCGTCGGTGACGCGCCGCTCGCCGATGAAGATGTCGCCCGCGGACGGTTCCTCGAGCCCGGCCACCATGCGCATGGTGGTCGTCTTGCCGCAGCCCGACGGGCCGAGCAGCACGAGGAACTCGTGGTCTTCCACGGTGAGCGACTGGCGCTGCACCGCCGTGAACCCACCCCAGCGCTTCTCGATGTTCTCGAGTCGAATCGCAGCCATCAGCGTACCGCTCCCATCGTCATGCCTTGCACGAAATGACGCTGCACCGACAGCGCCAGCACAATCATCGGAATCATGATCAACAGACCGGTGGCCGACAGCAGGTGCCACTGCACGCCGGTCTCGTCGTTGAACAGCGAAAGTCCCACCGGCAGCGTGACCGCCTCGCGGCGCGTGAGGATGAGCGCGAACATGAACTCATTCCACGACAGGATGAACGAGAAGATGCTGGCGGTGACGATGCCCGGCGCGGCCATCGGCAGCACGATGTTGCGGATGACCTGCATGCGCGTGGAGCCGTCGACCAGGGCGGCTTCCTCTGTCTCGAGCGGAATGCCGTCGATGAAGCCCTTGATCATCCAGATCGCATAAGGCATCACGATGGCCGTGTGGATGAGGATGAGTGCGGCCAGCGTGTCCAGCATGCCGACCGCGCGGAACATCAGGAAGAACGGGATGACGATGGTCACCGCCGGCACGAACTGCGTGGCGAGGATCGACACCAGCATCACCCGCGCGCCCACCAGCCTGAAGCGCGACAGCGAGTAGGCCGCCAGCGTCGCGAGCGGAATCGAGATCGCGACGACCGCAAGTGCCACCAGCGCGCTGTTGAGCAGCTTCTGGTGCACCTCGTACGGCGGCTTCAGGATGCGCGAGAAGTTGGCCAGCGTCGGCTCGAACCACAGCTTGAGCTGGAACACGTCGACATTGCTCTTGAACGCGGCCAGCGCGATCCAGACGATGGGCACGAGGATCACCGTCGCGGCCAGCAGGACCGCCGCATTCGAGAGTGCCGAGGCGAAGGAGCGGTTGAGTCTCATGACTTCAGCACGAAGCGTGCGTAGAGCAGGGTCAGCAGCAGCATGGGCACCACCATCACCCAGGAGGCGGCGGACGCATAGCCCATGTCGTAGTAGCTGAAACCCGTGACGTACGAGAAGTAGGTCAGCGTTTCGCTCGACCGCCCGGGCCCGCCCTGCGTGAGCATGAAGATGAGGTCGAAGGCCTTGACCGCGAAGATGGTCTTCAGGATCAGCACGACCGCGAGCACCGGCATGAGCTGCGGGATGACGATGTCCTTCAGCACACGCCAGCGCGGCGCGCCGTCGACCTGTGCCGCCTCGATCGTCTCGGCCGGCAGCGCCGCCAGACCGCCGATGAGGATGAGCGTCATGAACGGCGTCCAGGCCCACACGTCGGCGATCACCAGTGCTGCGAACGCGAGCGTGGGCGTCGCCAGCCAGTTCACTTCGGCCAGCGGCGCGAACAACGAACCGAGACCGGCAGCGAACAGCCCGAACTCGGGGTTCAGCAGGAAGCGCCACGAGATGCCCACCAGCGCCGGGCTCATCGCGAAAGGCAGGATGAGCAGCGCCTGCACCGTGCGGCGAAGCGGCCCGCCGCGCTGCAGCAGCAAGGCCAGGCTGAGCGCGAGCAACGTGGTCAGCGTGACCGTGAAGCCGACGAAGAGAAAGGTGTTGAGCAAGGCGCGCAGAAAGTCGGGCGACTCGAAGGCGCGCGTGAAGTTGTCGAAGCCGATGAACGGCCCGGGCCTTGGCGAGCGGGTCAGCCGCCAGTCGCGGAACGCGAGCAGCGCCGAGTAGGCAAGCGGTCCCATGGTGGTGAGCCCGACGGCCAGCACGGCCGGCAGCACCAGCACGTAGCGCAGCCAGCGTTCCTGGGTCGGCGCCTTGGCGCGCGCTTTGCGCGTCGGGGCGTCGGGCGCCGGCAAGGGCATGGCCACGCCGCCTGTCTTCGTCGTTGTCCCGTTCATGTGTACACCTCGGCGGCGTGCGCGCCGCTGCGACCCTGCGCAGCCGCCAGTTCCTGCTTCACGCCCGCGGGGATCAGCGCGGCGTCCTTGGTGAAGGTGACGAGCCGAAAGCCTCGCTGCGCCATGGCGAACGCCGTCCGTCCGTGGCTGCACTGGATGCCGGCGATCAGGCCGTGCCGGTTGCAGGCCTGGAGAATTCGCTCGACCGCCGCCACATGTTCCGGCTCGCGCTTGTCCAGGTCGGGCGACAGGCCCAGCCCGAGCGCCAGGTCGGCCGGGCCGACGTAGATGCCGTCGAGCCCGGGGGTCGCGGCGATCGCCTCGACCTGCTCCAGCCCTTCCCGCGTCTCGACCATCACGAGGCACAGCACGCCGTCGCCCAGCACCGCGAGATCGGTCGTGCCGAGGCTCATCGCCGCGCGCACCGGCCCGTACGAGCGCAGCCCCTGGGGCGGGTAGCGGCATGCGGCCACCGCCTGCGCGGCCTGTGCCGGCGTGCTCACCATGGGCACGATCACGCCGTGGGCGCCTGCGTCCAGCGCCTTGCCGATCGATGCGGCGTCGTTGCCCGGCACGCGGGTCAGCACGCTGGCGCCTCGCGCCTCGATGGCGCGCAGCATGCCCAGCATCACGCCGTAGTCGGCCAGCCCGTGCTGCTGGTCGATGCAGACGTAGTCCACGCCCTCGGCACACATCAGTTCGGCGGCGAAAGCGCTGCCGAGCGCCGCCCAGGCGCCGAAGCCCGTGCCGCCGGCTGCGAGCTTGTCCGCGAGTGGGGAAGCCTTGGCCATGCCGATGCCTCAGATCAGGTCTTCGAGCGGCCGGGCCGCGTCGCCGAGGCGGCGCAGCGACACCTCGAGCCGCTCGTCGGCGCGCCGGAACTCCGCGATCGCCTCTCGCACATGCGAGATGTGCGCCTGCGCGATCGCCTTGGCGTCTGTGGCCTTGCCGGCGACGATGGCCTCGAACAGCTGCTGGTGCTCGCGGATCGTCGTGCCGCGGTAGTGCTCGCGGTTGTAGAGCCGCACGCGGCTCTGAGTGACGTAGCTGCGCAGGATGGTCGACAGCGAGCGCATCACATGCAGGATGGTCACGTTGTGCGAGGCCTCGTAGATCGCGAGGTGGAAGCGCGCATCCGCCTCGGCTTCGCGCTCCGGGTCGACCTTGCCGTGCAGGTCCATCATGTGCTCGTAGGCCATGCGCAGGGCCTGCCGGTCAACCTCGGTCGCGCGTGTCGCGGCCAGGTAGGCGGCCGACGACTCGACGATCTGGCGGAACTCCATGTAGTCCTCCACGCCGCGCGGGTCGGACATCAGGAGGCGCGACAGCGGCTCGGTGACGGTGCTGGCCGCCGGGTCGGCGACATGCATGCCGCCCCGCTGGATCTGCAGCAGGCCTTCGGCTTCCAGTTCGCTGATGGCCTCTCGCACCGTCGGTCGCGAGGTGCTGAATCGCTCCGCGAGCTCGCGCTCGGTCGGCAGCCGCGTGCCGGGACGCAGCGTGCCCTCGAGGATGAGCGAGCGGATCTGCTGCGCCACCAGCTCGGCCAGCCGTGTTTGCCGAACCGGCTGCAGCGGCAGGATGTCCGCGCGCGCCTTCTCGGGGCGCGCCACATCGCCCTTAGCGGGCTGCGGTGCCGGGTTGAGCGTCTTGCTGGGTGTCGCCTTGTTCATCGATTGCTTTCTTGAGGAACCCGCGGAGGCAGTCGTTGACCGTGTTCGGCCGCTCGAGCGTGACCATGTGGCCTGCCGCCGCGATGAGCACAAGCTCGGCACGGGGGAGTGTGCGCTGCATCATGCGCTGGTCGGCGGCGGCGACCAGCGCGTCGTCCGCGCCGCACAGCAGCAGCGTACGCACGTCCACGCTCGGCAGGCTCGGCACGCTGTCGGCTCGGCCGATCTGTGCGCATGTCTGACGCTGGAAGACGTCGGCTCCCAGCGTGTGCGCCATGTCGACGACCGCCTCGGTCCAACGCGCCACATCCGCCGCATCGGCATGCGGCGAGAAGTACCTGGGCGCCATCTCGTCACGCACCAGTGCGGCGAGCTGGCCGCGTTGGGCCCGTGCCATGTGGCGCTCGCGGTGCACACGGCGCGCCGGATCGTCGGCATGCGGACTGAAGCCGAGCAGCGCCATGCTCGCGATGCGCGACGGCGCGAGCCGCCACATCGCCATCGCCACGATGGCGCCCATGGAGAAGCCCACCAGATGAAAGCGCGGCGGTGCGGCCTCCAGCTGCTGGCGCGCGAGCGCATCCATCGAATCGGCGCCGCAGAGCTCGCCGACGGTGCACGAGGCGATGTCGCCGAGCGCCTCGACCTGGCTCGCCCACATGCGGGCGTCGAGCATCATGCCGGGCAGCAGCAGCACCTGCGGCTTCATCGTCGGCTCCACCGCCTCACCACACCGGAGCGGCCGGATGGTCGCCGCCACGCACCACCTGCACGTCGTTGCGCGCCTCGCCGGGGTTGACCCAGGCGCGGGGCATGCCCACGGGCAGCGAGAAGTAGTCGCCCTTGTTCAGACGGAAGGCCTGCCCGGCGATGTCGATCTCCACGCTGCCCTCGTGCACGAACAGCACCTCAACCTCCTGGCGGGCATGGCGCGGAATCGCAGCGCCCGGCTGCATGCGCACGCGCCGCATCTGGAAGCCGTGCGGCGCACCGATGGGCGCGGCGGGCATGCCCTCGGCGGGGTTGGCGACGCCGATGACGGGGCACTCCTCCACGCCGGCACGCGCAAGCGGCGAGCCGGGCGCAGCTGCAAGGTCCCGGGCGCGCACGACCCAGCCGGACATCTCGTCGGCCGTGATGCGCCGGAAGCGGGCGAGATCTGCCTCGGTGGTCGGCGCCACCAGGCGCGCACCCTCGGGCACCTGCTCGCCGGCGACCGTGTCGACCAGGGTGCCGTTCTCGAGCAGCACCAGGCCGTGGCCGCGCGCGGCCTCGAACACATAGGGCGCCCAGGTGACACGGCCGGGGTCGTCTCCGCCAAGCACCGACACCAGGTGGCCCAGCACGCTGCCGCTGTTGCGAAAGCCGCGGAAGATGCGTGTGGGGAAGGACACCACGTCGCCCGGGTGCACCTCGAACTCGCCGTCTTCGCCGTTCGGGCCGAGGATCATGGTGAACGAGCCGTAGTGCACGAGGAACACCTCGGCCGTCTCGTGGCTGTGCTGGGAGTTCACGCAGCCGGGCGGCATGCGCGCGCCGCCCATGTTGAAGCCGTGCGGCAGCGGGATGTGGATGTGCCGGTCCACCATGTTCTCGATCACGCCGCGCCCGATGACCGAGAAGGTTTCTTCTTCGGCGCTGCCTGGCGTGCGCTTGTCGATGAACGAATTGCGCTGCGGGCGCAGTTCGGCATAGCGCACGATGCGCTGGTTCAGCTCGGTGGCATCGGCTGCGGTCGTGGTGCTCGTCATCGTGGCGTCCTCAGTGGCGTCATGCATGGGTCGCTCAGAAGTAGCCCGCACGACGCAGCACTTTGGTCGCCGATTCGGCCGCATCGGTCATGAGCTTGCGCACATCGCCACCGGCCGCGCTGCGCTCGACGGCCGCCGCCAGCAGGTCGCCCACCTCGGGCCATTCACGCAGCTTGGGCTGGACGCGAGCGAACTCCAGGGCCTTCAGACCGGCCGCAGGAATGCCGGCATTCGCCTTGTTGACCTCGGGATCCGCCAGGTTGACCGTGTGGTTGACCACGTTGTTCTGGATCGGGCGGCCGGCGACGCTGCGCTCGATGGCATTGCGCCGTTCCAGGTCCGGGTTGGACAGCCACTTCAGGTATTCCCAGGACGCGTCTTGATGGCGCGAGTGCTTGGAGATCGAGAACGGCATGGACGAGGCGAGCGCCACCGACTTGCCCTTGTAGGTCGGCACGCTGGTGAAGCCCACCTGTTCCGGCTTCAGCACCGACGCCTTGTCGCTCACGCTCGGCGAGTACTGCCACCACCACATCGGCAGCATCGCCGACTTGCCTTGCTGGAAGGACAGGCGGGCTTCCTCCTGGCCGAACGACACCGAGGCCGGGTTGGCGATGCCCTCCTTGGTATGCAGCCCGATGTAGAACTCGGTGGCCTCCAGCGCCTGCGGCGAGGTCCAGGCCGGACGCATCTTGTCGTCGAACAGCTGGCCGCCGTTGGACCACACCATCTGCAGCCAGTGCTGCAGGTTCACCCGCGTGCCGTCGTTACGGTAGTTCAGCGCAAGCGGCTCGATGTCCGGCCGCTTGGCACGGATGGCCTTGCCCGCGGCAATCACCTCATCCCAGGTCTTGGGCGCGTCGAGGCCGAGTTCCTTGAAGACATCGGCACGGTAGAAGAAGAGCTGGACATGGCTGCGCAGCGGCAGGCCCACCACCTCGCCATTGAAGCTGCCGGCCTCGGCGAACGCCTCGGGATAGCGGCTCATCGACACCCCGTCACGCTTGAGCAGCGGATCGAGGCGCAGCAGCCAGTACTCGTTGGGGGCCAGCCAGGAGTCGGAGTAGTTGACGACGTCGTACATGCCGTCGGCGGCGACCCCGGTGGCGGCGATCTTGTCCTGCAGCGAAGTGAACGGCACGAAGTCCCATTGCACCTCGATGCCGGTGAGCGCCGCGAACTCCGGGCCGCGCAGCATCAGGCCCTCGAACTGCGGCGCCACCGCCGCCAGGACCCGCAGCTTGGTGCCCGCGAAGGGCTTGCCCGCCTTCAGCGCATAAGGCGGATTGCCCGCCTGCGCCCAGACCGGGAGCGAAACCGCCGAGGCGGCAGCGCCGAGCAGCAGCTCGCGCCGGCGCAGGCCGGCCATGGAGTCGTTGAGGAGTTCGCGAGGGGTCATGGGGTACTCCAGATGAGGTGAGAGCGCCTAAACCGTGGTCAAACAATTGATCCAAAGGAATGACCAGTATTGACCATGGTCAAACCAATGTCCAATGGAAAATCGGTCGTTCGGGGTAAATACCGACCGAGGCTCGCTCGCACGCCTGTCGCGGGGCCACCCACCACGCCGGCCCACCGCCGCGTGGCAAGGACCATCAAATAGCGGCCGAAAGCCGTGCGATATCGCGCCTCCGACGCAGCCTCGCCCCTCGGGAATTACTGACGGGGTTAGTCCCCGCAGGGCCCGTGCAAAAGTCCGATGGACCGGCCTTGTGCGCGGCCATACGGTGCGTCCCGTTGCGATTCATCTACCAACGAGGACTTCCATGCCGCTTTCGCCAAAGACCCCGCTGCCCAGCCCCGCGCGATCGACAAGCCGGGGCGCCGCCGCCTGCTGCGCCACGCGCTCGCCGGCGCCGTGTTGTCGAGCTTCGTCGCCGGCGCGCTCGCCCAGTCCTGGCCGGAGCGGGTGGTGAAGATCGTCGTGCCCTTCCCTGCGGGTGGGCCGACGGACACGGCGGCGCGCATCATCGGCCAGAAGATGGCCGAAGGGCTCGGGCAGCAGGTGATCGTCGAGAACCGTTCGGGGGCCTCGGGGATGATCGGCGCCGACGCGGTGGCGCGCAGCGCGCCCGATGGCTACACGCTCATGGTGCTGGCCACGCCCACGCTGCTGGTGCCGCATCTGACGGGCCAGAAGAACGTGGACGTGTTCAAGGCGCTCACGCCCATCGGCACGGCCTACGACCTGCCCATCGTGATGGTGGTCAACCCCGAGCGGCTGCCCGAGGTGAAGAGCCTGCAGCAGTACCTCGCGCATGCCAAGGCGCAGAGCACGCCGCTGAACTACACCAGTGCCGGCAACGGCAGCTTCGGCCACCTGTCCACCGAGATGCTGAAGAACCTCGGCGGCTTCGAGCTCCAGCACATCCCGTACAAGGGCAGCGCGCCGGCCATGCAGGACCTGCTGGGCGGTCAGGTGTCGATGATGTTCTCGGACATGATCGCGGCGCTGCCGCACATCCAGGCCGGCAAGCTGCGGCCGATCGCTGTCGGCTCGGCCAGCCGCGTGAGCTTCACGCCCGAGGTGCAGACGGTGGCCGAGCAAGGCTTCCCCGGCTTCCATGCCACCGCCTGGGGCGGGCTGATGGCGCCGGCGGGCACGCCGCCCGCCATCGTCGAGCGGCTGCGCAAGGAGTTGCAGACGGCGCTGTCGGACAAGGAAGTGCAGTCCCGGCTGCTGACGGTGGGCACCATCGCCGCCTTCGAGCCGCCGCAGGAGATGGCCGAGCGCATGCGCGCCGACTACGAGCGCTGGGGCAAGGTCATCCGCGACAACGGCATCAAGCGCGAATAGGCGCACGCCGCACGGGCCGCCGCCCCGGCGCGCGGCCCGCGCCGCTCGGTGGCCGCAAGACCGACGCGCCGGTCGCCTTTCCTATACTGGCCGGCCCCTGAATCGCCTGGCCCGAGAAGCCGTCCCCACCGTGCGCCGTACCCGGCTCAACAGCTCCGTGATGTCGTGGCTGCGCTGCTTTGAAGCCGCGGCCACGGCGGGCAGCTTCACCAAGGCCGCCGCGGAGCTGTGCCTCACGCAAAGCGCGATCAGCCAGCAGGTGCGCGAGCTCGAAGACCGCCTGGGCGTCACCCTCTTCCGACGCCTGCCACGCCAGCTGCAGCTCACCGAAGAAGGCGAGCAGCTTCGTGTGTCGGTGAGCTCCGCGCTCGACGAGCTCGAACTCGCGCTCGCGCGGCTGCAGGACAGCCGCAGCGAAGGCCCGGTGGCGCTCAGCTGCTATTCCTCGTTCGCGCTGCACTGGCTGATGCCGCGCATCGGCGCGCTCTACCGCCAGCATCCCGAGATCGATCTGCGCGTGTCGGCCGAATTCCACATGATCGAGCTGGCGACGTTGCTGCGCGAAGGCATCGACGCGGCGATCCGCTACGACGTCGGCGGCTACAGGGATCTTGCGTCCACGGAGTTGCTCGACGAATACCTGTTGCCGGTGGCGAGCCCCGCGTTCGTGGAGGCGCATCCGGGGCTGCACAGCCCGTCGGCGCTCGACGGCTCGCAATGGCTGCATGACGCGCGGCCCTGGCCCGATGCACCGGCCGATGCGGAATGGCAGCACTGGCTGGCGGCCACGGGCCAGGTGGCGGCGCCCGGCCCCGGGCGGCACTTCAACATGGCACAACTCGCCATCGAGGCGGCGCTGGCCGGCCAGGGCGTCGCCATGGGCCGACTGGCGCTGGTGCTCGAACACCTGCAGGACGGGCGACTGGTGCCGGTGTTCGGGCCGGCGGTGCGCTCGCCGGCCGCCTACCGGCTGGTGCACCTGGCCCAGCCGCAGCCGCGGGTGGCGCTGCTGGCCACCTGGCTGCGCCAGGCCTGCGAGCAGTTCCGCGCGCGCCGCGACGAACTGCTGCCCGGCCTGGTGGCGCCCGCGGCCTCATAGCCGCGCCCGCGGCTCTTCACGGGCCTGCGCCACGTCCGCGCGCACGGTCTCGACCACGGCGTGCAGTTCGTCGGCGTCGAAGGGCTTGAGCAGCGAACGCACGCGCGGCCCCCAGGTGGCGGGGTCGATCTCCATGCGGTAGCCCGAGGAGAACACCACCCACTGCTCGGGCCGCCGGGCGAGCAGCCGCTTCGCGAGCTCGGTGCCCGACATCGAGGGCAGGCTGACGTCGGTCAGCACCAGCTCGAAGCGGCCGTCGGCGAACGCACGTTCGGCCGCCTCCGCGCCCTCGCAGGACGTGACCTCCAGGCCCTCCTCGGCCAGCAGTTCGCCGATGAGGTCACGCACGTCCTCGTTGTCTTCCACAAACAGCACTCGCATCGTCGGGCGCACTCCTCGGCCGCCCTTCGGCAAGTGGCGCGCCCGCCCGGCCTGTCACTCGTCCTCCATGAACGCGAGCCGCGGCCCGGCCGGCACGATGCGCGTCGGGTTGATGTGCGCATGACTCATGTAGTAGTGGCGCTTGATGTGGTCGATGTCGAGCGTGGGTGCGATGCCGGGCACGCGGTACAGCGTGCGCAGGTGGCGCGAGAGGTTGGCGAAGTCCTCGATGCGCTGGCGGTTGCACTTGAAGTGGCCGAAATACACCGCGTCGAAGCGGGCGAGCGTGGTGAAGAGCCGCCAGTCGGCCTCGGTGCAGCGGTCGCCGGCGAGCCACGGGCGCTCGCCGAGCAGGCGCTCCACCCGGTCGAGCGCAGTGAAGAGCCGCCCGAAGGCGCGTTCGTAGGCCGCCTGCTCGGTCGCGAAGCCGCAGCGGTACACGCCGTTGTTGATGTCCTCGTAGACGAAGGCGTTGACGCGGTCGATCTCCTCGCGCAGCGCCTGCGGGTACAGGTCGACCGCGTTCGAGGCGAGCGCGCCGAAACCCTCGTTGAACATGCGCAGGATCTCGCTCGATTCGTTGCTGACGATGGTGCGCCGCTCGCGGTCCCACAGCGCGGGCACGGTCACGCGGCCGGTGTACTGCGGGTCGGCCGCGGTGTAGAGCTGGTGCAGGTGCGTGCAGCCGTGCAGGTGGTCGGGCAGCGCGTCGCTGAAGGTCCAGCCCTGGGTCATCACCGGCTCGACCACCGACACCGAGACCACCTCCTGCAGGCCCTTGAGCACCCGCGCGATCAGCGTGCGATGCGCCCAGGGGCAGGCGAGCGACACATACAGGTGGTAGCGCCCCGCCTCGCCCGGGAAGCCGCTCGATCCGTCGGCGGTGATCCACTGGCGGAATGCCGAGCGGCTGCGCTCGAATTCACCTTTCGTGGCGCGCGTGTCGTACCAGCCGTCGCGCCACTGCCCTCGTTCCAGATAGCCGCTCATTCGCGCCTCCATGTGCGGTCGATGAAGCCGCCATCTTGCGGCACATCGATTGCCGCCGCCTGATGCTCTCGCCCCGCGCCCTGTACCGGCAAGGCTTCATGCCCCGGCGCCGCCACGCGGATCGTGTCACCGCCCACCGTGCGTCATGGAGGCATGTATGCAGCACTTACCGACATCGTCCAAACCTTCGACGTACGGCGTCGCCTGCTGTGCCCTCGCCGCGGCGCTCGCCGGCTGCGCACAGACCGGCGACGTGCGCCGCGGCGATGCCGCGCTCACCACCTGGCGCGGCGATGCACCGGGGGTGCAGCGCATCATCAAGATGTCGGACCTGCCGCGTGCGCCCACCGGCACCGATCCGGAAGCCTCGATCGGCAAGCCGGTGAACGTGGTGCCGCCGCCGGCCGGCGCGCTGCCGCGTGTGCCCGAGGGTTTCGCCGTGCAGGTCTTCGCCTACGGACTGAAGCAGCCGCGCACCGTGCGGGTGGCACCCAACGGGGATGTCTTCGTGGCCGAGGGCCAGGCCGGGCGCGTAAGCGTGTTCCGCGCCAACGCGCCGGGTGCGCCGGCCGAGGTGTTCGCCGAGAACCTCGAGAAGCCGTCGGGCATCGCTTTCCATCCCGCGGCCAATCCGCAGCACGTCTATGTGGGCGCGGCCAACCAGGTGGTGCGCTACCCCTATCGCGCAAGCGGCGCCCGGCCTGCGGCAGCGCCCGAGGTGATCGTTCCCGGCATCCCGACCGAGCGGCACTGGACGCGTGACATCGCGGTCTCGCCCGATGGCCGCCGGTTGTTCGTCGCCGTGGGCTCGGCCTCCAATGCGGCCGCCGGCATGCCGGACATGACGCCCGCGCAGATCCGCGCGCACGAAGCCACGCACGGCCGCGGCGCCACCTGGGGCAAGGAAGCGCAGCGCGGCATGGTGCGCGTCTTCGATCCCGAGGGAAGAAGCGTGCGCACCTACGCCACCGGCCTGCGCAACTGCTCGGGCATGGCGATGCAGCCCGGCACCGACCGCCTGTGGTGCGCGGTCAACGAACGCGACCACCTCGGGCCGGAACTGGTGCCCGACTTCATCGTGCAGGTGCGCGAAGGCGGCTTCTACGGCTGGCCCTGGTACTACCTCGGCGGCAAGGAAGACCCGGCCTGGCAGGGCAAGCGGCCGGATCTCGCCAACGAGGTGCAGATGCCGCAGGTGCTGTTCCAGGCGCACTCGTCGGCGGTGAACATGGTCTTCTACGACGGCCGGTCCTTCCCGCCCGAGTACCGCGGCGATGCCTTCGTCGCCCTGCACGGCTCGCACAGCCGGCCGGAGCGCACGGGCTACAAGGTGATCCGCGTGCACATGGACGGCGGCCAGCCCACCGGTGTCTACGAGGACTTCATGACCGGCTTTCTCATCGACAACGAGACCGCCTGGGGCCGCCCCGGCGGGCTGGCCGTCATGCCCGACGGCTCGCTGCTGGTGAGCGACGACGCGAACGGGGTGATCTACCGCGTCGTGCGCAGGTAAAGGGTCCGGGCGCCCAAGCCGCCCGCGGCATGGGCGACACGCGAAATTCCGCCCGCATGCGGCGCGCGTTGGCGTCATGATGTGGCGCAGCCACCGACGGGAGAGCCGCATGACGCACACGGACGCGAACGACTGGCCGCCCCTGCCCTATGCGCCGTGGAAGGACGCCTATGCCACGCTGCACCTGTGGACGCAGGTCGTCGGCAAGATCCGGCTCGCGCAGACGCCCTGGACCAACCACTCCTGGCATGTCGCGTTGCAGCTGACGGCGCGCGGCCTGGGCACCGGCCCCATGCCGCACGGCGGGCGCAGCTTCCAGATCGAGTTCGATTTCATCGCCCACCAGTTGCTCGTGCAATGCAGCGACGGCAGCACGCGCAGTCTGCCGCTTCGGGCGCAGCCGGTGGCCGACTTCCACCGCGAACTCATGGCCACGCTGGCCGACATGGGCCTGGCGGTGCGCATCCATCCCATGCCCAACGAGATCCCTGACGCGATTCCCTTCGACCGGGACCACACGCATGCCGCCTACGACGCCGACGCCGCCCAGCGCTGCTGGCGCGCAATGGTCCAGGCCGCGCGTGTGTTCGGGCGTTTTCGCGCGGGCTTCAGCGGCAAGTGCAGCCCGGTGCAATTCTTCTGGGGCAGCTTCGACCTGGCGGTCACGCGTTTCTCGGGGCGGCGCGCGCCCGAGCATCCGGGCGGCGTGCCCCATCTGCCCGACTGGGTGACGCGCGAGGCGTATTCGCACGAGGTCAGCAGCTGCGGCTTCTGGCCGGGCGGTGCGGCGCTCCCCGAGCCGGTGTTCTATGCCTACGCCTATCCCGAGCCGCCCGGCTTTGCCGAGGCGCCCGTGCGCCCGGTGCAGGCGCACTACCACCCGCAGCTGCGCGAGTTCGTGCTGCCCTACGACGACGTGCGCCGCGCCGCCTCGCCCGACGACTCCCTGCTCGCGTTCCTGCAGAGCAGCTACGAGGCGGCCGCCGAGCTCGGCGGCTGGCCGCGCGCCGGGCTGGAGTCCGCGCTGCTGCCCGAACGCCCTCAGGCCAGGTAACGCTCGCTCCAGGCCGCGATCAGGTTCGCGGCATAGGCGGCGTCGGCGCGCCGGCGCAGCAGGTGGTCGGCAGTGTCCAGCGAGACGAAGCTCTTGGGATGGCGCGCATTGACGAAGATGCCCGTGGCGTTGCCGATGCCCACGGTCTCGTCCACCGGCGAATGCAGGATGAGCAGCGCCCGGCCAAGCGCGCCCACCTTCTCGCGCAGGTTCTGCTCGGCCACGTCCTCGAGGAACTCCCGGCGGATGCGAAACGGCCGCCCGGCGAGCTGCACCAGCGCCTCGCCGCGCGCCTCGATCTCGCTCACCTGCTCGCGGAAGAGACCCGACACATGGCCCGGGTCGCTGGGCGCTCCGATGGTGGCGACGGCCCGCACCTCGGGCACCGCGTCGGCGGCGGCCAGCACCGCCGCGCCGCCCAGGCTGTGGCCGATCAGCAGCGCCGGCGGGCGGTGCTCGCGGCGCAGCCAGTCGGCGGCGGCGACCAAGTCGGCCACGTTGGACGAGAAGTCGGTATTGGCGAACTCGCCTTCGCTGTGGCCGAGACCCGTGAAGTCGAAGCGCAGCACCGCGATGCCGTGCCCCACCAGCGCCTGCGCGATGCGGCTCGCGGCAAAGATGTCCTTGCCGCAGGTGAAGCAGTGGGCAAAGAGCGCGTAGGCCCGCGCGGGCTCGTCCGGTGCGTCCAGGCGGGCGGCGAGCGAGGTGCCATGGGCACCGGGGAAGCTGGCTTCATGGGTCTGCATGGCGGGGCTCCGCTGACGGCTGCGGCAGGGCGGTCAGCCACGGTAGCACCGCGGTCGCGCCCCCTCGCACAACAACCATGCCGGCCGAACTGCACGATGGCCGGCAGCGCGCGGCAGCATCCGGCGCCATAGTGGCGCGCTGGGCACGCCGCCCGGTCCATGCGAACGGAGGCCCACCATGACAGTGACCATTGCCGACCTGCAGGCGTTCGCCGACGCCTGGAATCGCCACGACCTCGACGCCCTGATGGCTTTCATGGCGCACGACTGCGTGTTCGAGGCCTCCGCCGGCCCCGAGGTGTGCGGCACCCGCTACGTCGGGCGCGAGGCGGTGCGGGCCGGCTACGCCGAGGTGTGGGCCACCTTTCCCGACGCCCAGTGGCTTGCGCCAAGCCATTTCGTCGCCGGCAACCGCGGCGTGTCGGAATGGACCTTCAGCGGCACCCGTGCCGACGGCAGCCGCGTCGAGGTGCAGGGCTGCGATGTCTTCACCTTTGCCGGCGGCAAGATCGCGCTGAAGAACTCGTACCGCAAGAACCGCCCTCCGTTGCCGCCGCCCTGAGCGGCCGGCCGGCTCAGGCCTTCGGGTAGTCGGCGAAGACGGAGGCGCGACCGAGGCGGTCGATCAGCAGCACCTGGTAGGGATCCTTGCGGCCGGGCACGTCCATGCCGGGCGAACTCGGCGGCATGCCGGGTACGGCCAGGCCCAGGGCGGCCGGTTTTGCCGCCAGCAGCCGCTTCACCTCCTGCGCCGGCACATGGCCTTCCAGCACATAGCCCGCGACCGTGGCGGTGTGGCAGCTGCCGTAGGCGTCGGGCATGCCCAGGCGCTGGCGGGCAGCGGTGGTGTCGTTCACCTCGACCACCTTGACCTCGAATCCGGCGGCCCTCATGTGCTCGACCCACGCGCCGCAGCAGCCGCAGTAGGGGCTCTTGAAGACTTCGACCTGGGGCGCGGCGGCGCGGGCGACAGTCGGCAGCGCGGCAAGGGCGAGCGCCGCCGGCAGGGCGCGCAGCAGATGGCGGCGGTTCATCGCACCACCACCTTGCCGACCATGCCGGCTTCGAAATGGCCGGGCAGCAGGCAAGCGAACTGGAACTCGCCGACCTCGGTGAACTGCCAGACGACCTCCCCCTGCCTGCCGGGCTGCACATGGACCATCTGCGGTTCGTCGTGCGCCATGCCGGGATGCGCCTGCATCGCCCGGCGATGCTGCTCATGCTCCTGCGCCGTGCCGAGCACCAGTTCGTGCAGCAGCTGCCCCTTGTTCACGACGTTCAGCCGCACCGTCTCTCCACGCGCCACGCTCAGGACGTCGGGCGTGAAGCGCATGTTGTCGGTCATGTCGACGGTGACTGTGCGCGTGACCCGCTTCGGGTCGCCCTGGCGGCCGAACGGCGTGTCCACCACCGTGGCGGCGGCGTTCGCCTGCGGCTTGGCGGCGGTGTGATGCGCGTCCTCGTGGGCGAACGCGGGAGCGACCAGCATGGCCAGCGCGGCGACCAGGCCGATGGTCTGGGTGTTCATTGCTTTCCTCGAATCAGAAGGACGGTGGGGCGGTGCGGGCACCTGCCTGCACCTCCATGCCGGGTGCGCCTTGCGCTCCGGCAAGGCGCCATGTTGACCCCGCCACAGTGGACGCCGATTGATTCGGCGCAACCGGTGAGGTTCCGTGTGGGCAGGCGTCTGCCAGGATTCGATCGCCCCCATCTTGACCTTTCCATCATGGCAAGGTCCAGACTGCCGCAGGCAGGGAGAAACGCGAGAGGCAGGCTTCAAAGGAATCGAGCGACACGGCTCACACGTGATGCCGGGCACGGTCACACCGCAGGCCATCGCGGCGCTGAAGGCCGGCGGCATCCGCTTGGTGATGCCCCCCGGCGACGGCCGCACCACCGCCGAGGCCGTGGGTCGCCAACTCTGCATCGACGAGGTGGTGGCCGAGGTCTTCCCCGAGGACAAGGCCGAGGTGGTGCAGCGGCTGCGCCGCGAAGGCGGGTGGTGGCCATGGGCGGCGACGGCGTGAACGACGCGCCGGGCCTGGCGGCCGCCGACGTGGGCATCGCCATGGGCACCGGCTCCGACGTGGCGATGGAGAGTGCGGGTGTGACGCTGCTCGGCGGCGACCTGATGGGCATCGTGCGTGCACGCACGCTGTCGCACGCCAAGATGCGCAACATCCGCCAGAACCTGGTGCTGTCCTTTGCCTACAACGTGGCCGGCATCCCGCTGGCCGCGGGCGTGCCGTATCCGTTCTTCGGGCTGCTGCTGTCGCCGGTGGTGGCCGCCGCGGCGATGGCGCTGTCGTCGGTGAGCGTCATCGCCAACGCACTGCGGCTGCGGGCGCTGAAGGTGGCGTGAACCCCGCGCCGCGCAGCGTCCTCAGGGCAGCCGGGTGAACACCGGCACGCCGGATTCGCGCAGGCAGCGTGCGGTGACGCTGCCGGTCATCACGCTCCTGAGCCCGGTGCGCCCGTGCGTGGTCATCGCGAGCATCGCGTCGCCCAGCCCGCGCACGAAGGGCGGGATCACGTCCTTGGGGTCGCCGTGCAGCACTTCCCAGCCGGCGTCGATGCCGTGGCGCTCCTTGATCTCGCGCGCCTTGGTGCTGACGTAGCCGGACTCCTGCACATCGCCCGAGCGCACGTTGCGGTCCTGCGAGGCGCTCGGGTCCACCGCCGACACGACGACGATGCGCGCGCCCAGCCATTTCGCGAGCGCCGCGGCGTCCGCCACGATGCTCTCGGAGGCGGCGCTGCCGTCCAGCGGCAGCACGATGCGCCCCACCTTGGACAACGGCGGCGGGCCCTCGGGCCGAGGATGGAAGGCCACCAGCGGCGCGCCGAGGCCGCGCAGCACCTCGAGCGCCACGCTGCCGAAGATGGCCTGGCCGGCGCCGCTGCGTGCATGCGAACAGATGGCCACCAGGGTGCCGGGCACACGCCGCGCCTCCTCGCGGATGGTGGCCGCCACGCCACCCTCCGCCGGCTGGCACAGCGCCTTGGCGCCGGCGTCGGCCGCCAGCCGTTCAACATAGCTTTTGGCGGCCGCCTGCTCCTTGGCGTCCTCGACGACACGAAGCAGCGCCAGTTCGGCTCCCGACGCGCGGGCGATGGCCGACGCCGGGCTGATCAGGCATTCGGAAAAGGTCGAGCCATCGACGGGAACCAGGATTCGCGTGTACATGTGTTCGTCCTCCGGAAGCGGTGGGTGGGGATGAGACGGAATGCGAAAACATCATAGGTCGGATGCCACCGCGCTGGCGTGCGGGACACCGGCTGCCGCCGCCGGCCGAAGCTGTGGCAGGCTCGCGACTTCCCCCCTTGGTGACCATCCCATGACCGACGCCCCGCTGCGCATCGACGACACCGAACTGCATGTGCAGGGCGATGGCCCCCACACGATCGTGATGCTGCACGGCTGGCCCGACACCTACCGGCTGTGGGACGCGCAGGTGGCCGCGTTCTCGCCGCACTACCGCTGCGTGCGCTTCACGCTGCCGGGCTTCGACGTGCGTCGCCCCCGGGGCGCGCTGTCGCTCGACGAGATGGTCGCCTTCATCGCCCGGGTGGTGGACACCACCTCGCCGCAGCGGCCGGTGATCCTGCTGCTGCACGACTGGGGCTGCCTCTTCGGCTACGAGTACGCGATGCGCCATCCGGCGCGGGTTCAGCGCATCGTCGGTGCGGACGTGGGGGATGCCGGCTCCACAGCGCATGTGCGCTCGCTGAGCGCGAAGGCCAAGGCGATGACGCTCGTCTACCAGGGCTGGCTGCTCGCCGCCTGGCGCATCGGCGGGCGCACGGGCGACGCGATGACCCGGCGCATGGCCCGGCTCGCCCGCGCACCGGCCGATCCGGCGCATGTGGGCGCGTGCATGAACTTTCCCTACGACATCGCCTGGACCGGCAGCCACGGCGGCTACAGGCAGCGCCTGCCGGTCGAGCCGGCCTGCCCCATGCTCTTCGTCTACGGCGAGCGCAAGCCCTTCATGTTCCATTCGCCGTCATGGCTCGAGTTGCTGGCGCAGCGCGCCGACCACCGTGTGGTCGCGCTGCCCACCGGCCACTGGGTCATGCATCACCGCGCCCCGGCCTTCAACGCGGCCGTGCTCGACTGGCTGCAGGCGACGGAGGGCGCCGCCGCCGCATGACGGCCCGCGGCGCTGCGCAAGATGCTGCATGTGCCGGCGCCGCGGACGGCGCACCGAGGGCCCGGCCGACCTAGCGCCGCAGCACGCCCTGCAGGGCCTGGCGCAACTCGGCGTACGCCTCGTCGGCGCTGCGGCCGCTGGTGTCCACGCTGATGTCGGCCTTGCCGTAGAAGGCGGCGCGGCCGGCCAGAATGCGCTTCAGGTCCTCCATCGCCTCCTGGTTGCCGGCCATGGGCCGCAGGTCGCCCTGGGCCACCACACGCTGCATGTGCTCCTCGGGTCGTGCCTTGAGCCAGACGGTGTAGCAATGCGCCAGCAGCAGGTTGAAGTTGGCCGGGTCCGACACCACGCCGCCGGGCGTGGCGATGACCGCATCGGGATAGAGCTGGATGGCTTCCTCCAGCGCGCGGCGTTCATAGCGCCGGTACGCGCTCGGGCCGAGCAGGTTGTGGATCTCGCCCAGCCCGCAGCCGGCCACACGTTCGATCTCGTGGTTGAGCTCGACGAAGGGCACGTCCATGTCCTCGGCGAGCTTCTGCCCGAGCGTGGACTTGCCGGCGCCGCGCAGCCCGATGAGTGCGATGCGCGCGAGCCGCGCGTCCGGCGGGCCGGCCTGGCCGTACAGCTCGGTCAGCGCCAGGCGGCCGCGGCGCAGGTCCTCGTCGCTGCGCCCGCGCAGCAGGTCGCGGATCAGCAGCCATTCGGGCGAACCCGCCGTCTCGTCGCCCAGCAGCTCGGCCAGCTCGCAACCGAGTGCCCGGGCCACTTGCCGGAGCACCAGGATGGAGGCGTTGCCCATGCCCAGCTCGAGGTTGGCCAGGTGGCGCTCGGAGACGTCGGACGCGGTGGACAGCGCCCGGCGGGTGATGCCGCGGCGCGCGCGCAGCGAACGCACCCGTTCGCCCAGGGCCACGAGGAACGGGTCGCGCTCGCCGCCGGCACGCGGTTCGGCCGCGGCGCGCTCGGCCAACGGAAGCTCGAATTCGTCCATGCTGAGTGAGGTCTGACGGGGCTAAGGGCTAACCCGCATATGCAATATATTGCTTGACGCGGCGAATTTTACGGCTTAAGTTTCGTACATGCACTAAATTTCCACAAGCTGCCTTGCGTTGGGTCACACCTTGCGCACCGCCTGTGGTCCTGGAGAGAGAGACGCATGAGCCGCAGTCCGTCTGAAGTCAGCCCCATGCCGGAGCGCCTGAACTTCGCCCGCCACCTGATCGAGATCAACGCGCAGCGCAGCACCAAGGCGGCCTACATCGACGACGAAGGCAGCCTGAGCTACGGCGAACTGGCCGACCGCGTCCGCCGCTGCGCGAGCGGCCTGCGCGCGCTCGGCCTGCGCCGCGAAGAGCGGGTGCTGCTGCTCATGCACGACACGATCGACTGGCCGGTGGCGTTTCTCGGCTGCCTGTATGCCGGCGTGGTGCCGGTGGCTGTCAACACCTTGCTGACCGCGGCCGACTACGGCTACATGCTGGCCCACAGCCGGGCGCAGGCGGCGCTGGTCTCGGGCGCGCTGCTGCCGACGCTGCAGTCGGCGATGGAAGGCGGCAAGCACGAGGTCGCCCACCTGCTGGTGGCCGGCGGCAGCACCGCACTGCCCGCCGGCGCACGCGACTTCCGCACCTGGCTGCAGGCGCAGCCGGCTGACGCGGCGCCGGCCGACACGGGCGGCGACGACATCGGCTTCTGGCTGTATTCCTCCGGCTCCACCGGTCGCCCCAAGGGCACGGTGCACACCCACGGCAACCTCTACGCCACCGCGGCGCTGTATGCGCGGCCGGTGCTGGGCCTGACGGAAAAGGATGTGTGCTTCTCCGCGGCCAAGCTGTTCTTCGCCTACGGGCTGGGCAACGCACTGAGCTTTCCTCTGTCGGTGGGCGCCACCGTGGTGCTCTTGGCCGGGCGGCCCACGCCGGACGCGGTGTTCGAGCGCTGGATCAAGCACCAGCCGACCGTGTTCTTCGGTGCGCCCACCGGCTATGCCGGCATGCTGGCCTCGCCGAATCTGCCGCAGAAGAGCCAGGTGGCGCTGCGGCTGTGTTCCTCGGCCGGCGAGGCGCTGCCGCGCGAGATCGGCGAGCGCTTCACCGCACGCTTCGGCGCCGAGATCATCGACGGCATCGGCTCCACCGAGATGCTGCACATCTTCCTGTCAAACCGCCCCGGCGACGTGCGCTACGGCAGCACGGGCAAGCCGGTGCCCGGCTACGAGGTCGAGCTGCGCGACGAACACGGCCAGGTGCTCACCGGCGCCGACGAGGTCGGCGACCTCTACATCCGCGGCCCCTCCGCCGCGCTGATGTACTGGGGCAACCGCGAGAAAAGCCGCGAGACCTTCCAGGGCGCCTGGACCAAGAGCGGCGACAAGTATTTCCGCGATGCCGACGGCTACTACATCTACGCCGGTCGCAGCGACGACATGCTCAAGGTGAGCGGCCAGTACGTCTCGCCCTTCGAGGTCGAGTCGACGCTGATGCAGCACGATGCGGTGCTCGAAGCCGCGGTGATCGGCGTGGACGATGCCGAGGGCCTGACACGCGCCAAGGCCTTCGTGGTGCTCAAGGACCCGAGCCGCGCCGGCGACGCGCTGGCCGAAGAGCTCAAGGCCTTCGTCAAGGCCCGACTCGCGCCGCACAAATACCCGCGCCAGCTCGCCTTCGTCGACGAGCTGCCGAAGACGGCCACCGGCAAGATCCAGCGATTCCGGTTGCGCGACGCCGAGCGGCACAGCGCCCCGCGCACCGCCTGATGGATACGCAGCGCGTGAGCGTGGCGGCCGCCGGCCGCCGGTTCGAGATCGAACACCGCTGGGTCGGCCGCAAGGACGCCCCCGGCCCGCTCATCGTGTTCCTGCACGAAGGGCTGGGATCGGTGTCGGCCTGGAAAGACTTTCCCGCCACGCTGTGCGAAGCGCTGGGCCGCCGTGGCCTGGTGTACTCGCGCCCGGGCTACGGCCGCTCCACGCCGCGTGCGCCCGACGAGCACTGGGACACGGACTACATGCATGTGCAGGCGCTCGAACTGCTGCCGGCGCTGCTGCAGGCGCTGGACGTGCGCACGCCCTACCTGCTCTTCGGCCACAGCGACGGCGGCTCCATCGCGCTCATCCACGCCGCGCATTTCAGCGAGCGCATGGCCGGCGCGGTGGTGCTCGCGCCGCACATCTTCGTCGAGGAGTTCGGCCTGAAGAGCATTCGCGAAGCGCGCGAGGCCTATCTCGGCGCCACCGACCTGCGCGCGCGCCTGGCGAAGCACCATGCC
>JBIQKU010000014.1:0-31898 GCA_044506225.1 Rubrivivax sp. | reverse complement strand
TCAAGGGCAAGAAGATCGCCCTCGTCTACCACGACAGCCCCTTCGGCAAGGAGCCCATCCCGCTGCTGCAGGAGCGCAGCAAGATGCACGGCTTCGAGCTGCAGCTCGTGCCGGTGACCGCGCCCGGCGTGGAGCAGAAGTCGGCCTGGCTGCAGGTGCGCCAGAGCCGCCCGGACTATGTGCTCCTGTGGGGCTGGGGCGTGATGAACTCCACCGCGCTCAAGGAAGCCCAGGCCACCGGTTACCCGCGCGAGAAGATGTACGGCGTGTGGTGGTCGGGCGCCGAGCCCGATGTGAAGGACGTGGGCGCCGGCGCCAAGGGCTACAACGCCCTGGCGCTCAACACCTCCGGCCAGGACCAGAAGGTGATCCAGGAGATCCTCAAGCACGTGCACGACAAGGGCCAGGGCACGGGCCCGCGCGACGAGGTCGGCTCGGTGCTCTACACCCGCGGCGTGATCATCCAGATGCTCAGCCACGAAGCCATCCGCCGCGCGCAGGAGCGCTTCGGCAAGGGCCAGGTGATGACCGGCGAGCAGGTGCGCTGGGGCTTCGAGAACCTGGCGCTGGACCAGGCCAAGCTCGACGCCCTGGGCTTCGCGGGCGCGCTGCGGCCGATCCAGACCTCGTGCCGCGACCACATGGGCTCGACCTGGGCGCGCATCCACACCTGGGACGGCAACAAGTGGAACTTCAGCTCCGACTGGTACGAGGCCGACTCGCAGATCCTGCGGCCGATGATCCGCGCCGCGGCGGACAAGTACGCGGCCGAGAAGAAGATCGAGCGGCGGTCGCCGGAGGACTGCCAGAGCTGAGGCTTCGCCTCAGCGCTGGCAGCACTGACCACCCCCCGGAGCGGCTCACGCCGCTCCCCCTCGAGGGGGGCCGCGCCAGCGGCCCGGCAGAGCCGGTTCCGCGGCGCGTGCTTGATCTGGCGGGCTCCTTCGGAGCCCTCGCTCGAGCGCCGCGTGCGGCGTTCGAGCGAGTCAAGGGCAAGGCATGAGCAACATTCTTCTCAACGTCAACGGCATCGAGGTCATCTACAACCACGTGATCCTCGTGCTGAAGGGCGTTTCGCTGCAGGTGCCGGAAGGGCGCATCGTGGCGCTGCTGGGCGGCAACGGCGCGGGCAAGACGACGACCTTGCGCGCGGTGTCGAACCTGCTCGCGGGCGAGCGCGGCGAGGTGACCAAGGGCAGCATCGAGCTGCGCGGCGAGCGCATCGAGCGGCTCACCACCTCCGACATGGTCAACCGCGGCGTGGTGCAGGTAATGGAAGGCCGGCACTGCTTCGCCCACCTCACCATCGAGGAGAACCTCATGACCGGCGCCTACACGCGGCGCGACGGCAAGGCCGCGGTGGCCGCGACGCTGGACAAGGTCTACGCCTACTTCCCGCGCCTGAAGACGCGGCGCAGCTCGCAGGCCGCCTACACCTCGGGCGGCGAGCAGCAGATGTGCGCCATCGGCCGCGCGCTGATGGCGGACCCGAAGATGGTGCTGCTCGACGAGCCGTCCATGGGCCTCGCGCCGCAGATCGTCGAGGAGGTGTTCGAGATCGTGAAGGACCTGAACACCAAGGAGCGCACCACCTTCCTGCTCGCCGAGCAGAACACCAGCATGGCGCTGCGCTATGCCGACTATGGCTACATCCTCGAGAACGGGCGCATCGTCATGGACGGCGAGGCAAAGTCGCTGGCCGAGAACGAGGACGTGAAGGAGTTCTACCTCGGCATGGGTGGCGGCGACCGCAAGAGCTTTCGCGACGTCAAGAGCTACAAGCGGCGCAAGAGGTGGCTGGCATGAGCGCGGGCGACGATTTCTTCGCGCCGCCGCCGTTCAAGCCGGACGAGGCGCTGATCACCCTGCGCCGCCAGTTGCGCGACCTGCGCCCGCTGGCCGAGCGTGCGGTGGACGGCAAGCCGCGCTTCGAGCTGAAAGGCCGGCGCGTGGTCGAGCTGGCGGTGGAGGCCGGGGCCATCAACGCACGCCTGGTCAAGCGGCCGGCGATGTCGCCCGAGTGGGAGCGCTTCACGCTGAACAACGGTGCCGACGTGCGCAAGTTCGTCGACGAGACCAGGAAGCGCCTCGCGCGCTGGACGGACGAGGATTGACGATGCAGAGCATTCATTGCGGCTCCGCGTGCGAGAGGCGCTCATGAACGATTTCTACGACGCGCTGGAAACCCGTTCGCCCGAACAGCGTGAAGAGGCGCTGATGCAGGCCCTGCCGCGGCAGATCGCCCACGCCCAGGCCAACTCCGCCGCCATGGCGCGCGTGCTCGACGGCGTGGACGCCGATGCGGTGACGAGCCGTGAAACCCTCGCACACCTGCCCGTGACGCGAAAGAGCGAACTCGCCGCGCTGCAAAAGGCTGGCCGGGCCGACGACGCCTTCGGCGGCTTCGCGACCATCGGCTGGGGACGCGGCCGCGCCGCTGCGGGGCAGGCCGCGCTGCGCGTTTTTGCCTCGCCCGGCGGCCTGTACGAACCCGAGGGCCGCGCGCGCGACTACTGGCGCATGGCGCGCGCGCTGCATGCCGCCGGCGTGCGTGCCGGCGACCTGGTGCACAACGCCTTCGCCTATCACTTCACCCCGGCCGGCGCGATGATGGAAAGCGGTGCGCATGCGCTGGGCTGCACGGTCTTTCCGGCCGGCATCGGCCAGACCGAGCAGCAGCTGCAGGCCATGGCCGACCTGCGGCCCAGCGCCTATGCCGGCACGCCCAGCTTCCTGAAGATCCTGCTCGAGAAGGCCGACGAGCTCGGCATCGCGCTGCCCTCGCTCACCAAAGCCTCGCTCGGCGCCGAGGCCTTTCCGTCTTCGCTGTGCCGCTGGCTGCAGCAGCGCGGCATCGAGGCGATGCAAAGCTACGCCACCGCCGACATCGGCCTCATCGCCTACGAGACCGCCGCGCGCGAAGGCCTGGTGCTCGACGAAGGCGTGATCGTGGAGATCGTGCGCCCGGGCACCGGCGATCCGGTGGCCGAGGGCGAGGTCGGCGAGCTGGTCGTCACCACGCTCAACCCCGACTACCCGCTGATCCGCTTCGGCACCGGCGACCTCTCCGCCGTGCTCGCCGGCCCCTGCCCCACCGGGCGCACCAACGGGCGCATCAAGGGCTGGATGGGCCGCGCCGACCAGACGGCCAAGGTGCGCGGCCTGTTCGTGCACCCGAGCCAGGTGGCCGAGATCGTGCGCCGCTTTCCAGAGGTCGCACGCGCGCGGCTCGTGGTCAGCGGCGAGATGGCCAGCGACCGCATGACGCTGCAGGTGGAGACGGACGCCGCGCCCGACGGGCTGGCCGCGCGTGTGGCCGATGCGGTGCGCGAGGTCACCAAGCTGCGCGCCGAGGTGGAGCTGCATGCGCCGGGCAGCCTGCCCAACGACGGCAAGGTCATCGAGGACGCGCGGCGCTACGACTAAGGCCCCACGGCAGCTTGCGTGCGCGCAAGCCCCTTACGTAGTTCCCGACATGGCGCGCGCGCAGGCGATGCAGAGAATCCAGGCACCGTCACTCCCGTCGAGAGCCTGTCCATGAAACGCGTTCTTCTGGCCGCCGCCGCCGTCCTCACCGCTCCGCTTGCGCTGGCCGACTATCCCGAGAAGCCCGTCACCATCGTCGTGCCCTTCTCGGCCGGCGGCCCGACCGACAAGGTCGCACGTGACCTGGCCGAAGCGCTGCGCAAGCCGCTCGGCGGCCAGACCATCGTCATCGAGAACGTGGGCGGCGCCGGCGGCACGCTGGGCGCCACCAAGGTCGCCAAGGCCTCGGCCGACGGCTACACCCTGCTGCTGCACCACATCGGCATGAGCACCGCGCCGGCGCTGTACCGCAACCTGCAGTACAAGCCGCTGGAGGACTTCGAGTACCTCGGCATGATCAACGAGGTGCCGATGACGCTCATCGGCAGGCCCAACCTGCCGGCGAACAACTACGCCGAGCTGGCCAAGTGGATCGCCTCGAGCAAGGGCCAGGTCAACCTCGCCAACGCCGGCCTGGGCGCCGCCTCGCACCTGTGCGGCCTGCTCTACATGAGCACCATCAAGGTCGAGATGCAGACCATTCCGTACAAGGGAACCGCCCCGGCCATCACCGACCTGCTCGGCGGCCAGGTGGACCTGCTGTGCGACCAGACCACCAACACCACCGGCCAGATCGAAGCGGGCAAGGTGAAGGCCTATGCGGTGACGACGGCCCAGCGCCTGACCATCCCGGCGCTCGCCAAGCTGCCCACGCTGGACGAGTCCGGCCTCAAGGGCTTCAACGTCAGCGTCTGGCACGGCCTGTACGCGCCCAAGGGCACGCCGCAAGCCGTGATCGACAAGGTCAACGCCGCGCTGAAGGTGGCGCTGGCCGATGCCGACTTCGTCAAGCGCCAGGAAGCGCTCGGCGCGGTGATCGTGAACGACGCCCGCGTGAACAGCGCCGACCACAAGAAGTTCGTGGCGGCCGAGATCGAGAAATGGGGCCCCGTCATCAAGGCCGCCGGGCAATACGCCGACTGAGGCATACCGCGCCTGATCACGAACGGCCGCATGCGCGGCCGTTTTCTTTTGTGCCGGCCGCGGCTGGCTGCTTCAACGCAAGGTGATCGGAATGGTCACCGGTCCGTCGTTGATCAGATGCACCTGCATGTCGGCGCCGAATTCGCCGCTGGCGACGTGCGGATGCACTGCGCGCGCGGTCGCCAGCACCCGCTCGTAGAGCTGGCGGCCCAGTGCCGGCGGCGCCGCACCGGTGAAGCTCGGCCGGTTGCCGCCTGTGGTGTCGGCCGCGAGCGTGAACTGGCTGACGATCAACAGGCCGCCGCCCACGTCGGCCAGGCTGCGGTTCATCTTGCCCGCGTCGTCGCTGAAGATGCGCAGCTTGAGCAGCTTGTGCACCAGCCGGTCGGCGGCCGCCTCGGTGTCGCCCGGTTCGGCGCACACAAACACCAGCAGCCCCGCGCCGATCTCGCCGGCGATGCGTGCGGCGATCTCCACCCGCGCTTCGCGCACCCGTTGCACCAGCGCGATCACGGCGCAGGCTCCTCGTCGGAAAAACGTGTCTCCACATCGGTGGGCAGCACCTCGATCGTCGCGCGCAGCCCCGGCTGCGCGGCCATCAGCGCCTGCTCCACCTTCGAGCGCAGCGCCGCGGCGCGCGCGAGCGACCACTGCCCCGGCATGTGCATGTGCAGGTCGACGAAGTGGCGCCGCCCGGCGCGCCGGGTGATCACGTGGTCAAAGCGGATGGCCGGGTCGTCGAAGCGCAGCAAGGTCGCCTCGATGCGCGCCAGCACCTCCGGCTCGGCCGCGCGGTCCATCAGGCCTTCGACCGCGCCCCACCACAGGCGGCTGCCCTCGCGCAGGATGTAGACCGCCACGCCGATGGCGATCAGCGCGTCCAGCCACAGCCAGCCGGTGAGCATCACCAGCAGCACGCCGCTGACGACGCCGGCCGAGGTCCAGACGTCGGCGAACAGATGGCGCGCATCGCCCTCGAGCGCCACCGAGCGCAGCACACGCGCCGCGGCCAGCATGCGCCACGCGAACACGCCGTTGAGTGCCGAACTGGCCACGGTCAGCGCCAGGCCCCAGCCCAGCTGCTGCAGCGGCTGCGGATCGAACAGCCGCGGCAGCGCGGCCCAGACGATGGCCGCCGCCGCGGCGACGATGAGCAAACCCTCGAAGCCGCTTGCGAAGTACTCGGCCTTGGTGTGGCCGAAGGGGTGATCTTCGTCGGCCGGCCGGTGGGCGATCGACACCATCAGCAGCCCGAAGAGGGCTGACGCGAGGTTCACGATGGACTCCATCGCGTCCGACAGCAGGCCGATGGAGCCGGTCAGCCACCAGGCCAGCGTCTTCGCGGTGATGGTGACCAGCGCCACGCCGGCCGACAGCATCAGCCAGGTCCTGGCCGACCAGGGCGCTCGCGCCTGCTCCACCGGCGGCTTCAAGGCCTCGGGCGCGACGCTGCGGCGGCGCTCATGCCGCGAGCGTCACCCGCGCGAACTTGCGCTTGCCCACCTGCACGACATAGGTGCCGGCAGCGAGCTTCAGACCCTTGTCGCTGACGACCGCACCGTCGATGCGCACGCCGCCGCCGTCGACCAGGCGCATGGCTTCGCTGCTGGACGGCGCCAGGTTCGCCTGCTTGAGCAGGGCGCCGAGGCCCAGCGGCGCACCGCCGAGGGCCACCTCGGGGATCTCGTCGGGCACACCCCCGCGTGCACGGTGCTGGAAATCGGCTTCTGCCGCATCGGCCGCCGCCGCGCTGTGAAAGCGCGTGGTGATCTCCTTGGCGAGCATCACCTTGGCGTCCTTGGGGTTGCGCCCGGCATCGACCTCCGCCTTGAGCGCCGCGATCTCCGCCTCAGAACGGAAGCTCAACAAGGTGAAGTACTTCCACATCAGCGTGTCGCTGATGGACAGCAGCTTGGCGAACATGTCGTTCGCCGGCTCCGTGATGCCGATGTAGTTGCCCTTGCTCTTGGACATCTTTTCGACGCCGTCCAGCCCTTCGAGCAGCGGCATGGTCAGGATGCACTGCGGCTCCTGGCCGTATTCGCCTTGCAGCGCACGACCCACCAGCAGGTTGAACTTCTGGTCGGTGCCGCCGAGCTCGAGGTCGGCGCGCAGCGCCACCGAGTCGTAGCCCTGCATCAGCGGGTAGAGGAACTCGTGCACCGAGATCGGCGTGCCGGCGGTGAAGCGCTCGTGGAAGTCGTTGCGCTCCATCATGCGAGCCACGGTGTACTTGGCCGCCAGCTCGATCATGCCGCGCGCGCCCAGCGGGTCGCTCCATTCGGAGTTGTAGCGAATCTCCGTCTTTTCGGGGTCAAGCACGAGGCTGGCCTGCCGATAGTAGGTCTTCGCATTGGCCTCGATCTGCTCGCGCGTGAGCGGCGGCCGCGTCGCGTTGCGCCCCGAGGGGTCACCGATCATGGACGTGAAGTCGCCGATCAGGAAGATGACGGTGTGCCCCAGGTCCTGGAGCTGGCGCATCTTGTTGAGCACGACGGTGTGGCCGAGGTGGATGTCCGGCGCGGTCGGATCCAGGCCGAGCTTGATGCGCAATGGCACGCCTGTTGCTTCCGAGCGTGCCAGCTTCGTGAGCCAGTCGTTCTCTGGTAAGAGTTCGTCACAGCCACGCAGCGAGACCGTCATCGCGTGTCGCACGCTGTCGGTCACCGGATAAGAAACGGCGAGCGTTTGAGCCGTACCAACAGAGTTCGAGTCGACGGAATGGGACATGACAGCGGCTTGCAAGGCAGGGCCGACACCGGGCTAGCCCTGTGTTGCGCGGGCGATACGCTCGTTATACTGCGCGTCGCCGATTGGCCGGAAGCGGGCACGCCCCGAAACGACTCCGGCGTGGCCCCTGGAGAGCGCGCGATTCTAGTGGACGCTCCATGCCGCGAACAGCAACCACGGCCCGCTGTGCAAGCGCCCAGGGCCACCGATGAGCTGCAAGGCTCCAGACTGAATTGACACCGCTGGATTCCATCGATCGCATGGCGATCAAAGCTTCCGGGCAGGCGCAGGCGTTCCTCGAACGCCATGGGCGCGGGATCACCACCGCCGTGGTCGTCTGCCTCGCCGGTTTTGGCGCCACGGCCTTCGGCATCGCGCCGCTGGCACCGGACGCAAGCGACCTGCCTCGCCAGACGGTGACGGAAAGCGTCACCCCGGAGGGCATCGAAGCGCAGCTCGAAGCCCTGGCGCAGCACGAGCTCGAGCTCTACCGCAGCGACCTCACCCGCGCGAGCGACACCGCCGACTCGCTGTTGCAGCGCCTGAACGTCTCCGACGCCGACGCGGCCGGCTTTCTGCGCAACGACCCGGTGGCGCGCAAGGTGCTCACGGGGCGCCCCGGCAAGATGGTGCAGGCACGCACCGATGCGTCCGGGCGGCTGACCCAGCTCGTCGCCCGCTATGCCGCCGAGCAGTCGGAGCAGTTCGGCACGCACTTCACCCGCGTGGTGGTCGAACGCGAGGACGGCGTGCTGAGCGCCAAGGTGGAGACGGCGCCTCTGGCGTCCCAGGTGCGCCTGGGCAGCGGCCACATCACGCATTCGCTGTTCGCCTCCACCGACGAAGCGCACATCCCGGACACCGTGGCCATCCAGATGGCCGAGATCTTCGCCACCGACATCGACTTCCGCCGCGAGCTGCGCCGCGGCGACAGCTTCACCGTGCTCTACGAGGCGCTCACCGCCGACGGCGAGCCCATCACCTGGAACCAGGCCTCGGGCCGCGTGCTGGCCGCCGAGTTCCTGAACAACGGCAAGACCTATTCGGCCGTCTGGTTCAAGGACCCGCTCAACGGCGGCAAGGGCGGCTACTACGACATGGACGGGCGCAGCAAGAAGCGCGCGTTCCTGGCGAGCCCCATGGAGTTCTCGCGCATCACCTCCGGCTTCTCGATGCGCATGCACCCCATCCACAAGACCTGGCGCAAGCACAAGGGCGTGGACTACGCCGCCCCCACCGGCACGCCGGTGCGCGTGGTGGGCGACGGGATTGTCGAGTTCGCCGGCTGGCAGAACGGCTACGGCAACGTGGTGGTGGTCAAGCACAACAACAACCGCTCCACCTTGTATGCCCATCTGAGCCGCATCCACGTCAAGCGCGGCCAGCGGGTCGAGCAGGGCACGCACATCGGCGCCGTCGGCGCGACCGGTTGGGCCACCGGCCCGCACCTGCACTTCGAGGTCAAGGTCAACGGCGTGCAGCACAACCCGCTGACGATTGCCAAGTCGTCCGAGACGGTCGAGCTCGCGCCGCAGTCCAAGGCCCGCTTCGCCGCGCTCGCGCGCAGCTTCAAGGCGCAGCTCGAAGCGGCCGAGGTCATGGCCCGCACCGGCGCCTACGCCGAATAGCGCACACCGGCATGCCCCCGATGCCGACAAAGGCCCGCTGCGCGGGCCTTGTTCTTTTCCAAGGCACGCGTGCCGGCTGAGGACACGACCATGGGCGAGCGCTTTATCGGGCTGATGTCGGGCACCTCGCTCGACGGCGTGGATGCGGCGCTCATCGACTTCGACCCGCACGCCGGCGTCGGCCGGCCGCTCGCCCTCATCGGACACTCGAGTGAGCCCATGCCCGCGGCGCTGCGCGAAGAGCTGCTGGCATTGAACAACTCCGGCGACGACGAACTGCACCGCGCGGCGCTTGCGGCCAATGCGCTCGCGCGCCTGTATGCGCGGGCGGTGCAGCGGCTGCTTGCCGCCACACGCACAACGCCGGCGCAGGTCCGCGCCATCGGCGCCCACGGACAGACGGTGCGCCACCGCCCCGGCGCCTTCGACGGCACCGGCTACACGCTTCAGCTGAACAACCCTGCGCTGCTCGCCGAGCTGACCGGCATCGACGTGGTGGCCGACTTTCGCTCGCGTGATGTCGCCGCCGGCGGCCAGGGCGCGCCGCTGGTGCCGGCGTTTCATCGGGCGATGTTCGGCCGCTCGGGCGAGGCGGTGGCCGTCGTCAACCTCGGCGGCATCAGCAACCTGACGGTGCTGCACGCCGACGGCCGCACCGGCGGCTTCGACTGCGGCCCCGGCAACGCGCTCATGGACCATTGGTGCCGGCTGCACACCGGCCAGCCCTTCGACCGCGACGGCGCCTGGGCCGCCGGCGGCCAGGTGCTGCCGGCGCTGCTGCAGGCGATGCTGGCCGAGCCCTATTTCCAGCAGCCGCCGCCGAAGAGCACGGGGCGGGACCTGTTCAACCCCGGCTGGCTGGACGCTCTGCTGCGCACCGTGCCGCGAGCGTCGTCGGCCGCCGCGCAGGATGTGCAGGCGACGCTGGCCGAACTCACCGCGGCAAGCTGCGCCGCCGCCATCAGCAGCCATGCCGCCGATGCCGCCCAGGTGCTGCTGTGCGGAGGCGGCGCCTGCAACGCCCACCTGCGCCGGCGCATCGCCGCGCTGCTGCCCGGCAAGACGGTCCGCACCACCGACGAAGCGGGCCTGGGCGCGCAGCAGGTCGAGGCCGCGGCCTTCGCGTGGCTTGCACGGGCTTTTGTCGAGCGCCTGCCGGGCAACCTGGTGGCGGTCACCGGCGCAGCCGGCGAGCGCGTGCTCGGCGCGCTGTATCCCGGCGGTTCGAGCGCACGACGGTCATGAAAAAGGCCACCTCGCGGTGGCCTCGTGACTTGCGGTGAGTGCGCCGGCTTCAGGAGAAGCTAGAGCCGCAACCGCAGGTGGTGGTGGCGTTCGGGTTCTTGATGACGAACTGCGCACCCTGCAGATCGTCCTTGTAGTCGATCTCGGCGCCCATCAGGTATTGCAGGCTCATCGAGTCGATCAGCAGGGTGACACCGTTCTTGCCCATCTGCGTGTCGTCTTCGTTCACGACTTCATCGAAGGTGAAGCCGTACTGGAAGCCGGAACAACCGCCGCCCTGCACGAACACGCGCAGCTTGAGATCGGGGTTGCCTTCCTCGTCGACGAGTTCCTTGACCTTGGCGGCCGCGCTGTCGGTGAACACCAGCGGCGCGGGCGGCTCCTCGACGGGGGCAGAGGTCTGGAGATGGTCGGCAACAGCACTCATGAGGACTCCTTGTGGCTCAGGGCGCAATTATCCGTCGTTCCCCGTCGCGAGTTTCAAGGCGGGTTTCTCTTCGGCCTTGATCGGGCGAAGCTCGCCATCGACCTTGGCGCCCTGGTGCATTTCCAGCACCTCGTAGCGAATGTCGCCGGTGATCGACGCCTTGGGCTGCAGTTCGAGGAACTGGTCGCATTCGATGGGGCCCTCGATGCGGCCGTTGACGATGATGTGCGAGGCCTGGACCCGGCCGGTGATCCTGGCCTTTTCGCTGATGACGACGATGCTGCTGGGCCCGCCGGCGACCACGTCGCCCTGGATCTCGCCATCGATGCGCAGGCCTTCGGAAAAGCGCAGCTCGCCCTGGATGACCGTGCCTTCGCCGATGAGCGAACGAATGGGCGGCTGCTTGTTCTTGGCGAACATGGACGTCTCCGGCAAGAGGATGGGGCGCTCAGAGCTTGGCGGAATGCTGCGCGCGCACGGCTCCCTTGCTGTCCAAGACCCTGATCTGCACGGTTTTTAGCACCGCGTCGCTCGGATAGTCGGCCACCGCTTCGATTCGCGCGTACTGTTTCATTCGCAGCGAATCGGGCGCGGAATGCGGCACGAAATTCCAGGCTTTCCCGTCCCGGGTGCCGATCAGCGTCAGCTCCAGCCGGCCGCGGAATTCACGCGGGTTCTTGCCTGCCTGCATGGCCAGCACCTGGTAGTGCAGCCGCCCCGGCGCGCGCACTTCGACCTGCACGCCGCGGATCTTCACCGAACTGCCCGAGGCCGCCGGCACGAGCCGCTCGAACAGCGCGAGGTCAGACTGCAGCGCGAGGTTCTCCGATTGCAGCTGGCGCACCTGCTGCGCCAGGCGCTCCTGGGCGGCGTGTTCGGCCTTCAGCAGGCTGTCGGCGGTGTTGGCCACGGCCAGGGCGCTGTCGCGCTCACGACTCAGCCGCTCGATCTCGGCGCGCAGGGCGGCGACCTCGGCGCCGTCGTCCACGCCCGAGATGCGGGTGCCGAACTCGTAGGCCCACATTGCGATCGCCGCCGAGAAGCCGAGCACCAGCGCGAACGCCGCCCAGCGCAACGGCCAGGGCAGGCTGCTGCGCACCGACACCCGCGGCGCGCTGAGCGACAGGCGCCGCTTGAGCAATTTCCAGCGCATGCGTCTCACTGTGCCTCTCGAAAAAGGAAAAAGGCCGCAAAGGCGGCCTCTTTCCGGGGGCAAGGCGGTTTAGCGCTTGCTGAACTGCTTGCGGCGACGCGCGCCGTGCAGACCGACCTTCTTGCGCTCGACCTCGCGCGCATCGCGCGTGACGAAGCCGGCACGGCTCAGGTCCGGCTTCAACGCCGCGTCGTAGTCGATCAGTGCACGGGTGATGCCGTGGCGCACCGCGCCGGCCTGGCCGGATTCGCCGCCGCCGTGCACGTTGACCTTGATGTCGAAGGCCGCATCGTTGGCGGTGAGCATCAGCGGCTGCTTGACGATCATGATCGACGTCTGGCGGCCGAAGTACTCCTGGACCGGCTTGCCGTTGACGACGATCTGGCCCGTGCCCTTCTTGATGAACACGCGGGCCACCGAAGACTTGCGGCGGCCGGTGCCGTAGTTCCAATTTCCGATCATCACCGCTCCTTAGATTTCCAGCGCCTTGGGGTGCTGGGCGGTGTGCGGATGCGTGGCACCGGCATACACCTTCAGCTTCTTGACCATCGCGTAGCCGAGCGGCCCCTTGGGGAGCATGCCCTTGACCGCCTTCTCGAGCGCGCGGCCCGGATGCCTGGCCTGCATGTCCTTGAAGCTGGTGCCGTAGATGCCGCCCGGATAGCCGGTGTGGCGGTAGTAGATCTTGTCGTTGGCCTTGTTGCCGGTGACGCGGATCTTGTCGGCGTTGACGACGACGATGAAGTCGCCGGTGTCGACGTGAGGCGTGTAGATGGCCTTGTGCTTGCCGCGCAGGCGGAGGGCGACTTCACTGGCCACCCGTCCGAGGACCTTGTCGGTCGCGTCAATCACAAACCACTCATGCGTCACTTCGGCCGGCTTGGCGCTGAAGGTTTTCATGGTGAAGATTGCTTGGTTCGAGCCCCTGTGCTCCGCGGTCGGCGCCACTTCTGAATGTGGCCTCTTAGGCGGGCGCAGCCGGCATGCCGGCTGCCATTTCCCCTTGGGGCTGTGAAAGGAAAAGCTGGCGATTCTAGCAAGTTTCCGCGCTCCGAACGCTCGGGGCGCCGGCGGTGCAGGCCCGGAACAGGCCGGGCATGGCCCTTCCATCCCGGGCGCACCCGAGGTGTGGACGTGCATTCCGCCGCATCCCGGGGGATGCGCCGACGCCCGCTGCACACGTAACATCCTGTACATTGATTCGAGTTCGAGGCTATGCCGCATCGGCCTGGCCGCCTGGGGTTGCCTTGAGCATGCAAACCGTTCCATGGATCGTCGTGCTGAGCGTTCTCTGCGCCGTGCTGCTGGCGGCCCTGGCGTGGACGCTCAAGCCGGCGCGAAAGCCCGCGGCCAAGCCGCTGCCCACCGAATGGGCGCTCACCGCGCGCCCGGTGTTCAGCACCGACGAACGCCGCGTCTACCGGCTGCTGCGCGAGGCCCTGCCGCACCACATCGTGCTGTCCAAGCTGCCGCTGGTGCGCTTTTGCCAGCCCAATGACCCGAACGAGGTGCGCTACTGGTACGAGCTGCTGGGCGCGCACCATGTGACCTTCGCGGTGTGCAGCGCCAACGGGCGCGTGCTCGCCGCCATCGACCTGGACACCGACCGCGGCAACTCACGCCGCGTGCTGCAGATCAAGCAATCGGTGCTCGCCGCCTGCCGGGTTCGCTACCTGCGCTGCCCCGTGGACAACCCGCCGACGGTGGCCGAGCTGCAACTGCTGGTGCCGCAGAACGGCTCGGCGCCGCGCGCCCCGCATGCCGCCCAGCCGCAGCCGGCGAAGCTGCATTCGGCCCGCGACACCCTGGCCAGCACGGTGGCCAACCGCCGCGCCGAGCGCACGGCGCTGTGGCAGGACTCCGGCTTCTTCCAGGACTCCTTCTTCTCGCCCGACAGCCGCGGGGACGCCGGCAACACCGAGTTCGGCAATGTGCCCGGCGACGCTGGCCGGCGGCGCAGCCCGCCGCCGCGGGACGACGACATCGGCGGCATCGTCGTCGACTCGCCGCGGGGCTGAAGCCCGCCGGCCAGGGCGCGTAGCATGCGCCGATGCCCGCGCCCGATCCCACGTTCGACGACCACACGCCGTTTGCCGGTCTCACTCCCGAGGCCGTCCTGGATGCCCTCGATGCCGTCGGCCTGCGCGGCGACGGTCGGCTGCTGCAGCTGAACTCCTACGAGAACCGCGTCTTCCAGGTGTTCCTGGAAGATGCGCGCGTGGTGGTGCCCAAGTTCTATCGACCGGGGCGCTGGAGCGATGCCCAGATCCTCGAGGAACACCAGTTCGCGCTCGAGCTCGCCGCCGAGGAGATTCCCGTGGCGGCGCCGCTGGCGCTCACGGCGGCGGCCGACGCGCCCGGGGCGGCGAAGGTGATCGGCACGAACCACACGCTCGCGCACCTGGCCACACCCGCGGCCACCCGCCTCGCCGTCATGCCACGCCGGGCCGGCGGCGCACCCGAGCTCGAGGACGCGCAGACGCTGGCCTGGATCGGCCGCTTTCTCGGCCGCATCCACACAGTCGGTCGCCGGCGGCGGTTTTCTCACCGGCGCACGCTCACGGTGTCCTCGTACGGCCGCGCGGCGCGCGACTGGCTGGCGCAGCACGAGGCGCTGCCACAGGATGCACGCGCCCTGTGGTTCAGTGCCGCCGATGCCGCGCTGGACGCGGCCGAGCGCCATGCCGAAGCCTGCGCCGATGCCGACGTGCTGCGCCTTCACGGCGACTGCCATCCGGGCAATCTGCTGTGGACCGACGATGGCCCGCATTTCGTCGACCTGGATGACGCGGTCAACGGCCCGGCGGTGCAGGACTTGTGGATGCTGCTGTCGGGCGAGCGCACCGCGATGGCGCGCCAGCTGCGTGCCGTGCTCTCGGGCTATGAGCAGTTCGCCGAGTTCGACCGGCGCGAGCTGCGCCTGATCGAGCCGCTGCGCACGCTGCGCATGCTTCACCACAGCGCCTGGATCGCGCAGCGCTGGGCAGACCCGGCCTTCCCCATCGCCTTCCCGTGGTTCGCCGGATCGGCCTACTGGCAGCAGCAGGCGATCCAGTTGCGCGAACAGGTCGAGGCGATGGCCGAGCCGCCGCTGTCGCTGGCCGACTGATGCGTCAGCCGATCAGCAGCGCATTCACCCGCCGCACATAGGCCGCCGGATCCTCCAGCTGCCCACCTTCGGCCAGCAGCGCCTGGTCGAACAGGATATGCGCCAGGTCGTCGAAGTGCTCCGAGCTTTCGAGGCGCTTGACCAGCGCGTGTTCGGCATTGACTTCGAGGATGGGCTGCGAAGCCGGCGCGCTTTGGCCAGCCTGCTTGAGCAGGCGCGCGAGGTGGCCGCTCATGTCGCCCTCCTCCACCACCAGGCAGGCGGGTGAATCGACGAGACGCGTGGTGATGCGCACGTCCTTGGCGCGGTCCTTGAGCGTTTCCTTCAGCCGGTCGAGCACCGGCTTGAACGCGGTGGCCGCTTCTTCGGCCTGCTTCTTCTCGGCCTCGTCCTGCAGCTTGCCAAGGTCCACCGATCCCTTGGCCACGCTTTGCAGCGGCTTGCCGTCGAACTCGAAGAGGTGGCTGAGCATCCACTCGTCCACCCGGTCGGTGAGCAGCAGCACCTCGATGCCCTTCTTGCGGAAGATCTCGAGCTGCGGGCTGCTCCGGGCGGCGGTCAGGCTGTCGGCGGTGACGTAGTAGATGGCCTCCTGCCCGTCCTTCATGCGCCCCACGTAGTCGGCGAAGCTCACGCCCTCGTCGGCCTCGGTGGAGGCGAAGCGCAGCAGCTTGGCCAGGCGCTCCTGGTTGGCGTGGTCCTCGCCGATGCCCTCCTTGAGCACCACGCCGAAGTCCTTCCAGAAGGCGGCGTACTTCTCGCGCTCGGCCGCGTCCTCGCTGTCGGCCAGGCCTTCGAGCATGGAGAGCACGCGCTTGGTCGAGCCTTCGCGGATGGCCTTCACGTCGCGGCTTTCCTGCAGCAGCTCGCGGCTCACGTTCAGCGGCAGGTCGGCGCTGTCGATCACGCCCTTGACGAAGCGCAGGTACACCGGCATCAGCGCCTCGGCGTCGTCCATGATGAACACGCGCTTGACGTACAGCTTCACGCCGCCGCGCTTGTCGCGGTTCCACAGGTCGAAGGGCGCCTTCTTCGGGATGTAGAGCAGCTGGGTGTACTCGCTGCGGCCCTCCACGCGGTTGTGCGTGTGCGCGAGCGGCGGCTCGCTGTCGTAGCTGATCTGCTTGTAGAACTCGTCGTACTGCTCGGGCGTGATCTCGTTCTTGTTGCGCGTCCACAGCGCGGCGGCCTTGTTGACCGGCGCCCATTCGTCGGTCGTGACCTGCTTGCCGGCCTCGGCGTCCCATTCCTCCTTGCGCATCAGGATGGGCAGCGAGATGTGGTCGGAGTACTTGCCGATGATGGACTTCAGCTTCCAGCCCGAGAGGAACTCCTCCTCGCCCTCGCGCAGGTGCAGGATGACGCTGGTGCCGCGCTCGGCGCGGGTGATGTTCTCGACCTCGAAGTCGCCCGTGCCCTCGGAGCTCCAGCGCACGCCCTCCTCGGGCTTCAGGCCCGCGCGGCGCGATTCGACCGTGATGCGGTCGGCCACGATGAAGCCGCTGTAGAAGCCCACGCCGAACTGGCCGATGAGCTGAGCGTCCTTCTTCTGGTCGCCTTCCAGGCGCGCCATGAACTCGCGCGTGCCGCTCTTGGCGATGGTGCCGAGGTTGGCCACCGCTTCCTCGGCCGACAGGCCGATGCCGTTGTCGGTGATGGTGATGGTCTTGGCGTCGGCGTCGAAGGCGACGCGTACTTCCAGGTTGGGCTGGTCTTCGTACAGCGCGTTGTCGTTCAGCGCCTCGAAGCGCAGCTTGTCGCAGGCATCGGAGGCATTGGAGACGAGCTCGCGCAGGAAGATTTCCTTGTTCGAGTACAGCGAGTGCGTGACGAGGTGAAGGATCTGCTTGACCTCGGCCTGGAAGGAGAGCGTTTGTTTTTCCATGGATGCATCAGAGGTGGATCGGTGGGCCAGCGCCCGGCCCCGCGTGATGTCGGGCCGGGGCCCGGTTTTTCAAGCCGCGCGCCAACGCAGGTTTGGCTCGCCGCGCAGCGTTGCAGCGGCGGCCAGAACTCCCGTGCAGAAATACACGGGGCGGGGCATTCGGTCGGGGCAGCGCCGCAGCACCCGTGACGGATTACCCTGCACGCCCGTGCTGCGGCGCGCAATATACAAATGGTCACAACGCCCGGCCGGGCCGCGGCGCGTGGCAAGCCATTGCAACCGGGAGATTCCATGACCCGCACCCCTGCACGCTTCACCCGCCGCCGCCTCATCGGTGCCATGGCCGCCAGCACCGCGGGCGCGGCCATCGGCCTGCCGGCCTGGGCCCGCGCCTCCGACGAGATCCTCATCGGCCAGAGCGCCCATCTGAGCGGCCCGCTCGCCCCCAGCTTCACCGCCGTCGTCAAGGGTCAGTCGCTCGCCATCGCCGACATCAACGCCCGCGGCGGCGTCGGCGGGCGGCCGGTGCGCCTGATCACGCTGGACGATGCCTACGACCCGAAGCGCACCGTGGCCAACGTCACCCAGCTGATCGAGCGGGACAAGGTCACGGCGCTGTACGGGCTCGCCAGCACGGCGAGCGTGGGCGCCGTGCTGCCCATGCTCGCCGCGAAGAAAGTGCCGCTGGTCGGCGTGTACACCGGCTCGCCGTCGCTGCGCACCCAGCACCATCCGTATTTCTTCACGACGATGGCCAGCTACTACGACGAGGTCGTGCAGATGCTGCGCAACCTCGAGACGCTGCAGCGCACGCGCATCGGCGTGGCCTATCAGACCGGGCCGCTCGGCCAGCTGATGCTGCCGGTGCTGGATGCGGCGATGAAGCAGGTCAATGCCACCATCGTCGCGCGCGCGCCGCTGGACCCGAGCGGCAAGGACGCGCAGGAAGCCGTCGAATCGCTGGCCCGGGTGCAGCCGCAGGCGGTGATCGTCATCAACTTCGGCCCGTCGATGATTCCGCTGGTGAAGCACGCGCGAAAGCTGCTGGGGGTGCCGCTGTACTGCATCTCGATCGCCAACAGCAAGGCGCTGCTCACCGCCATGGGCGACGACGCGCGGGGTCTCGCCTTCACCCAGCTCATCCCCTACCCCTGGCGACCGACGACCGACCTGGTTCGCGACTTCACCGCCTCCATGAAGGCGGCCCAGTTGACCATCGACTACGACCACTATTTCGGCTACCTGAACCTGCGGGTCCTGCTCGAGGGCATGCGCCGCGCCGGGCGCAACGTCACGCCGGACACGCTGGTGGCCGCCATCGAAGGCATGGGCAAGACCGACCTCGGCGGCTACACCGTCGACTTCAGCCCGAGCAACCACCACGGCTCGAAGTTCGTGGAGATCACGATGTACGGCCCGGGCGGGCGCTACGTGCGCTGATTGCGCCCGGTCGCCACTTGAAGGCGATCGCACTGCCCGGCTGGAAGGGCGCCAGCTCCGCCATGGTGCGGCGATCCTCCCCGCCCGGGTCGTGTTCGCTGCGCGGCTCGAGGTTCAGGCGCACCGTCGCGTGGTGCGCGAGCTCACAGGCCGGCCGCTCGGGCAGGCCATCGCAGGCGCCTGTCCCCGTCGACCAGGGCGCTCAGGCGCCGGCTTCGAGCCGCGCAAGCATCTTGCGCAGCATGGCCGCCACCTCGGCGGTGGCGTCGAGGAAGTAGCGCGCGCTCGACGGCCCTTCGCGGCCGATGCGCACCGTCAGCCAGTCGGGCGGCGCGCGCTCGAACACCGCCTCGTCGTTGAGGTCGTCGCCGATGAAGAAGGCGCATTCGGCGCCGGCGCGCCGCATGAGTGCGTGCACCGCATCCGCCTTGTCCGGCGCACCCTGCACGACGACGTTGACCACGCACTTGCCGCCGAACACATCCAGGCCCGGCTCGACGGGATCGAGCAGCCGGTCGATGAAGGCGGACGCCGCATCGCGATCGCGGGCGAGCCGGTAGTGGAACGCAAGCGAATGCCCTTTGTCCTCGACCTGTACGCCCATCGTGCGCAGTTCGCCGGCACGCTCGGCCAGGCGCTCGCGCAACGGCTGCAGCACGGCGTCGAGCGCGGGCATGGGTGCGCCGTGCGGATCCTCGGCGCCGTGGTTGCCGACGATGTACTGCGGCTCGAAGCCCAGGCGCGGGGCGACGTCGGCCACCCGGCGTCCGGTGACGATGGCCACCGGCCGCAACGCCGACAGCCGCTGCAGGGTGTGCGCCACGGCGGCCGAAACGCGCGCGTCGTCCGGGCGCGGGACGATGGGCGCGAGCGTGCCGTCGAAATCGAAGCCCAGCAGCACGCGCCGCTGGACGATGGCGGCGAGCGCGGCCTCGCCTTCAGCCGAGAACAGGTGGGGTTTCATCTTGTGGAGGTTGATGGCGCTGCACACGTTCCTCGATGCGCTGGCGCAGGCGCCAGCGGCCGGCATCGGCCAGCATGCGGCCGGCCCAGCGGAACACGTTGAACTCGCGCACCGTCATGCGCAGGCTCGCCATGCGTTCGTGCTGCTCGGCCGGCGGCATGGTGGCGCCGCGCTGCAGCGCGTCGGCGGTTTCTTCGACGTGGTACGGATTGACGATCAGCGACTCCTTCATCTCGCGTGCCGCACCGGCGAAGCGGCTCAGGATGAGCACGCCCTGCTCGTCGTCGCGCGCGGCGACGAACTCCTTGCACACCAGGTTCATGCCGTCGTGCAGGCTGGTGACCATGCAGATGTTGGCCGCGCGGTAGAGCTCGATCACCGCGTCATGGTCGTGGTGGTAGGCGAGCAGGTGCACCGGCAGGTAGCCGTCGCGGCCGAAGCGTTCGTTGATGCGGTCGCTGGTGCGTGCGATGCGATCCTGGAAGGAGCGGTACTCCTCCAGCGAACCGCGCGTGGGCGCGGCCACCTGCACGAAGACGAAGCGGCCGATCCACTCCGGGTACTTCTCGAGGAAGCGCTCCACCGCATGCAGCCGCTCGAGGATGCCCTTGGTGTAGTCGAAGCGGTCCACGCCCACGGCGAGCACCGTGTCCAGCGGCAGCTTCAGGCGCTCGAACACGCGCGAGCGGCTCTCGGCGATCGTCGGCCAGGCGGCCTCGGCGTCGGCGCTCGGCCACTCGATGGAGATGGGGTAGGCCTCGACGTAGGTCTCCTCTTCCTGGAAGGTGATGGTCGAGTGCTCGTGCTCGATGCGCGCCTCGAGGAAGCGGTCCACCGTCTCGATGAAGTTCTTGCAGTGAAAGCGCGTGTGGAAGCCGAGGATGGTGCTGCCGAGCATGCCCTGCAGGATCTCGCGCCGCCAGGGGCAGATGCCGAAGGACTCGGGGTTGGGCCAGGGGATGTGCCAGAAGGTGAGGATGGTCGCGCGCGGCAGCTTCTCGCGCACCATGCCCGGCAGCAGCGCGAAGTGGTAGTCCTGCACCAGCACCACCGGGTCTTCGCTGCGTGCCTCGGCCACCACGGCATCGGCAAAGCGCTGGTTCACCGCGCGGTAGGCCTCCCAGTCGGATTCGCGGAACACCGGGCGCACGTGCGCCACGTGGCACAGCGGCCACAGGCCTTCGTTGGCAAAGCCGTAGTAGTAGCCGTTCTCCTCTTCCTCGGTGAGCCACAGACGCCGCAGCACGTAGTCGTTCTTGCCCGGCGGCACCAGCACGCGGTCGTTCTCGTCGACCGCCTCGCGGTCGGCGGTACCGCTGCCGTGGGCGATCCAGGTGCCGGAGCAAGCGCGCATCACCGGCTCCACCGCGGTCACCAGGCCGCTGGCCGGGCGGCGCACGGTGATGCCGTCGTCGCCGCGGTCGTGGATGTAGGGCTCGCGATTGGACACGACGATGACCTGGTCGCCGCGCAACTGCGTGCGCAGCAGCGCACGCAGCCGTGCGGGGTTCCATTCGGCGTCCGGGCCCTGGGCGCGGCGGTATTCGTCCTCCAGGTCGCGCAGGCGCGCACGCAGGTCGGCGGCGAAGGGCGCGAGCTCCGGCGGAGCGGACAGCAGCGGCAGCAGCAGCCCTTCGCCGCGCATGATGGCGCGCACACCCGACACCCAGCCGCGCCAGCTCAGCTGCGCCACCACCACGGTGATGATGGCGATGATCAAGCCCAGCACGACGATGAAGCCCAGCAGGTAGCGCCGGGTGTCCAGGCTGCGCCGCTCGAGGTAGCTCATGTCGTGCAGCAGCACCAGCTTGGCCGGCGGGCCGGCGACCGCGCTCAGGTCATGCACGCCCACATGCACCGCGCCGCCGCGCAGCGACAGGCGCGGGTCGGGGGAATCGGAAGCGGCCTGGGCGCTGTCGCAGTTGAGCTCGGCGGGGAAGGCGGGGGTGCGCATCAGCATCACACCGTCCGGCGAGCACAGGCCCATGGCGAACAGGCGCTCGTCGCGCGCGGCGCGCTGCATGAGGTTGCGCAGCTTCGCGCCGTCGTCGCCGGCAAGCGCCTCGGCGATCGGGTCGGCCAGGGCGTTGGTCACCAGGACGCCGCGGGCAGTGAGGTCGCGTGCCGACCAGCGCAGGGTGAGTTCGTCCAGCAGCGGCAGCGACACGTAGGCCGCGGCGACGAGCGTGAGGATCAGGGGAACGAGAAAGCGAAGCTGAAGTCGGATGGTTTTCATTGTGGGGGGCGAAGCGCACGCCGGGCGGCGGCGGCATAGGCATATGACATGCCCGGTGCACTCCTTCGCTGGGCTCGGGCGCGGGCCCGGAACGCCGACAAGGGCCGCTCGGGCGGGCGGCGGTTCACGTTCCGGCAGGCGCGCAGCGCGTCACGCGGCCACCGGCCGGGCAGGCCGCCCCGCCGGTCCGCGCGCAGGAAAGCGGATGGCGCACACCCTACCATGCCCCGTTTGGCCGTGATGTCTTGCACGCGCGGCCCGCGCCGCGAGCACACAACGGAGACGATGCCGCTGCTCCGTGCGGGCGCGAAAGCTGCTTGGCACGGTGCAACGACTTGCCCCTTCGTGCCGATGAACCACTCCCTGCCGCGCTCCGTGCGCCACGCCACCCGCCTCATCCGTGCCGGCCGTGTGCATGACGCCCTGCATGCCCTGCGTGCAACTGGGCGCAGCGACGTGCCCCTGTCCATGCCACCAGACGACGAAGTAAGCACAAACACGAACGAACCCATGGCCACGGCGCCGCTGCCCGGGCGCTTCATCGCCGGCAGTTTCGGCAATGCGGCCGGGCGCCGGCCCTACAAGCTCTACCTCCCGCAGCACCGGGCGCAGGGCGCGCCCGCGCTCGTCGTGATGCTGCACGGCTGCACCCAGACGCCCGACGACTTTGCCGACGGCACCGGCATGAATGCCCTGGCCGAGTCCGAAGGATGGCTGGTGCTCTACCCCGGCCAGACCGAGCGCGCCAACCGCTCGGGGTGCTGGAACTGGTTCCAGGCCGGCGACCAGCGCCGCGACGCCGGCGAGCCGGCCATCATCGCCGGCATGACGCGCGAGGTGATCGCCGCCCATGGGGTCGATCCGCGCCGGGTGTACGTGGCCGGCATGTCGGCCGGCGCGGCGATGGCGCTGACCATGGCGGCGACCTATCCCGACACCTACGCCGCCTTCGGCATCCACTCGGGCGTGCCCTACCGGGCGGCGCGCGACCTGCACGGCGCCTTCGCGCTGATGCGCCGCGGGCCGGTGGGCGTGGCTCAGCGCGGCGAGGCGCTCACCCGCTTCGTGCCGGGCATCGTCTTCCACGGCGACCGCGACGAGACGGTGCATCCGTCGAACGCCGATGCCGTGGTGGCGCAGCTGCGCGCCATCGGCCCGGTGGCGCGCAGCGACCTGCAGCGCGGCCGGGCGCCGGCCGGCCATGCCTGGTCGCGGCATGCCTACCGCGATGCGAGCGGGCGCAGCCGCATCGAACAATGGACGGTGCATGGTGGGCGCCACGCCTGGTCGGGCGGCAACCCGCGTGGTTCCTACACCGATCCGCACGGGCCGGACGCGAGTGCGGCGATGCTGCAGTTCTTCCGGCAGCAGACAGCGCCCGCGGACTGAGCCGCATTCGTCTCAATGCGCGGCGGCATGAGGCGGCGGGGCGGCGAGCTCGCGCCGTGCCTGCCGCGCCACCGAGGCCGCCCCGCTGAGCGCCAGCAGCGCCATGCCGGCAGCCACCACGAGGTCGGGCCAGGCCGAGCCGGTGCCGAAGACGCCCAGCGCTGCCAGCGCGACCGCGACATTGCCCAGCGCATCGTTGCGCGAGCAGATCCAGACCGAGCGCATGTTGGCGTCGCCCGCGCGGTAGCGGTAGAGCAGCAGCGCGACGCCGACGTTCACCGCCAGCGCCAGCGCCGCCACCAACCCCATGGTGAGCGGCTGCGGCGGCTCGCCGCGGCCCGACACCCACAGTGCCCGCCCCAGCACGTACAGCCCGAACGCGGCCATGGACGCCGCCTTGAACAGCGCGGCGCGCGGGCGCCACACCGGCGCCATCGCCAGCACCATGAGCGAGATGCCGTAGTTCGCAGCATCGCCGAAGAAATCGATCGCATCGGCCAGCAGCGCGAGCGAGCCGGCGCCGAGGCCGGCGGCGATCTCGAACGCGCCCATGGCCGCATTGAGCAGCAGCGCGAGCCACAGGATGCGGCGCCAGGCAGGGTCGTCGGCGGGGGCCGCAGGGGGACAGCAATGGTCGGACATGAAAGGCCTCGTGCACAGTGATGCCGCCATTGCAAACCCTACAGTCGCTACAGAGTCAAGCGCCACCAAGGACCCTCGCGATGAAGATCGGCGAACTCGCCGCCCATGCGCAATGCGACGTGCAGACCGTGCGCTACTACGAACGCGAGGGGCTGCTCGCGCCGCCGGCGCGCGACGCTGCGGGCTACCGGCACTACACCGCGCCGCACCTCGAGCGGCTGTGCTTCATCCGCCATTGCCGCTCGCTGGACATCTCGCTGGCCGAGATCCGCCAGCTGCTCGCCTACAGCGATGCCCCCAGCGGCAACTGCCATGAGGTAAACGCACTGATCGACGACCACATCGCCCGCGTGCGACAGCGCCAGCGCGCGCTGCGTTCGCTCGAACGCCAGCTGGTGGTGCTGCGCAGCGCCTGCCGCGGTGCCGGCGAAGCCCGCTCCTGCGCCATCCTGGACAACTTCTTGGAGGCGGCGGCCGAGGCGGCCGCCGCCTGATCCGCATGACGCAGCGCCTGCGAGCCGACCGCCGGCGCCTGCTGCAGGCCCTGCCGGTGCTCGCCACCGCGCCGTGGCTGGCCGGCGCTGCACCGGCCGCCGCGCCGCTCAGGCGCACCGTCCCGTCCAGCGGCGAGGCGCTGCCGATCGTCGGGCTGGGCAGCTGGATCACCTTCAACGTGGGGCGCGACCCGGCGGCGCGCGACGCCTGCGCAGAGGTGATGCGCGCCTTCTTCGCCGACGGCGGGCGCATGATCGATTCCTCACCCATGTACGGCTCGGCGCAGGCCGTCATCGGTCACGGCCTGCGACGCCTGGGCAGCACGCCGGTGTTCTCGGCAGACAAGGTCTGGACCGGCTCGGCACAGCGTGGGCCGGCCCAGATCGAGGCCTCGCGCGAGCTCTGGGGCGTGCCGCGCTTCGATTTGCTGCAGGTGCACAACCTGCTCGCCTGGGAGGCGCACCTGCCGGCCCTGTTCGAGATGAAGGCCGCGGGACGGCTGCGCTACGTGGGCATCACCACCTCGGAGGGGCGGCGCCATGCCGAATTCGAGCGGATCATGACGCGCGAGCCGCTGGACTTCGTGCAGCTCAGCTACAACCTGCTGGACCGCGAGGTGGAGCAGCGGCTGCTGCCGCTCGCGCAGGAACGCGGCATCGCGGTCATCGTCAACCGACCGTTCCGCCAGGGCGTGCTGCTCGACGATCTGGCGCGCCATGCGCTGCCCGGCTGGGCGGCGGAGATCGGCTGCACGAGCTGGGCGCAGGTGGCGCTGAAGTTCATCGTCTCGCACCCCGCGGTGACCTGTGCCATCCCGGCCACCACACGCGTGGACCATGTGCGCGAGAACCTCGCCGCGGCGCGCGGGCCGCTGCCGGATGCGGCGCTGCGCCGGCGCATGGTGGCGGACGTAGAGGCCTTGTGAGCAGCGCCTGGTGGCAGGACGCGCTCAGCTACACGCTCGCCGACTTCCTGCTGTTCTCGCCGCGCACCTACCAGCGGCTGTTCGCGCTCTACCACGGCGACTGGTGGCCCGCGCAGTTGCTCGCTCTGGGCGCCGGCGTGCTGCTTTTCGCCGCACTGTGGCGCCGGCGCGAACAGCTCGCGCTCGCCCTGCTCGCGGTGGCCTGGGCCTGGGTGGCCTGGGCCTTTCACCTTCAACGCTACGCCAGCATCAACTGGGCGGCCACCTGGTTCGCGGCCGGCTTTGCGCTGCAGGCGCTGCTGTGCCTCGCGGCTGCCGCGACGGCGCGCCCCGGCGAGCCGCCGAGGCCGCGCCGGGCGGGCCTGGCGCTGGTCGGCGCGGCGCTGGTGCTCATGCCCGCGATCGCGCCGCTCAGCGGCCGACCCTGGACGCAGGCCGAGCTTTTCGGCTTCACGCCCGACGCGACGGTGCTGGCCACGCTCGGCGCCCTGCTCGCCCTCCCGCGCTCACCGGCCTGGCTGTGGCCGCTGCCGCTGGCCTGGTGCGCCGTGAGCGGCGCGACGCTGTGGGCGATGCACGCCGGCAGCGCGCTGCTGCTGCCGGCCGCCGGCGTTGCGGCGCTGTCGCTCAGAACAGCAATGCGGCGATGAAGATGCCCAGCATCACGAAGGCGATCGCCACCTTGGCGACCATGCCGACCATCAGCCCGACCCAGGTGGCCACGCCCACCCGCAGCGCGCCTTCGTGGTCGCGGCGCGAAAGGTATTCGCCCACCGCCGCGCCCACCAGCGGCATGAACAGCACACCGACGATGCCCATGAACAGCCCCACGACCGTGCCCACCGCCGCACCGATCAGCGCCTTGCGGCTGGCGCCGGCACGCTTCGCTCCCAGCACGCCGGCCACGTAGTCAAGCACCCAGGAGATCACCGCCAGCACGGCGAGCGCGATCAGCACACCGCCGCCCACGCGGGTGAAGTCGTCGATCCAGGCGCCCAGCACCGCGCCGGCCAGCACCAGCGCCGTGCCCGGCAGCGCCGGCAGCACGGTGCCGGCGATGCCGACGGCGATCAGCGCCCAGCTCAGCAGCCACAGGGCCACGTCGGTGCCGCTCATGGCCGGCGCTCCCCTTGGCGAAGCCGCAGCACCTCCAGCGCGGACACGGCCGGCGCCGTGTTGCCGAAGGACTGGCGCAGGGCGGTGACCACGGCGGCCACCTCGTCGTCGTTCAGTTCCTGGGCGAAGGGCGGCATGCCGTAGGGCTGCGGATTGCCGGCCGTCGCCGGCGGAAAGCCGCCGCTCAGCACCACACGCACCACGTTGGCGGCCGAGTCCATGGTCAGCGCCCGGTTGCCGGCAATGGCCGGGTAGGCACCTGGCGCACCTTCGCCGGCGTCGCCATGGCATTGGGCGCAGCGGTTCTCGTAGATGGCCAGGCCTTCGCGCACCTGGAGCGTGCTGAGCTCCACCTCGTCCTTCTTCGCCGGCTCGGGCGCCGGCAGCGAGCGCAGGTAGCTGACCATGGCCAACAGGTCGCCGTCGTTCAGGTACTGGGTGCTGCGAAACACCACCTCGGCCATCGGCCCGAGCACCGAGGCGCCCGGTGCGACGCCCGTCTTCAGCAGCGCGGCCACGTCCTCGGCGCGCCAGTGCTGCACACCCGCCTCGTCGGCAGCGACCAGCGAGGGTGCGTACCAGTTCTGCATCGGGATCAGGCCGCCGTCCAGGTCGAGCCGGTCGCTGGTGGCTCCGAAGACGTTGCGCGTCGAATGGCAGGCGCTGCAGTGGCCCAGGCCCGCCACGAGGTAAGCGCCGCGGTTCCATTCGGCCGAGCGCTGCGCATCCGGCTCGAATTCGCCCGGGCGGAAGAACAGCGCCCGCCAGGCGGCGAGCGCGAGCTGGCTGTCGTAGGGAAAGCGCAGTTCATGCGCGCGATTGGGCTGGGCGACGGGCGGCAGGCTGCGCAGGTAGGCGTAGATCGCATCGCTGTCGTCGCGGCTGACCCGGGTGTAGTTCGGATACGGGAAGGCCGGGTACAGCAGCCGCCCGTCGGCCGAGCGGCCGTTGTGCATGGCGCGCCAGAAGTGGTCGGCGCTCCAGCGCCCGAGGCCGGTGGCGTCGTCCGGCGTGAGGTTGGACGCGTAGACGGTGCCGAACGGCGTGGCGATCGGCCGCCCGCCGGCATAGGGCTCGCCGCCGCGTGCGGTGTGGCAGGCGACGCAGTTGCCGGCGCGCGCGAGGTAGGCGCCGCGCTCGATCAGCGCGGCGCTGTCGGCCACCGTGCGTGCCGGATCGATGGGGTCTTCGTCGCGCAGGTTCAGCCACCACACCGCGGCGGCGATGAGCACGAGCAGGGCGAGCACGGCCGGCAGCCGGCGGCGGAGGACGGCGCTCATCGGGGCACCCCCCCGCAGTCCATGGGCCAGGCTGCCGGCGCGCGGGTCGCGGGTTGGGCGTGCGCGGGCACCGGCCGCGACGCCAGCCAGGCGGTGACGGCGATGATTTCCTCGGGCTGCAGGGCACGTGCGATGTCGGCCATGCAGTCGGGCTCGGCCGCCCGGCGGTGGCCGGTGCGCCAGGCGCCGAGCTGGCCGTTGAGGTAGTCGCGCGGCAGGCCCAGCAGCCCCGGCACGGCGGGCGCCACGCCGGTGAGCGCCGCGCCGTGGCACTGCGCGCAGGCCGGCAGGCGCCGCGCCGCGTCGCCGCGCTGCACGAGCGCCTCGCCGCGCGCGGCCGCCTCGCCCCGCGGGGGCGGCTCGGCGGGCGGCGCGTACGGCAGGTCGAGCTCGGCGAAGTGGCCGGCGATCTCGCGCAGGTAGTCGTCGCTCAGGTGCTCGAGCAGGTAGGTCATGGCCGCGTAGTGGCGGCGGCCGTCGCGGAAGTTCAGCAGCTGCTGGTAGAGGTAGCCGGCCGGCTTGCCGGCGATGCGCGGGAAGTAGCCGTCGGGCGTGGCGCGGCCCTCCTTGCCGTGGCAGACGGTGCAGGCCAGCATGCGCTGGGCCAGGGTGTCGGGAATGTCGGGCGCCGCCTGCGCGGCACCGAGCGCGAGAAGGAGCGCGGCGGCCGCGCCCCTCAGCGCGGCGGATCTGGAATTCGCAAGCATCCGCTACGGTAGCCGCAATTCACAGCTGACCGCCCAGCAGGGACGCCGCGTGCTCGGCCAGCTTTTCCGGCCACGGCCGGTGGCGCCAGGCCTCGAGCGTGACCGGCCGCGCCTGCGCCAGGTCGGCCTCGAAGATCTCGACCTGGCGGCGCGCGAACGCGGCGTCGAGCACGTTGAGGTTGGCCTCGTCGTTGATGCGGAACGAGCGGTTGTCGAAGTTGGTCGAGCCCACCGAGACCAGCAACTCGTCGACCACCAGCACCTTGCAGTGGAACATCGTCGGCTGGTACTCGGCGATGACGATGCCCGCCTCCAGCAGTTCGCCCCAGCGGGCGCGCGAGGCGCGGCGCACGATCTCCGAATCGATGTCGGGGCCGGGCGTGACGATGCGCACCGTCACGCCGCGCCGCGCCGCATCGGCCAGCGCCTTGATCGCCAGCTCGTCGGGCACGAAGTACGAGCTCGACAGCTCGATGCTGCGTTGTGCGGCCGTGATCGCCATCAGGTACATGAGGTGCATGCTCTCGCTGCCGCCGGTGGGCGAGCTGCTGAACATCTGCGCCGTCATGCCGCCGCGCGGCTCGAGCGCTGGAAAGTAGTCGCCGCCGTGCAGCACGCGGCCGGTGGCCTTCATCCAGTTGTCGAGGAACACGGCCTGCATCTGCGCCACGACCGGTCCTTCCACGCGGAAGTGGGTGTCGCGCCAGTGGTCCTCGTCCTGCGCGTGGCCGCGCCAGTGGTCGGCGATGCCCACCCCACCCGTGAAGCCCACACGCCCGTCGATTACCAGCAGCTTGCGGTGGGTGCGGTTGTTCATGCGCGACAGGTGGTACCAGTGCGGCTGGTGGTAGCGCTCGAGCTCGACGCCGCCGGCGCGCAGCTCTTCCAGCAGCGACTCTTCCATCTTCACGCTGCCGATCCAGTCCAGCAGCACATGCACCTTCACGCCGGCGCGTGCGCGCTCCACCAGCGCATCGGCGAACTCGCGGCCGATGCTGCCCGACCAGTAGATGTAGGTCTCGAAGGTGATGGTGCGCTGCGCACTGCGGATGGCCGCGAGCATGGCCGGAAAGATCTGCTCGCCGTTGAGCAGCACCTCGACCCGGTTGCCCTCCAGCATGGGCGGGCCCAGCAGCACGCTCATGGAGCGGCGGAACTGCGCGTCCTCGGTGGCGTACAGCCGCTCCAGCCGGTGTTCGATGCGCTTCTCGCCGGTGCCGAGGTTCATGACCAGGAACACCACCGCCAGCGTGGCGAGGACGGAGGCGAGCGCGATGACCATGTAGCGTCGCATCATGGCCGTGCCGCGTGGTGCACCGGCCGCCCAGTGCTCAGCGCGGGCTGCCCCAGTGCTGCTCGAGATAGCGCGCGTCTTCCTCGGTGCGCGGCTTCACGCTCATCAGGATGGCGCCTTCGCGCACGCCCGTTTCGTATTCCTTGACCCGCTCCTCCGGCAGGCCCCAGCCGATGAGCGCGCCGACCAGCCCGCCAGTGGCCGCGCCGGCGCCGGCGCCGGCCAGGCCCGCGACCAGCGGCCCGGCGATCACGAGCCCCAGGCCCGGCAGCGCGATGGTGGTGCCCACCGCCGCGAGCGCGGCGGCGATCGCGCCGATCGTGCCGCCGATCGCCCCGCCGATGCCCGCGCCTTCGGCCGCCTTGCTGCCGAGCTCGGTGCGCAGCGGCGTGGTGTCCGCCTCGAAGTGGCGGCGGCGGGTCTCGTCGGACATCACCACATTGATGTCGTCGCGCGTGTAGCCCCGCTCGGTGATGGCCTGGTAGGCGCGCTCCGCACTGTCGCGGTCATGGAACAGGGCGCTCACATGGCGGGTCATGGCTGCTCCTCGGCGTGGTGGCGGCGTGCGCGTGGATGCGCGCACCGCGTTGTTCGCCACGCACTGGCAAGCGGCGGGCCCGCGGGGGCGGAAACGGTCAGAGCACCACTTTCACCATCGGATGCGAGCTCAGCGTGCGGTACAGCTCGTCGAGCTGCTCGCGGCTGGTCGCGGTGATGGTGATGGTCAGGCTCAGGTAGTTGCCGCCCTTGCTCGGGCGGCTTTCGAGCGTCGCCGGGTCGTAGGCCGGGTCGAACTGCCGCGCCACATGCAGCACGGCCTCGGTGAAGCCGGGCACGTTCTCGCCCATGACCTTGATCGGAAAGGCCGAGGGGTATTCGATGAGCGACTGCTCGGGAGGGATCTCTCTCATCGCACGACTCGCCGTGTGCGGCTCAGATCGACTGCAGCGCCTTGGCGCGCTGGTAGGCCTCGTGCAGGCGGGCATACACCGGCCCGGGCTTGCCGCGCATCGCGCCGTGGCCCACCGCCTCGCCGTCCAGCGTGGTCACCGGCAGCACCTCCTTGGTGGCCGAGGTCAGCAGCAGCTCGTCGGCGGCGAGCACCTCGCCTTCGGCGATGGGGCGCAGGTTGTAGGCGATGCCCACGTCCCCGCACAGCTCGCGCAGCAGCTCCACACGAATGCCTTCGAGCACATGCTCGCTCTTGGGCGGCCCCAGCAGCGCGCCTTCGTGCACCACCCAGACATTGCTGCCCGAGCCTTCGGTGAGGAAGCCGTCGCGGAACATCACCGTCTCCAGCGCGCCGCGGTCGGCCGACATCTGGCGCGCCAGCACATTGCCCAGCAGCGAGATCGACTTGATATCGCCGCGCTCCCAGCGGAAGTCGCGCGCGGTGATGCAGGCCACGCCCTGGCGGCGCTGCTCCGCCGTGGGCGGCTTCATCACGCTGCTCATCATGAACACCGTGGGCGCAACGCCTTCGGGCATCACATGGTCGCGCAGCGCGACACCGCGGGTCACCTGGATGTAGACGAGCTGGTCGTCGCTCGCCTGCGCGGCGACCAGGTGGCGCACCCGCTCCAACCATTGCTCGCGCGACAGCGGGTTGGGGATGCGCACCTTGGCGAGGCCGCGGTCCAGCCGCGCCATGTGCTCGTCGAAGCGGAACACCTTGCGGCCGTAGACGGGCACCACCTCGTAGATGCCGTCGCCGAAGATGAAGCCGCGATCCAGCACCGACACCTTGGCCAGGTTCAGCGGCTGGTACTCGCCGTTCAGGTAGCACAGGGTGTCGGGCAAGGCGTCCATCGGGGGCTCCTCGAACAGGCGCTTCAGGTTACTTGATCCACAGGCGCAGCGAGTCCCAGGCACGCCCGAAGAGGCCCGCCTGCTCGACTTCCTGCATCACCACCAGCGGCACGTCGGCCACCGGCGCGCCGGCGGCGGTCGCCACCTTGAGCGTGCCCACGCGCTGGCCCTTGGCGAGCGGCGCCACCAACGGATCGGTGCGCTCGATGGTGCTCTGCAGCTTGTCGCCCTCGCCGCGCGGCACGGTGACGTAGACGGCGCTCGCCGCGCCGAGCTGGGCCTCGCTGCTCGCGCCCTTCCACACCGGCACGGTGGCCATGGGTTTGCCGTCCTCGAACAGCCGGATCGCGTCGAAGGCCGCGAAGCCCCAGTTCAGCAGCTTCTGGCTTTCGTTGGCGCGTGCGGCCTCGCTGGCGGTGTTCATCACCACGCTGAGCAGGCGACGCTTGCCGTTGGGGAAGTCGCGCTGGGCGCTGGCCACCAGGCAGTAGCCCGCGGCCTGGGTGTGGCCGGTCTTCATGCCGTCCACCGACGGGTCGCGGCGCAGCAGCAGGTTGCGGTTGGCCTGGTTGATGTTGTTGTACTTGTACTCGCGGATCGAGTAGTAGGAATAGAACTGCGGGAAGTCGCGAATGATGTGGCCGGCGATGACGGCGATGTCGCGCGCCGTGGTCTTGTGCGCCGGGTCGGTCAGGCCCGTCACATTGACGAAGTTGGTGTTCTTCAGGCCCCAGGCCTGGGCCTGGCGGTTCATCATCGCGGCGAAGTTCTCCACCGTGCCGCCCACGGCTTCGGCGAGCGCCACCGACGAATCGTTGCCGCTTTGCACGATGGTGCCGTGCAGCAGCTCGTCCACCGTCGGCGTCATCGTGGTGTCGATGAACATCAGCGAGCCGCCTTCCTTGCGCTCGTCCC
>JBIQKU010000233.1:0-4598 GCA_044506225.1 Rubrivivax sp. | reverse complement strand
CAGGAGCAGATCAACATCGCCACCGGCGAGCGCGAAGCCTTCATCGCCCGCTCCGAGGGCGAGCGCCAGGCCGAGATCAACAACGCGCAGGGCGAGGCCGCCGCCATTGTCGCCGTGGCCGATGCCACGGCCGAGGCCATCCGCAAGGTGGCCGAAGCCATCCGCGAGCCCGGCGGCGAGCAGGCGGTGCAACTGAAGGTGGCCGAGAAGGCGGTCGAGGCCTTCGCGCAGCTCGCGCAGAAGAACAACACCATGATCGTGCCGGCCAACATGAGCGAGGTGTCCGCGCTCATCGGCACGGCCATGACCTTGATGAAGGGAAAGACGCCCGCCTGAACATCGCCGGCGTGCGCGCCACGCTAGAATCGCCGGCTCCACGGAGAGGTGGATGAGTGGTTTAAGTCGCACGCCTGGAAAGCGTGTGTGGGTTAACAGCCCACCGCGGGTTCGAATCCCGCCCTCTCCGCCAGATCACACGATGTCGCCAGGCAAAGCCAAAGCCCCGCTCGCGGGGCTTTGGCTTTTTCGAAGGTAGCGCCCGAGCACTCAGCGACCAAGAAAAAGGGCACCCGAAGGTGCCCTTGTGGAAGCCCGATGCGGATCTCAGTCCAGCGGCGTTTTCTTGCCGTCGCGGTAGACCGACAGGGTGATCTGCGGCACCTTCAGGTCGCCGTTCTCGTCGAACTGGATGCGTGCGGTCACGCCGTCGTAGTCGGTCTTGCCGACGAAGGGCAGGTAGACCTTCGGGTCGGCGGACTTGGCGCGCACCATCGAATCGACCAGCACCATGGTGGCGTCGTAGACGTACGGGGCGTAGATCTGGAACTGGCCCGGGAACTTGGCGTCGTAGCGCGCCTTCCAGGCCATGCCGTTCTTCATCTTGGCGAGCGACACGCCGCCTTCGGCGCAGACCACGTTCTCCAGCGTCTTGGCGCCGCCGGCGAGTTCGGCGAGCTTCACGGTGCAGATGCCGTCACCGCCGAAGTACTTCGCGTTGCTCAGGCCGAGTTGCTGCATCTGGCGCAGCATCGGGCCGGCTTGCGGGTCCATGCCGCCGAAGAAGATGCCATCGGGGTTCTTCGACTTGATGGCAGTCAGGATAGCGGTGAAGTCGGTCGCCTTGTCGTTGGTGTACTGCTCGGACACCACCTGGATGCCCTTTTCCTGGGCGACCTTCTTGAAGATGGACGCCACGCCCTGGCCGTAGGCGGTGCGGTCATCGATGACGGCCACGCTCTTGAGCTTGAGCGTCTCGGCAGCGTACTGCGCGAGTGCGGCGCCCAGGGAGTTGTCGTTGGCGAGCACGCGGAAGGCGGTCTTGTAGCCGTTCTGCGTGTACTTCGGGTTGGTGGCCGACGGCGAGATCTGCGGGATGCCGCAATCGTTGTAGACCTTGGACGCCGGGATGGTGGTGCCGGAGTTGAGGTGGCCGACCACGCCGTTGACTTCTTCGTCGCATAGCTTCTGGGCGGCTGCCGTGCCCTGCTTCGGGTCGGCGGCGTCGTCTTCGGCCAGCAGTTCAAAGCGGGCCTTCTTGCCACCGATCGTCACGCCCTTGGCGTTGAGATCCTCGATGGCCATGCGGGCGCCGTTCTCGTTGTCCTTGCCGAAGTGCGCCTGGGCACCGGAGGTCGGGGCGACGTGGCCGATCTTCACCACCAGCTCCTGAGCCGAGGCATAGCCGGCAAAGGCGACCAGCGCGGCGAAGACGACTCCATTCAGTTTGACTTGCATGCAAAACCTCCGGTTAGGAAGAATGTTGAGAGAGTTTGGGTAGAGCCGATGAGCTCAACGGGCCGCCACAATAACCCAAACGCAAGCGCTTCTCCATGGGGATTGCGCGAGCGCACAGCGGCTGAAAACCCGACTCGACAAAGGCCTTGCGCGTGCATCGCGACGCCCGCATCCCGCGGCGCCGATAGCCGGCTTCAACGCGGCCCGGAATCCTTCGACAACTGCTCGGCCACGGCCTCGGCGACCAGCGCGCGCAAGGTGCTCGCGAGCTCGGTGCGGGCCTGCGCGGCCCAGGCTTCGCCGAGCTTCAGCAGCGCCGGTGTCAGCATCTCGAGCAGGCGGTCCTCGAGCAGTTCCTCCACCCGCGGCTGCAGCCGCGCGAGTACACGATCGGTGAGTTCGTCGGGGGAGTCTGCGGCCGGGACCGTCGCGGCGGCCGCGGCGGGCAGCTCGCGCGCCGTGGGCAACGCCGGTGCGTCGAAAGCCTGGTCGGCGGGCGGCTCCGGCGACGGCATCGCCAAGGTGGACAACTCGGCCTGCGCCGGCTCGGCCGCCACCTCCACCACTTCGGTGAGCGTGGGTACCAGCCGTGTAGGCGCGGGACGCACGATGTTCATGCCTCGCCCGACTGCTGCCGGTCGTGGCGCTGGATGGCGTAGCCCCGCGCGGCGTAGTGCCGCCAGCGCGCGCGCGCGGCATCGCGCTCGGCGGGGTCGGACGACACGATCTCGATCAGCCGCTCGAAGCTCTCGAAGCCTTCGGCGGGCTCGTCGCCCAGGTGCAGCAGCACGCGATGCTGCGCCCCGTGGTCGGCGTGCGGCGCGAGCAGGATGGGCGTGCGGCGCAGGCGCGGCGGCAGCTTGCCGTCGGCGCCGACCATCACGTGCGGCAGGAACTCGGCCGGCTCGAAGCTCCACAGCGCACGGTCCAGCCGGGTCAGCGTGGGCGGCGCGGCGGTGACCGTCACGCCCACGCCCCGGCGGGTGGCCTTGCGCAGCAGGCGGCAGGCATAGCCGAGCCGATCGGGCACGTTGAAGTGGAACTGGATCTCGGTCATCGCGGACCGCCGCCGGCTCAAGCCCCGTGCGAGAGCACGAAATGCGTCAGCAAGGGCACCGGACGGCCGGTGCCGCCCTTGGCGGCGCCGGACTTCCAGGCCGTGCCGGCGATGTCCAGATGGGCCCAGCGGTACTTGCCGGTGAAGCGGCGCAGGAACATCGCGGCCGTGATGGCGCCGCCCGCGCGCGGGCCGACGTTGGCCATGTCGGCGAAATTGCTCTTCAGCGCGTCGTCGTACTCTTCCTCGAGCGGCATGCGCCAGCAGGGGTCGAGTGCTTCGCGCCCGGCGGCGATCAGGTCGGCGGCGAGTTCATCGTCGGCGGTGAAGAGGCCGGAGTTGTGGTGGCCCAGCGCCACCACGCAGGCGCCGGTGAGCGTGGCCATGTTGACGACCACCGCCGGCTTGAAGCGTTCGGCGTAGGTGAGCGCATCGCACAGCACCAGCCGGCCCTCGGCATCGGTGTTCAGCACCTCGATCGTCTGGCCGGACAGGCTGGTGAGCACGTCGCCCGGCTTGAGGGCGCTGCCGCTGGGCAGGTTCTCGCAGGCGGCGATGAGGCCGACGACGTTGATCCTGGGCTTCAACTCGGCAATGGCGCGAAAGGCGCCGAGCACGCTTGCGGCACCGCCCATGTCGAACTTCATCTCGTCCATCTCGCCCGAGGGCTTGATCGAGATGCCGCCGGAGTCGAAGGTGATGCCCTTGCCCACCAGCACGATCGGCGCCTTGTTCTTCGCCGCGCCGTTGTAACGCATGACGATGAAGCGCGGCGGCTCGGCGGAGCCCTGGGCGACGGCGGCGAAGGCGCCCATGCCGAGCTTCTCGATGGCCTTGCGATCCAGCACCTCGACCTGCAGGCCGTGTGCGCGGCCCAGTGACTTCGCCTCGTCGGCAAGCACCGTCGGCGTGCAGTGGTTGCCCGGGCGGTTGCCGAGCTCGCGCGCAAGCAGCACGCCGGCGGCGATGGCCTGGCCGCGCGCCAGGCCCTGCTGCACGGCGCGCGCCTGCGGTTTGGCGCACACCAGCGAGAAGCGCGTCATCGCCGGCGCGGCCGGTGCGCTCGGCTTCGTGTGGCGATAGGTGTAGGTCGCGTCGCCCGCGGCGGCGACCAGCGCCTCGGCATGTTCCGCGCCGACCTCGGCGTCGCTGTCGAGCGCCACCGCCACATGCTTTGCACCCAGGTTCTTCAGGTTGGCCAGCGCCTGCGCGACGGCGGCCTTGAACGCCTTCACGCTGTCGCTGCCGGACGCGGCCACCACCAGGCGCTTCGCCTTCAGGCCTTGCGGGCGATGCACATACAGCGTGCGTCCGGCCTTGAAACGGAAGTCGCCCTGGGCGACGGCGTCGTCGATCGCGCTTCGCACCGAGGCATCGAGCCCTGCGGTCACCGCTTCGCCCTGCACCACGACCACCAGGGCGTCGGCATTGATCGACGCGAGGGCTGCGGAGGAGGAAGCGAGATGACGGAAGTCCATAATGCGGCCCGGAACAAAAAGGGAACCCCTGAACGATGCGGCGCGTCGTTCACGCCGTTCGGCCAGAGGTTGTCGTCCGAAGATGTTATTCGATTCCACCCTGAGACGAGACCTCTCGCGCAGTTTCGGAGCGACCCTGGTGGTCATCCTGACCATCGTGCTCACGATGTTCCTCATCCGCACGATCGGACAGGCGGCGACCGGCCGCGTGTCGCCGCAGGACGTGGTGCTGCTGCTCGGCTACACCTCGCTCGGCCACCTGCCCACGATGCTTGCGCTGTCGCTGTTCATCGCCACGGTCGCCACGCTCAGCCGCATGTACCGCGACA
>JBIQKU010000232.1:0-4740 GCA_044506225.1 Rubrivivax sp. | reverse complement strand
TGCCCGACCGCATGATCGTCGCCGCCAACCCGGCGGGCTGCCACATCCTCGGTGCCGACTACGCCGAGCTGCTGGGCGCCGAAGGCCCGTGGCCCTTTACCCTGTGCGACGTCGACGGCCAGCCGCTCGGGCCCGACGACGACCCCATCGGCCAGGTGCTGGCCCACGGCCGCCCCATCCAGGGCCGGCTGTTCGCCCTGCGCCGGCGCGACGGCAGCCAGCGCTGGCTGGAGCTGAGCTGCCACCCGCTGCGCGTGCCCACCGGCAGCAACGCCCTGCCGGTGCTCGTGGCCTTCCGCGACGTGACGGCGCAGCACTTTGCCGAGCAGCAGCTCGCGCTGTCGGAGCAGCGCTGGAAGTTCGCCCTGGACGGCGGCTCGCAAGGCGTGTGGGACTGGACCGAGGGCGACGAGGCGCTGTACCTGAGCGAATCCGCCAAGGCGCTGCTGGGGGTCAAGGGCGATCACCCCGATCAGCGCCTGTCGGGCTGGATGTCGCGTGTGCACCCCGAGGATGCGCCACGCGTCAGGGACGAGCTGCGCGCGCACATGCGCGGCGAGACACCGCTGTATTCGGTGGAATGCCGCACGCGCCATGCCGACGGCCACTACCTCACGCTGCTGCATCGCGGCAAGGTCGTGCGGCGCGACGAGCAGGGCCGCGCGGTGCGCATGGTCGGCACGGTGATGGACGTGACCGCCCAGCGTGCCGCCGAACTGGCACTGCGCGACAAGCAGGCGGTCGAGCTCGCCAGCGAAGCCAAGACCGCGTTCCTCTCGCGCATGAGCCACGAGATGCGCACGCCGCTGAATGCGGTGATCGGCTTCTCGCAACTGCTGCTCGGGCGCCCAGGCGAGGCCGACACCGAGCAGGTGCGCGAGTACGCCGACCATGTGCTGCGTGCCGGCCAGCATCTGCTCGCACTCATCAACGATGTGCTCGACCTGCAGCGGGTGGAAGAAGGACGCCTGGCCCTGCAGCTCGAAGACGTGGCGCTGGACCTGATGGCGCGCCGCGTCATCGACCTGCTGGCGCCGGCGGCCGCGCAGCGCAGCGTCGCGTTCGAGAACCACCTGCCGCGCGGCCTGACCGTGCGCGCCGACGAACGCCACCTGCGCCAGGTGCTGCTCAACCTCGCGTCCAACGCCGTCAAGTACAACCGCCCCACCGGCGTGGTGCGCTGGAGCGCCGAGCTGCTGCCCACGCGCGGCATGGTGCGGCTGGCGATCGAGGACAACGGCGCGGGGCTGTCGCCCTCGCAGATCGAACGCCTGTTCCAGCCGTTCGACCGGCTGGGGCGCGAGACCTCGGGCATCGAGGGCACGGGCCTCGGGCTCATCATCGCCCGCAGCCTGGCGGTGGCCATGGGCGGCAGCCTCACGCTGCAAAGCGACAAGGGCGTGGGCACGCGCGCAGTGGTCGAGCTGCCCATGGGCGAAGGCGAGGCGCAGGCGACGGCGGCGACCGCGCTCGACATGAGCCCGCCGCCGGGTACCGAGGCCTTCGACAGCGCGGCGCTGCGCATGCTGTATGTCGAGGACAACCGCATCAACGCCATCCTGTTCGAGCAGGCATTGCAGCTGCGCAGCGGCATCGAACTTCGGCTCGCGGAAGACGCCGAGGAGGCACTGGACATCGTGCGCAGCTGGCGGCCCGACGTGCTCGTGCTCGATGCCCACCTGCCCGGCATGAACGGCTTCGAGCTGCTGCAGGAACTGCGTCGCCTGCCCGGCATGGCCGGCGTGCCGGCCTTCATGTGCTCGGCCGACGCCATGCCGGCCGACCAGGAACGTGCCGCCGCGGCGGGCTTCGCCGGCTACTGGCCCAAGCCGATCGACATCGCCACCATCCTGCGCGACATCGACGCGCTGCGGCTGCGTGCGCTGAGCTGAAGCCGGGCCCTCCGCGGGGCTGCGGAGATAATCGCGCGCTCCGGATTCCCTTCATGTCGTTCGCGCCCGAGCCTCCCCACACCCATGGCCAGCCGGCCAGCGCACGCACCGCGGTGCTGCTGGTCAACCTGGGCACGCCCGATGCGCCGACTGCGCCGGCGGTGCGCCGCTACCTCGCGCAGTTCCTGACCGATCCGCGTGTCGTGGAGATTCCGCGCGCGCTGTGGTGGCCCATCCTGCACGGCATCGTCCTGCGCACGCGGCCGCAGAAGTCGGCCCACAAGTACGCGAGCATCTGGACGCCGGAGGGCTCGCCGCTGAAGGTCTGGACCGAGAAGCAGGCCAAGCGCCTGGCCGGCTCGCTCGGCGAGCGTGGCCACCGGGTGGCGGTGCGCTGCGCGATGCGCTATGGCGATCCGGCCATCCCGCAGGTGCTGGACGCGCTCAAGGCCGAGGGCGTCCAACGCATCCTGGTGCTGCCGCTGTACCCGCAGTATTCGGGCACCACCACGGCCAGCGTCGCCGACGCCGTGGCCGACTGGTCGCGTCGCACCCGCGCGCTGCCCGAGCTGCGCTTCGTCAACCGCTTCCATGACGACGCCGGCTACATCGCGGCGCTGGCCCGCCGCGTCGGCGATCACTGGCTCGCGCACGGCCGCCCGGAGCGCCTCGTGCTCAGCTTCCACGGCACGCCCAAGCGCACGCTGATGCAGGGCGACCCCTATCACTGCGAATGCCGCAAGACGGCCCGCCTGCTGGGCGAACACCTGGGCCTGGCCGACGACCAGCTCGTCGTCACCTTCCAGAGCCGCTTCGGCCGCGCCGAATGGCTGCAGCCCTACACCGCGCCGACGCTCGTGGCCCTGGCCCGGCAAGGCGTGAAGCGAGTCGACGTGATGTGCCCGGGCTTTCCGGCCGACTGCCTCGAGACGCTGGAGGAAATCGCCATCGAGGTGCGCAGCGCCTTCCTCACCGCGGGCGGCAGCGAGTTTCACTACATCGAATGCCTGAACGACCACCCGGCCTGGATCGATGCGCTCGCGCAACTCGCGCTGCGGCATCTGCAGGGCTGGCCGACGACGGCTCCCATCGACGACGGCGCCGAGCGCGCGCGTCAGCGCGAACGGGCGCTGGCGCTGGGCGCGACGCAATGAACACGGCGCCCCACCACCACGTCGGGCATCGCCCGCTGACTACCATTTTTCGATGCCGACGGTGAGGCTGGACAAATGGCTGTGGGCGGCGCGCTTCTTCAAGACGCGCAGCCTGGCCGTGGCCGAGATCGGCAAGGGACGGGTGAGCGTCAACGGCGTCGACGCCAAGCCCTCGCGCGACATGCATGTCGGCGACCGGGTGGACATCCGCCAGCCCGGGCTCGTGCGCAGCTTCGTCGTGCAGGCGCTCAGTGACACCCGCGGGCCGGCGCCGGTGGCGCGGCTGCTCTACGAAGAAACACCCGAGAGCGTCGCCGCCCGCGAGCAGCACGCCGAAGCGCGGCGCCAGGGCACCGAGCCTGCCGACACCCACGAACACGGCCGGCCCACCAAGCGTGACCGCCGGCAGCTCGCCGACTGGCGGCGATGGAGCGCGAGCGACACCGACTGACGCCCGGCGTTCGGACGCGCAAGCGCGGCGCTTTCGTTCTGAAACCCTTGAAGACTTTCCGGGCGGCCTCAGATGGGCCCTTGGATTCGGAGCTCTAACCCGCGATGCAGAACACAGACAACACCCCCGACCCCCGACAAGACCCGGCGCAGCAGGCCGCGTCCTCCAGCGATGCGCCGACCGCGGCGCAAACACCGCCCGAGGGCGACGCGAGCCAGCGACTCGCCGAGCTCGAGGCCAAGCACGCCGAAGTGGCCGATGCCTACCTGCGGGCCAAGGCCGAAGCCGAGAACACCCGCCGCCGCGCCGAGGAAGAGATGGCCAAGGCCCGCAAGTTCGCGGTGGAGGGTTTTGCCGAGAGCCTGCTGCCGGTCAAGGACAGCCTGGAAGCCGCCATCGTGGCCCAGGACCAGACGGCCGAGCAGGTGCTCGAGGGCATCCACGCCATCCTGCGCCAACTCAACGGCGCACTCGAGCGCAACAAGGTCGTCGAGGTGAACCCCGCCACCGGCGACCGCTTCGACCCCCACCAGCACCAGGCCATCAGCGTGGTGCCCGCGGACCAGGAGCCCAACACGGTGGTCACCGTGCTGCAAAAGGGCTATCTCATCGCCGACCGGGTGCTGCGCCCTGCCCTGGTGACGGTGTCGGGCGCGACCTGATAAGGACACGCGCCCGCCAGCATGGCGCGCTTGAAAACAGACGAGTTATCCACAACTCGAGAACAACCGGATTTCAGTTCAGGAGAACCACCAAATGGCAAAGATCATCGGCATCGACCTCGGCACCACGAACTCGTGTGTGTCCGTCATGGAAGGCAATACCCCGCGCGTGATCGAGAACAGCGAGGGTGCGCGCACCACGCCGTCGATCGTGGCGTACCAGGAGGACGGCGAGATCCTCGTCGGCGCCTCCGCCAAGCGCCAGGCCGTGACCAACCCGAAGAACACCATCTTCGCGGTCAAGCGCCTCATCGGCCGCAAGTTCGCCGAGAAGGAGGTGCAGAAGGACATCGACCTGATGCCCTACAAGATCGTCGCCGCCGACAACGGTGACGCCTGGGTGGAGGTGCGCGGCAACAAGCTCGCTGCCCAGCAGATCAGCGCCGAGACCCTGCGCAAGATGAAGAAGACCGCCGAGGACTATCTCGGCGAGACGGTCACCGAGGCCGTCATCACCGTGCCCGCGTACTTCAACGACAGCCAGCGCCAGGCCACCAAGGACGCCGGCCGCATCGCCGGCC
>JBIQKU010000231.1:0-4761 GCA_044506225.1 Rubrivivax sp. | reverse complement strand
AGAACGCCTTCTTCGACATCGTCAACGGCCGCAACGCCAAGTACGGCGAATGGCTGACCAAGGTATGAGCGGCATGAGCCAGGCACGCGAAGCCCAGGCCGACGTCGAAGTCGGCGCCGCCGACCTGCAAGGCCCGGGCGTGGTGTTCTGCCCCAACCCCAGGATGCCGCGCTGGAGCCACCATCCGCGTGTCTTTCTCGACGTGGTGACCACGGGTCAGGCCAAGTGCCCCTACTGCAGCACGGTCTACCGGCTGAAGGCCGGCGAGAAGATTCCCGCGGGGCATTGAGCGCAGATCCTCGCGGATCGCTGAGATGAGCGACAGCCTCGTCATCGCGCCGCAATGGATCGGCGACGCGGTGATGAGCGAGCCGCTGCTGCGGGCCCTGGCCGCGCGCGGTGAACGGCTCACGGCGGCCGCACTGCCCTGGGTGGCGCCGGTGTACCGCGCCATGCCGCAGGTGGCCGAGGTGATCGAGCTGCCCTTTGCGCACGGCAGGCTCGACTGGTCGGCCCGGCGTGCGTTCGGCGCGCGACTGCGCGGGCGTTTCGATGCGGCCTATGTGCTGCCCAACTCGATCAAGTCGGCGCTGCTGCCCTTGTTCGCACGCATCCCGCGGCGCGTGGGCTACCACGGCGAAGGGCGCTTCGGCCTGCTCACGGAGCGGCTGCCGAATGTGCCGGGCCGCCCGCCCATGGTGGCCTTCTATCGCGCGCTGGCCGGTGAGGCCGCGGCCGAGGAACACCCGCGCCTGCAGTTGCCCGAGGCGGCGCGTGCGTCCGCCTGTGCTGCCGCGGATGTCGCGCCCGGCGGGTACCGCGTGTTCGCGCCCGGTGCGGAATACGGCCCGGCCAAGTGCTGGCCCGCCGCGCACTACGCGGACCTCGCACGACGGCTGCACGCCGCGGACGGCCGGCCCGTGCTGCTGCTCGGATCGGGCAAGGAAGCCGCGCTGTGCGAGCAGATCGCGGCGGCCGCCGCCGGCGCCTGCCGGGTGATGGCCGGCAGGACCTCGCTCGAGCAGGCGATGGCGCTGATCGCCGCCTCGGCCGGTGTCGTCAGCAACGACTCGGGCCTGATGCATGTGGCCGCCGCCTTCGGCCGCGCCCAGGTGGCCGTGTTCGGCTCCACGAGCCCCGAGCACACGCCGCCGCTGAATCCGCGTGCGCGGGTGATCTGGCTCAAGGGCGAATCGGCGCTGGACTGCATTCCCTGCTTCGAGCGCAGCTGCCGCTACGGCCACTACGGCTGCCTGACGGAGATCGCGCCGGCGCGTGTGCAGCAGCAGCTGCACGCGGCCGAACAGGCGGCCTGAACAGGCGCCTGGGCAGCGCCACGCGGTGGCCGCACGGGCCGTCGGCCATGGCCCGGTTCGTACAATCGGGCGAACTTTTTGCCCCCTCATGTCACGCTCCCGAGAATTCGTCCTCACCCTGTCCTGTCGCGACGCCAAAGGCGTCGTCTACGCCGTCTCGGGGCTGCTCTACCAGGCCGGCTGCAACATCGTCAGCTCGCAGCAGTTCGGCGATGTGCTCGCCGAAGACGGCACCGGCCTCTTCTTCATGCGGGTGCATTTCGAGGCACCGGAACACCTCGCCGCGCCGGGCACCATCGACCAGCTGTTCACGCACGTGCGCGAGCGTTTCGGCATGGAGGCGCAGTTCCATTCGCTGTCGCGCCGCCCGCGCCTGCTGCTGCTGGTGAGCCGGCACGGCCACTGCCTGAACGACCTGCTGTTCCGCACCCAGTCGGGCCAGCTCGAGGCCGACGTGGCCGGCATCGTCTCGAACCACCCCGATTTCGCCGAACTGGCCGCGGGCTACCGCGTGCCCTTCCATCACTTTCCGCTGGCCACCGGCGCGAGTGCCGAGGCCAAGCGCGCGCAGGAGCAGCGCATCGAGGCGCTGGTCAACGAGCACGAGGTCGACCTCGTGGTGCTCGCGCGCTACATGCAGATCCTGAGCCCCGAGTTCTGCGCCTTCCTCAAGGGCCGGGCGATCAACATCCACCACAGCTTCCTGCCGAGCTTCAAGGGCGCCAAGCCCTATTACCAGGCGCACGCGCGCGGCGTGAAGCTGATCGGCGCGACGGCGCACTACGTGACCGCGGAACTCGACGAGGGCCCCATCATCGAGCAGGACGTGGCGCGCGTGGACCATGCGCACAGCCCCGACGATTTCACCGCCGTCGGCCGCGACGTCGAATCGGTGGTGCTGGCACGCGCCGTGCGCTGGCACGTCGAGCACCGCGTGCTGATGAACGGCCACAAGACCGTCGTCTTCAAGTAAGCCGCCGTCGCACGCCGGCCGTGGCACCAAGGAGTCCGTGATGTCCCGTCCCAAGCCGCTGGCGCCCTTCGCGTCTTCCGACGACACCGAGCACCAGTTCTACGAAGCGCTGCAACGCGGCGACCTCGAGCGGCTGATGGCGGTGTGGTCCGACGATGACGACATCGCCTGCGTGCAGCCGGGTGGGCCGCGGCTCATCGGCTCCGCGGCCATCCGCGAGAGCTTCAAGGCGTTGTTCGCGCGGGGCCCGCTGCCGGCGGTGCCGGAGAAGGTGCGCCGGGTGATCGGGCTCACGAGCGCGGTGCACAGCGTGCTCGAGCGCATCCACGTGAAGTCGGCCGACGGCGTGCAGACCGCCTGGGTGGTCAGCACCAATGTGTACGTGAAGACCGCCCAGGGCTGGCGGCTGGTGGCGCATCACGCCAGCCCGGCCGCGCCCGGCGAGGTGCAGGAGTTGTTGGAAGCCAGCGCGACGCTGCACTGAGCAGCCGACGCCTGCTGCGCGGCGGTATGGACACTTATCGCGCACCCCGCTGGCTTTTCGGCGCGGGCACTTTCGGCGGCAATGTGCAGACCATCTGGCCGGCGTTGTGGTCGCGGCGCTTCGAGGGCGTGCCGCCCGACTTCGACCGCGAGCGCTGGCACACGCCCGACGGCGACTTCGTCGACGTCGACTGGCTGCGTGACCGCCATGCACCCGAGGTGCCGCTGCTGGTGCTGTTCCACGGCCTCGAAGGCTCGTCGCGCAGCCACTATGCCCAGGCCTTCGCCCACCTCGCGCAGCAGCGCGGCTGGCGCTTCGCCGTGCCGCATTTCCGCGGCTGCTCGGGCGAGCTCAACCTCGCGCCGCGCGCCTACCACTCGGGCGACTTCGAGGAAGTCGGCTGGATGCTGCAGCGCTTTCGGGCGATGCACACCGGGCCGCTGCTGGCGGTGGGCGTGTCGCTGGGTGGCAATGCGCTGCTGCGCTGGGCCGAGGAGGCCGGCGAGACGGCCGCGCGTGTGGCCGGCGCGGTGGCGGCCGTGTCCTCGCCCATCGACCTCGCGGCCGGCGGCGCGGCCATCGGCCGGGGCTTCAACCGCCTCGTCTACACCCGCATGTTCCTGCGCACGATGAAGCCCAAGGCGCTGGCCAAGCTGGCGCAGCATCCGGGGCTGTTCGACGTGCAGGCGCTGCGTGCGGCGCGCGACCTCTATGAGTTCGACAACGTCTTCACCGCGCCGCTGCACGGCTTTCGCGACACCGACGACTACTGGTCGCGCGGCTCGGCCAAGCCGCGGCTGGCCGACATCCGCGTGCCGGCGCTGGTGCTCAATGCGCGCAACGACCCCTTCGTGCCGGCGGGCTGCCTGCCCGCGCCGTCGCAGGTCGGGCGCCATGTCACCCTGTGGCAGCCGGCCCATGGCGGGCATGTGGGCTTCCCCGCCGGGTCGTTTCCGGGCCATGTGCTCAACTTGCCGGCGCAGGTGATGGGCTGGCTCGCGGCCCACCTGCCGTCTGCCACCGGAGGGCGCTGATGGATCCCATCGTCGAAGCGGCGCTGCGCAAATGGCCCAACGTGCCGCACAGCCACGGCTGGCTGGGCCTGGATGCGCGCGGCGACTGGTACCTGCGCGACGAACAGGTGCAGGCGGCGGGGGCGTTTCCGGCCGTCAAGGGCAGCCGCATCGTGCACGACAAGCTGCGCGAATTCATCGGGCGCAACTACCTGGCGGACGAGGCCGGGCGCTGGTTCTTCCAGAACGGCCCGCAACGTGTCTATGCCGAGCTCGAAGCCGCACCGTGGATCTGGCGGCTCGACGAGGCGGCGGCGGTCACCAGCCACACCGGCCGGTCGGCGCGTGCCGAGGCGGCCTGGCTGGACGAGCATGGCCGGCTCTTCCTCGCGACCGACCTCGGTCTGGGCCTGGTGCACACGCTGGACATGGGACGTGCCGCTCGTGCGGTGGAGCGCGGCGACTGGACGCCGCAGCCGGTGGCCTTCGACGAGCTGCCGGCACGTTTCGGCTATCGCCTGAGCCCGGCCGCCGACGTGGCGGCTGCCACCCGCGCGCCCTGAGCGCCCGACGACAGGCATGAAAAAGCCGACCCGCGGGTCGGCTTTTTTTTCACGAGGACGGATGCCGGCCTACTTGGAGGCATTGGCCATGTAGGCCACCACGTCGGCGATCTCCTGGTCGCTGGCGGTGCTGCCGCCGCGCGGCGGCATCGCGCCCTTGCCCTTGATGGCGATGGACACCATGGTGTCCATGCCTTCGGCGATGCGCGGCGCCCAGGCGGCCTTGTCGCCCACCTTGGGTGCACCGGCCAGGCCGTTGTCGTGGCACATCGCGCACGACTGCTTGTACAGCGGCGGCACCGCGGCGGGGGCGGCTGCCGCGGCAGGCGCCGCGGCCTGCTGGGTGGCCTCGGCGGCAGCGGCAGGGGCGGGCGCAGCCGCCGGCGCCGGGGCGGCGGCGGGTGCAGGTGCG
>JBIQKU010000230.1:0-4762 GCA_044506225.1 Rubrivivax sp. | reverse complement strand
CCTTCGAGATCCTGTCGCTCTACATCGACGACATCCCGGCCGATGACCTGAAGGCCCTGGCGGCCCGGACCTACACCGCGCAGATCTTCGGCACGCCGGAGATCGTGCCGTTGAAGCCGCTCGAAGACGGTGTCGCCCTCGAGGCCCTTTCCAACGGCCCGACGCTCGCCTTCAAGGACATGGCGATGCAGTTGCTGGGCAACCTGTTCGAGTACGAACTGGCGCGCCGCGGCGAGACGCTGAACATCCTCGGCGCCACCTCGGGCGACACCGGCAGCGCCGCGGAATACGCCATGCGCGGCAAGCAGGGCGTGCGGGTGTTCATGCTCAGCCCGCACGGCCGCATGAGCCCCTTCCAGCAGGCGCAGATGTTCAGCCTGCAGGATCCCAACATCCACAACATCGCCATCGAAGGCGTGTTCGACGACTGTCAGGACATCGTCAAGGCGGTGTCCAACGACCTCACGTTCAAGCGCCGCCACCGCATCGGCACGGTGAACTCGATCAACTGGGCGCGGCTGCTGGCGCAGGTGGTGTACTACTTCGCCGGGTATTTCCAGGCCACCACATCCAATGAGGAGCGGGTGAGCTTCGCCGTGCCCTCGGGCAACTTCGGCAACATCTGCGCCGGCCATGTGGCGCGCATGATGGGCCTGCCGATCGAGCGCCTGGTGCTGGCCACCAACGAGAACGACGTGCTCGACGAGTTCTTCCGCACCGGCACCTACCGCGTGCGCGGCAGCGCCGAGACGCACGAGACCTCCAGCCCGTCGATGGACATTTCCAAGGCCTCGAACTTCGAGCGCTTCGTCTTCGACCTGCTGGGCCGGGATGCGCCGCGCACCGCGGCGCTGTTCGGCCCTGAACTGGCCAAGCACGGGGCCTTCACCGTCTCGGGCGAGGAGTTCGCGCGCATCGCGCAGTTCGGCTTCGTCTCGGGTCGCAGCACGCATGCCGACCGGGTCGCGACCATCCGCGACACCTGGCAGCGCTTCGGGACGATGATCGACACCCACACGGCCGACGGCCTGAAGGTGGCGCGCGAGCACACCCAGGCCGGGGTGCCGATGATCGTGCTCGAGACGGCGCTGCCCGCGAAATTCGCCGAGACCATCGTCGAAGCCCTGGGCCGCGAGCCCGAGCGACCCGCCGCCATGCAAGGCATCGAGCAACTGCCCAAGCGCTTCACGGTGATGAAGCCGCAGGCCGATGCCGTGAAACGCTATATCGCCGACCACACCTGAGCGCCTTCGGCGCTCGCCGGAGTGCGCCATGTCCGAACGTCCGCCCCCGCCGCCGTTGCTGTCCCTCGAAGAGGCTCTGTCGCGGCTCACCACGCCCATCCGGCCGCTCGCCGCCGACGAGGCGCAGAGCGTGCCGACGGTCGACGCCCTCGGTCGGGTGCTGGCGGAGGATCTGCGGTCCACGCTCGATGTACCGCCTGCCGACAACAGCGCGATGGATGGCTATGCGCTGCGCTGTGCGGACGTGACCGCCGCCGGCACGGTGCTGCCGGTCAGCCAGCGCATTCCCGCCGGCACGCCGCCGCAGCCCTTGCAGCCCGGCAGCGCCGCACGGATCTTCACCGGTGCGCAAGTGCCGCCCGGGGCCGACGCCGTGGTGATGCAGGAGCAGTGCGAGGCGCTGGACGGCCAGGTGCGCATCCAGGCCGTGCCGACAAGCGGCCAGTCCATCCGCCGCCGCGGTGAGGACGTAGCCAGCGGCACCGTCGTGCTTGCGCGCGGCACGCGGCTCACGCCCCAGGCGCTGGGCATGGCGGCCACCGTCGGCGCCGCGCGGCTGAAGGTCGCGCGCCGTCCGCGCGTGGCGCTCTTGTCCTCGGGCGATGAACTGGTGATGCCCGGTGAGCCGCTGCCGCCCGGCGCGATCTACAACGCCAACCGCTTCACCCTGCAGGCGCTGGTGCAGGCCATGGGCTGTAACTGCACCGACCTGGGCATCGTGCCCGACCGGCTCGACGCCACGCGCGAGGCGCTGCGCCGTGCGGCCGAGGGGCACGACCTCATCGTCAGCAGCGGTGGCGTGTCGGTGGGCGAGGAAGACCACCTCAAGCCGGCGGTGCAGGCCGAAGCGCGGCTGGAGCTGTGGCAGATCGCCATCAAGCCCGGCAAGCCGCTCGCCTTCGGCGAAGTCCGCCGCGCCGGCGGCGGCCAGGCGTGGTTTCTCGGGCTTCCCGGAAATCCGGTGTCGAGCTTCATCACCTTCCTGCTCTCGGTGCGCCCGGTGCTGCTGCGGCTGCAGGGTGCCTCCGGCGATGCCCCGCGGCCCATCGCGATGCGTGCCGACTTCGACTGGGCCCGTCCGGACCGCCGCCGCGAGTTCCTGCGGGTGCGCCGCAACGACGCCGGCGGGCTGGAACTCTTCGCCAACCAGAGCTCGGGCGTGCTGACTTCCACCGTGTGGGGCGACGGCGTGGTGGACAACCCGCCGAACCAGGCCATTCGCCGGGGTGATACGGTGCGCTATCTGCCGTTTGCGGAGTGGTTGTCGTGAAGGTGGACGTTCGCTATTTCGCCTCGATCCGCGAGGCCCTCGGCCCGCGCGAAGCCGTGGAGGTGGCGCCCGGCGCCACGTTGGGCACGCTGCGTGACCTGTTGATCGCCCGCAGTCCGGCGCATGCCGCGGCGCTGGCGCGCGGCAAGGCGTTGCGCTGCGCGCTGGACCAGGCGGTGGCCGACGAATCGACCGTCATCGCCGACGGTGCCGAGGTGGCCTTCTTCCCGCCGGTGACCGGCGGCTGAAGCGCGTCATGGCTGCGTCGCGCGTCACCGTCCAGGCCGAGGATTTCGACCTGTCGGCCGAGGTGGCGGCGCTGCGCGCGGGCGATGCGGGCGTCGGCGCCGTCGCAGCCTTCGTCGGCACGGTGCGTGACCGCAATGACGGGCAGGGTGTCTCGGCCATGGAGCTGGAGCACTACCCCGGCATGACCGAGCGCGCCATCGAGGCCATCGTCGACACGGCGCGAGCACGCTTCGACATCCGGGCCGTGCGCATCATCCACCGCGTGGGGCTGCTGCAGCCGCAGGACCAGATCGTGCTCGTCGCCGTCACCTCGGCCCACCGCGGCCAGGCCTTTCAGGCCTGCGAGTTCCTGATGGACTACCTGAAGACGCAGGCGCCGTTCTGGAAGAAGGAAACCACGCCCGACGGCGCGCGCTGGGTGGATGCCCGCGTCGCCGACGACGAGGCGCTGCGGCGCTGGGGCGTGGACAGCCGCAACGCCGACGCATGACGCAGGCGCTGCCCGTGGCGCAGGCGATGGCGGTGGCGGCGGGCGCCGCCGCCGGCGGTGTGCTGCGCTGGGTGTGCGGGCTGGCGCTGAACGCGCTGCCTTCGCCGATCATGCTGGGGACGCTGGTGGTCAATGGCGTCGGCGGGCTGCTGGTCGGGCTGGCGCTCGTGTGGTTCGAGCACACGCCCGACGAGGTGATGCGCCTGCTCGTGATCACCGGCTTTCTGGGCGGGCTGACCACCTTTTCGGCGTTCTCGGCGGAATCCCTGCTGCTGATGCAGCGCGGGCAATGGGCCTGGGCCGTCGCCCACACGCTGGCGCATGTGCTGGGTGCGCTCGCCTTCGCCGCCGTGGGCTTTCGGCTCGGCCGCTGGCTCTGGGCCTGACCCCGCCGCTTGACGCGGCGCACAAGCGCTGGCCGCGGCAGTGCGCCGCTTGAAATGGCATGTTTGTTGCCCCAAATGGGTCGCAATCGGAGGATCTTCCCCATGCGAATCGACAAACTCACCACCAAGTTCCAGGAGGCGCTGGCCGACGCGCAAAGCATCGCGCTTGCCCGCGACAACCCGTACATCGAGCCCGTGCACCTGCTGTCGGCCATGCTCGCGCAGGCCGACGGCCCGCAGTCGCTGCTGCAGCGCGCAGGCGTCAACACCGCCCGGCTGCAACAGGCGCTCGAGACCGAGATCGCCAAGCTGCCGCAGGTGCAGGGCGCCGAACAGGTGCAGCCCGGGCGCGACCTGATCAGCCTGCTGCAGGCGAGCGAGAAGGAAGCCGGCAAGCGCGGCGACCAGTTCATCGCGAGCGAGATGTTTCTGCTCGCCGCGTCCGAGGCAAAGTCCGCCATCGGCCCGCTGGTCAAGGAGCATGGCCTGACGCGCAAGGCACTCGAAGCCGCGATCGACGCGGTGCGCGGCGGCCAGACCGTGGACAACGCCGAGGCCGAGAGCCAGCGCGAGGCGCTGAAGAAGTACACCCTGGACCTCACCGAGCGCGCCCGCGCCGGCAAGCTCGACCCGGTGATCGGCCGTGACGACGAGATCCGCCGCACGATCCAGGTGCTGCAGCGGCGCACCAAGAACAACCCGGTGCTGATCGGCGAGCCGGGCGTGGGCAAGACGGCCATCGTCGAAGGCCTGGCGCAGCGCATCGTCAACGGCGAGGTGCCCGAGACGCTGAAGGACAAGCGCGTGCTGGCGCTCGACATGGCCGGGCTGCTGGCCGGCGCCAAGTACCGCGGCGAGTTCGAGGAGCGGCTCAAGGCCGTGCTGAAGGAAGTCTCGGCCGACGAGGGCCGCATCATCCTGTTCATCGACGAGCTGCACACCATGGTGGGCGCCGGCAAGGCCGAGGGCGCCATGGACGCGGGCAACATGCTCAAGCCGGCGCTCGCGCGCGGCGAGCTGCATTGCGTGGGTGCGACCACGCTGGACGAATACCGCAAGTACGTGGAGAAGGACGCCGCGCTCGAGCGCCGCTTCCAGAAGGTGCTGGTGGACGAGCCGAGCG
>JBIQKU010000229.1:0-4791 GCA_044506225.1 Rubrivivax sp. | reverse complement strand
GCTTCGCCTTCGAGAAGTTCCCGGCCGCCGATTCGCGCCTGACCACGCAGATGAAATCGGTGGGCGAGGTGATGGCCATGGGCCGCACCTTCCAGGAGAGCTTCCAGAAGGCCCTGCGCGGCCTGGAGACCGGCATCGACGGGCTGACCGAACGCAGCGACGACCACGAGGAGATCGTGCAGGAGATCGGCGAGCCCGGCCCGGAGCGCGTCCTCTACGTGGCCGACGCCTTCCGCATCGGCATGACGCGTGAGGAGGTGTTCGAGGAAACCTCCATCGACCCGTGGTTCCTCGCGCAGATCGAGCAGCTTGTGCAGGTGGAGAAGTCGCTTGCCGGGCGGGCGCTCGCGAGCCTCTCGGCCGAGGAACTGCGCTTCCTGAAGAAGAAGGGCTTCTCCGACAAGCGGCTCGCGAAGCTGCTGGGCACCAACCAGCACCAGGTGCGTGCGCGCCGCCATACGCTCAACGTGCGCCCGGTCTACAAGCGCGTGGACACCTGCGCCGCCGAGTTCGCCACGCAGACTGCCTACATGTACTCGAGCTACGACGAAGAGTGCGAGGCCGAGCCCACCGATCGCAAGAAGATCATGGTGCTCGGCGGCGGGCCGAACCGCATCGGGCAGGGCATCGAGTTCGACTACTGCTGCGTGCATGCCGCGCTGGCGATGCGCGAGGACGGCTACGAGACCATCATGGTCAACTGCAACCCCGAGACCGTGTCCACCGACTACGACACCTCGGACCGCCTGTACTTCGAGCCGGTGACGCTCGAAGACGTGCTCGAGATCGTCGAGAAGGAAAGGCCCACCGGCGTCATCGTGCAGTACGGCGGGCAGACGCCGCTGAAGCTCGCGCTCGACCTCGAGCGTGCCGGCGTGCCCATCGTCGGCACCACGCCCGACAGCATCGACATTGCCGAAGACCGCGAGCGCTTCCAGAAGCTGCTCAACGACCTTGGCCTCAAGCAGCCGCCGAACCGCACGGCCCGAACCGAGGAAGCCGCGCTGCAGCTGGCGCAGGAGATCGGCTATCCGCTCGTGGTGCGGCCGAGCTACGTGCTGGGCGGGCGCGCGATGGAAATCGTGCACGGCGACAAGGACCTCGAGCGCTATATGCGCGATGCGGTGCGCGTGAGCGAGAAGTCGCCGGTGCTGCTGGACCGCTTCCTGGACGATGCGGTCGAGGTCGACGTCGACTGCATCAGCGACGGTGACGAGGTGATGATCGGCGGCATCATGGAGCACATAGAGCAGGCCGGCATCCACTCCGGCGACTCGGCGTGCTCTCTGCCGCCGTACTCGCTGTCGCAGGAGCTGCAGGACGAGCTGCGCCGCCAGACCACGCTCATGGCCAAGGCGCTGCACGTGAAGGGCCTCATGAACGTGCAGTTCGCCATTCAGGGCGAGGACGCGGACGCCGTGGTCTATGTGCTCGAGGTCAACCCGCGTGCCTCGCGCACGGTGCCCTTCGTCTCGAAGGCCACCGGCCAACCGCTGGCGAAGATCGCCGCGCGTTGCATGGTCGACCAGCCGCTTGCGCAGCAGAAGGGTGCGAACGGCAAGCCGCCGCGCGAGGTGATCCCGCCGTACTTCAGCGTCAAGGAGGCGGTGTTCCCGTTCAACAAGTTCCCGGGCGTGGACCCCATCCTCGGCCCCGAGATGCGCTCCACCGGCGAGGTGATGGGCACCGGCCGCAGCTTCGGCGAGGCCATGATGAAGAGCCAGCTGGGCGCCGGCTCGCGGCTGCCGTCCAAGGGCACGGTGTGCATCACGGTGAAGAACGCCGACAAGCCGCGTGCGGTCGACGTCGCGCGCGAACTGCACGAACTGGGCTTCAACCTCATCGCGACCAAAGGCACGGCAGCGGCCATCGCCGAGGCCGGCGTGCCGGTGAAGGCAGTGAACAAGGTCAAGGACGGGCGGCCGCACATCGTCGACATGGTCAAGGCCGGCGAGATCCAGCTGGTGTTCACCACCGTGGACGAGACCCGGGCGGCGATCGCGGACTCGCGCCACATCCGCCAGGCGGCGATTGCGAACCGGGTCACGTACTACACCAGCATGGCGGGCTGCGAGGCGGCGGTCGAAGGCATGAAGCACAAGGACGGGCTGGTGGTCGTTTCCTTGCAGGAACTGCATCGGCAGCTCCCGGTCAGTTGATCTAAACTGCCCCCACTCCTCTCCACCGCCGCCGCCGGGCTGCCTGGCGGCGGCGTCATTTTTTGCCCCAAGGTTTTTGAATATGGCAACGATTCCCCTTACCAAGAAAGGCGCCGACAAGCTCAAGGACGAGCTGCAGCGCCTGAAGTCGGTCGAACGCCATGCCGTGATCCAGGCCATTGCCGAGGCGCGTGCCCAAGGCGACCTGTCGGAGAACGCCGAATATGAGGCCGCCAAGGACAAGCAGGGCTTCATCGAGGGCCGCATCCTCGAGATCGAAGGCAAGCTCGCGGCGGCCCAGATCATCGACCCGGCCGAGCTCGACGCCGACGGCAAGGTCGTGTTCGGCTCCACCGTGGACCTCGAGGAAGAGTCCACCGGCGCGCAGGTCACCTACCAGATCGTCGGCGACGACGAGGCCGACCTGAAGCACGGCCTGATCTCCATCAGCTCCCCGATCGCCCGTGCGCTGATCGGCAAGGAAGCGGGTGACGTGGCGGATGTGCAGGCACCCGGCGGCGTCAAGAGCTACGAGATCGTCGAGGTGCGCTACGTCTGAGCCCCCGCTCGATCAACGCGCCGCGGCGGTGCTCGCCGCGGCCTGGGCCGGCCTGATGCTGTGCATTGGCCTGCTCGCGGCGCCTGCGGCGTTTGCCGTGCTGTCCAACGAGATGGCCGGGCGCGTCGTCGGGCGGCTGTTCGCGGGCGAAGCCTATGTGGCCCTGGCCGCCTGTGCGCTGCTCTTCCTGGTGGTGCGCCGGCAGGCGGCGCGTCGCGCGATGGCAGGCACCGGCTCCGTCATGAGCGCCGAGGTTTTGTTGGTGCTGGGTGCCTCGTTCTGCACCGTGGCGGGCTTTTTCGGCATCCAGCCGCTGATGGCCGCGGCGCGGGCCGGGCAGGGGTCCTGGTCGTTCGGCGCGCTGCATGCGGCCTCGACCGTGCTGTTCGGGCTGAAGGGGCTGCTGGTCCTGTCGCTGGCCTGGCGGCTCACGCGGCGCTGAAGCCCAGGCGGCTCAGTCGGCGACGCGCTTCTTGACGCTGGTCTGGCGCACGCGGGCGCGCTTGACCTCGCCGCCGGCGGTCAGCCGCTGATTGCCCAGCACCTTCACTTTCTTCACTTGCGGGCGGTGGTTGCCGCTCTTGGAGAACTTCAGCACTTTCACGACCTTGGGCCCGGGCATCCGGTCCTCGCGCTCGGCCCGCGGCTTCTCGGGCATGGGCCGCCACAGCACCAGCAGCTTGCCGATGTGCTGGATGGGCGCGGCATTCAGTTCGTCGGCCAGGGCGGCAAGAATGCCCTCGCGCGTGTCGCGCTCATCGGAGAACACACGCACCTTGATCAGGCCGTGTGCATCCAGCGCGGCGTCGACTTCCTTCTTGACGCCCGGCGTCAACCCGTCGCCTCCGATCAGGACCACCGCGTCGAGGTGATGGGCTTCGGCGCGTTTTTCCTTGCGCTCGGCGGTGGTGAGGTGGATGGCAGGCATCCCCGTATTATCCCTTGAGCATGAAGACGCAAACCAAAAGCAAGAAGGTCAACAAGGCGTGGCTGCAGGACCACATCAATGACCCGTACGTCAAGCTTGCGCAACGTGAGGGTTACCGGGCGCGCGCGGCCTACAAGCTCAAGGAAATCGACGAGGCGCTGAAGCTGCTCAAGCCCGGCCAGCTCGTGGTGGACCTGGGCGCCGCGCCGGGCGCCTGGAGCCAGTATGTGCGACGCAAGTTCGCGCCCAAGGGGGCCGGGACGGGCGGTGCGGCCGTCGGGCAGCTCAACGGCACCATCATCGCGCTGGACATCCTCGACTTCGAGCCGATCGAGGGCGTGACCTTCATCCAGGGCGACTTCCGGGAGCCCGACGTGCTGGCGCAACTGGAGGCGCAGGTACAGGGGCGGCCGGTCGATGTCGTGATCTCGGACATGGCGCCCAACCTGTCGGGTGTGGAAAGCTCCGATGCGGCGCGCATGGCCGATCTGGTCGAGCTGGCGGTGGAATTCGCCTGCCAACACCTCACGGACAAGGGTGCGCTGGTGTGCAAGGTTTTCCACGGCAGCGGACACAGCCAACTGGTGAAGCTGTTCAAGGATCACTTCCGCACGGTCAAACCCCTCAAACCCAAGGCCTCGCGGGACAAATCCGCAGAAACCTTTTTGATCGGCATCGGTCTGAAGAAGCCGGCGCACGCAAGTCCCTGAAACCACTGGCAAAACACAGTGCCCTTGGGCCCGAGCGGGCAGTCTTGCGTCCCCTAAAATCGAGCCCATATGCCGGGAATCGTCGGCATGTCTGGCTGACGAGCATGTTTTGACCCGGAGAAGGAGCCGCGGTGAACAATCAATGGTTCTCGAAGATCGCTGTGTGGATGGTGATCGCGGTGGTGCTGTTCACCGTTTTCAAGCAGTTCGAGCGCGGCGGCACCCGCACCAACGAAATCGGCTATTCCGATTTCCTCGAGGAAGTGCGCCGTGACCGCATCCAGAGCGTGCAGCTCCAGGAAGGCCCGGCCGGCACCGAGATCCGTGCCCGCACCAGCGACGGCAAGGAGCTGCGCACCACGGCCACCTCGCTGGACCGTGGCCTGATCGGCGACCTCATCGACAACAACGTCACCTTCGACGTCAAGCCGCGCG
>JBIQKU010000228.1:0-4889 GCA_044506225.1 Rubrivivax sp. | reverse complement strand
TCGCCCCACACCGGCACGGTGCCGACGACGTTCAGCGGGTTCTCGTAGTGCACCGTGCCGCAGACCGTGCAGATGGCCCGCTCGCGGTTGTCGTCGGCGGGCACGGCGTAACGGGCTTCGGCGCCGCAGGCCTTGCAATGCTTGATGCTGCGGGCTTGGAACATGGCGCGCAGTTTAGGCGTGCCCCGCCGGCCTTGCCGCCCGGGGGCGCGTGGCATCATCCGACGCACCCGGCTGAGCGCCGCCAGCCACTGCAGAAAGGTGCCCATGAGCTTCGTCATTCCCGCCGCGCCCGCGGTCAGCGTGCCCGTCCACGGCCCGGGCGGCCAGGCCTTTCCGGTGCGCCGCATCTACTGCGTCGGCCGCAACTACGTCGAACACGCGATCGAGATGGGCGGCACCGGGCGCGAGCCGCCGTTCTTCTTCATGAAGCCCGGTGATGCCGCCGTGCCGGTGGCCGAGGGTGAGGTCGCCCGGGTGCGCTACCCCAGCCAGACGAAGAGCCTGCACCACGAGGTCGAACTGGTCGTGGCCATCGGCAAGGGCGGGCACGACATCCCGGCCGCCGCCGCCCTGGACCATGTCTGGGGATACGCCGTGGGCCTGGACATGACGCGCCGCGACCTGCAGAGCGAGGCCAAGAAGCACGGCCGGCCGTGGTGCATCGCCAAGGGCTTCGACGACTCGGCGCCGGTGGGCGCCATCGTGCCCGCGGCGCAGGCGGCGCTCGGGCCGGGCTCGGCCATCGTGCTCGAGGTCAACGGCGCGGTGCGGCAGAAGAGCAGCATCGGCAAGCTGGTCTGGAACGTGGCGGAGATCATCGAGCACCTGTCCGCCGCCTGGGAGCTGCAGCCCGGCGACCTGATCTTCACCGGCACGCCCGAAGGCGTGGGCGCGGTCGAGGCCGGCGACCGGCTGGACGCGCGCATCGACGGGCTGCCGGCGCTGTCCATCGAGCTGGTCGCCCGCTGAAGACGAGGAGGCCGGCCATGAAGCTGCACAACTACTTCCGTTCCTCTGCCTCCTACCGGGTGCGCATCGCGCTGGCGCTCAAGGGTCTGGCCTACGACTACGTGCCGGTGCACCTGCCGAAGGACGAACAGCTGGCCGATGCTTTCGTCGAGCTGTCGCGCAGCGGGCTGGTGCCGGTGCTGGAGGACGGGACGGCGCAGCTCTCGCAGTCGCTGGCCATCATCGAATACCTGGACGAAACGCATCCCGCGCCGCCGCTGCTGCCGGGTTCGGCGCTCGAGCGGGCCCGCATCCGGGCGCTGGCGCTGGACGTGGCCTGCGAGATCCATCCGCTGAACAACCTGCGTGTGCTGCGTTACCTGGTGCGCGAGATGGGCGTCGCGAATGCCGACAAGGACCGCTGGTACCGCCATTGGGTGGAGCAGGGCCTGGCCGCGGTGGAGCGCCGGCTGGCGGGCAACGCGGCCACCGGCCGCTTCTGCCATGGCGACACGCCGACGCTGGCCGACATCACGCTGGTGCCGCAAATCTTCAATGCCCGTCGCTTCGACTGCGACCTGAGCGCCGTGCCCACCGTGATGCGCGTGTTCGACGCCTGCATGGCGCTGGACGCGTTCGCGAAGACGCAGCCCTCGGCCTGCCCGGACGCGGCGTGAGGCACGACGTGCCGCTGCGCCGCCTCGAGCCGGACCGCATGGCCTCGGCCGGTCGGGCGCGGTACGCCGCCTGCGAGGCGTCGTCATGACCGACTGGCTGCGACCCGAACTGGGCGTGTCGGGCGTGGGCGCGTTGATGAGCACCCGGCGCGGCGGCCACAGCGCGCCGCCGTTCGACAGCCTGAACCTCAAGCCCGGCATCGGCGACGACGACGCGGCCGTGGCGCGCAATCAGGCGCTGTTCCGCCAGGCCATGGGCGGCGCGCAGCCGGTGTGGCTGAACCAGGTGCACGGCACGCGCGTGGTGCGCATTGGCGCGGCCGATCTCGATGCGCCGATGCAGGACGCCGACGCAAGCCTCACCACCGAAGCCGGCATCGCCTGCACGGTGCAGGTGGCCGACTGCCTGCCAGTGCTGCTGGCCGCACCGGGCGGTGTGGCGGCGGCGCATGCCGGCTGGCGCGGGCTGGCGGGCGGGGTGCTGGAGGCGGCCGTCGCCGCCCTGTGCGAGGCCACCGGTGCCGCGCCCGCGCAGATCCATGCCTGGCTGGGCCCGTGCATCGGGCCGCGGCGCTTCGAGGTGGGCGCCGACGTGCTGCGCGCCTTTGGTGCCGATCCGGCGCAGCCGGCGCCGGTCTTCTTCAGCCCGTGCGGTGGCGGCAAGTGGCTGGCCGACCTGCCGGGCCTGGCGCGTGAGCGGCTGCGGGGTTGCGGCGTGACGAGCGCGGCCGGCGGCGACCGGTGCACGGTGGAGGAGGCGTCAAGCTTCTTCTCGTTCCGCCGCGACGGCCTCACCGGGCGCATGGCCGCCGCGGTCTGGCTGCGCTGAAGCGGCGACCTCGGCCGCGCGGCGCGCGCGCCGGCGTGCCGGCGAACCCATGATGTACAGCACGATCGCGAGCGGCAGCAGCCCGTAGAGCACGAAGGTCACCAGCGCGCCCAGCACCGTGCCGTTCGGGCTGGTCGCCTCGGCGGCGGCCATCATCAGCACGACGTACATCCAGGCAATGGCAACGAGAATCATGGGTGGCGTATCCGTAAGACAACCGACGGTCACGACAGAACGCATGCGCCGGCGTACAAACGCAGCATTCGCGGCCGTCGGCCGCGCCGAGCCGAAGGGAGGCACGCAGTGGTGACCAGGAAAACGAAGAAGTCTGCGCCCGACACCCGCGCCACCGGCCTGGGCCTGGACGATGCCGCGCGCGCGCTGGAGCAATTGTCGGTGCCGATGCAAAAGCTCGCCGAGATGCAGGCCGACTACCTGAAGCAGGCGACCGAACTCTGGAACCGCTCGCTCACCCGGCTGCCGGGCGCGCGCGATGCCACGCCGCCCCCGCCCTTGGCCGACAAGCGGTTCCAGGCGCAGGAATGGGCGAGCAACCCGGGCGCCGCGTTCCTGGCCGAGATGTACATGCTCAATGCCGGCACGCTCATGAAGATGGCCGAGCAGGTGCAGGCCGACGAGAAGACCCGCCAGCGCGTGCGCTTCGCGGTGCAGCAGTGGATAGACGCCGCCGCGCCCAGCAACTACCTCGCGCTCAACCCCGAGGCGCAGCGCAAGGCCGTGGAAACCGGTGGTGACAGCCTGGCGCAGGGCCTGCAGCACCTGTGGCACGACATCCGCCAGGGCTACCTGTCGCAGACCGACGCCAGCCGCTTCGAGGTCGGGCGCAACCTCGCGGTGACGCCGGGCACGGTGATCTTCGAGAACCCGCTGTTCCAGCTCATCGAGTACACGCCGACCACGCCCAAGGTGCACGCCCGGCCGCTGCTGATGGTGCCGCCGTGCATCAACAAGTACTACATCCTCGACCTGCAGCCGCAGAACTCGCTGATCGCCTACGCCGTGGCCGAAGGGCATCGCGTGTTTGTGATGAGCTGGCGCAACCCGGACAAGAGCCTCGCGAAAGCCACCTGGGACGACTACATCGAGGACGGCGCCATCGCCGCGATCGGCGTGGTGCGCGACATCACCGGCCAGGACACGATCAACACGCTGGGCTTCTGCGTGGGCGGCACCATTCTCGCCACCGCGCTGGCGGTGCTGGCCGCCCGCGGCGAGAAGCCGGCGGCGAGCATGACCCTGCTCACCACCTTCCTCGACTTCTCGCAGACCGGCATCCTGGACATCTTCGTGGACGAAGCCTCGGTGCGCCTGCGCGAGATGACGCTCGGCCCCGACAGCCCGGGCGGCGGCTCGCTGCTCAAGGGCAGCGAGCTGGCCTCGACCTTCAGCTTCCTGCGCCCGAACGACCTGGTGTGGAACTACGTGGTGGGCAACTACCTCAAGGGCGAGGCGCCGGCGCCCTTCGACCTGCTGTTCTGGAACAGCGACAGCACCAACCTGCCCGGCCCGATGTACTGCTGGTACCTGCGCAACACCTACCTCGAGAACAACCTGGTGAAGCCGGGCAAGCTGACGGTGTGCGGCGAGAAGCTCGACCTGGGTGCGGTCGACGTGCCGGTGTACGTCTACGCCTCCAAGGAGGACCACATCGTTCCCTGGGACGGCGCCTACCGCAACACGCAGGTGCTGCCGGGCAAGAAGCGTTTCGTGCTGGGTGCCTCGGGCCACGTGGCCGGCGTCATCAACCCGCCCGCGCACAACAAGCGCAGCCATTGGATCGGCAGCAGCACCTTCGGCGACGAGCCCGCCGCCTGGTTCGACAAGGCCAGCGAACACGCTGGCAGCTGGTGGCCCGACTGGGCGGCGTGGCTGAAGGGCCATGCCGGCAAGCAGGTCGCCGCGCCCAAGGCGCCGGGCAACCGAAACCATCGACCGATCGAGCCCGCCCCCGGGCGCTACGTCAAGCAGAAAGCCTCGTGAATCGACACCAAGGAGCCTCAGATGACTGACATCGTGATCGTTGCCGCCGCGCGCACCGCCGTGGGCAAGTTCGGCGGCACGCTCGCCAAGACCCCCGCCACCGATCTCGGCGCGACCGTGATCGCCGCGCTGCTCGAGCGCGCCAAGCTCTCGGGCGAGCAGATCAGCGAGGTGATCCTCGGCCAGGTGCTGCAGGCCGGCGCCGGCCAGAACCCGGCGCGCCAGGCCGCGATCAAGGCCGGCCTGCCGCATGCCGTGCCGGCCATGACCATCAACAAGGTCTGCGGCTCGGGGCTGAAGGCGGTGATGCTCGCGGCCCAGGCGATCCGCGACGGCGACAGCGAGGTCGTCATCGCCGGTGGCCAGGAGAGCATGAGCATGAGCCCGCACGTGCTGCCCAACTCGCGCGACGGCCAGCGCATGGGCGACTG
>JBIQKU010000227.1:0-4905 GCA_044506225.1 Rubrivivax sp. | reverse complement strand
GTGCAGGCGATGAAGCGCTTCGCGCAGAACCCGAACGCCGACCCGGGCTTCTGGACGCCGGCGCCGCTGCTCGCGAAGCTGGCCGACGAAGGCAAGACCTTCAGCTGAGCCGCCCACCGCGGCACCGAGGAGACTGGCATGGCCGAACGCGCGAGCTTCACCAGCATGGAGACCAGCACGGCGCAGGACTGGGCAAAGATCCGCGCCGAGGCCGTGCCCTTCGGCAAGTCCTTGCCCGATCGCATCCTGGCGCATCTGAAGCTGCTGGACGGCGACTACGGCGGCTTTCCCGTCGACCGCTACACGCATTCGCTGCAGACGGCGACGCTCGCGCTGAAGGACGGCCGCGACGACGAATACGTGGTGTGCGCGCTGCTGCACGACATCGGCGACACGCTCGGCTGCTTCAATCACTTCGATGTCGCGGCGGCCATTCTCAAGCCCTTCGTGAGCGAGGCCAACCTCTGGATGGTGCAGAACCACGGCATCTTCCAGGGCTACTACTTCTTCCACCACCTGGGCCTGGACCGCGACATGCGCGAGCGCTTCGCCGGCCACGAGCACTACGCGCGCACGGAAGAGTTCTGCGCGCTCTACGACAACCCGGCCTTCGACCCGAAGGCCCCGTTCCTGCCCATCGACGAGTTCGAGCCCATGCTGCGCCGCGTGTTCGCCAAGCCGGTCAACAGCATCTACACGCCGGTCGCTCAAGACCTCTCGAACGAACTCGCCCAGGCCGCCTGATCTTTCAACGGAGCATTTCATGACCCAAGCCGTCATCGTTTCCACCGCCCGCACGCCGCTCGCCAAGAGCTGGAAGGGTTCGTTCAACATGACCCACGGCGCCACGCTCGGCGGCCATGCGGTCGAGCACGCCGTCAAGCGCGCCGGCATCGAGGCCGCCGAGGTCGACGACGTCATCATGGGCTGCGCCACGCCCGAGGGCGCCACCGGCAGCAACATCGCGCGCCAGATCGCGCTGCGCGCCGGCCTGCCCATCACCACCAGCGGCATGACCATCAACCGCTTCTGCTCCAGCGGCCTGCAGACCATCGCCACCGCGGCGCAGCGCATCATCGCGGGCGAGGGCGACGTCTACGTGGCCGGCGGCGTGGAGAGCATCTCCTGCGTGCAGAACGAGTCGAACAAGCACATGCTGGCCGACCCGTGGCTGGTGGAGCACAAGCCCGAGATCTACTGGAGCATGCTGCAGACCGCCGAGCAGGTGGCCAAGCGCTACAACATCTCGCGCGAGCGCATGGACCAGTACGGCGCCGCCAGCCAGCAGAAGGCCTGCGCGGCACAGGAAGCCGGCAAGTTCAAGGACGAGATCGCGCCCATCACGGTGACGGCCGGCTTCGCCGACCCGCAGCTCGGCCTGCGCACCAAGGAGGTGACGGTCAGCGCCGACGAAGGCCTGCGCCCCGGCACCACCTTCGAGGCCGTCTCGGGCATCAAGCCGGCGCTGCCGGGCGGCGTCATCGCCGCCGGCAACGCCAGCCAGTTCAGCGACGGCGCCGGCGCCGTGGTGGTGATGAACGAGACGCTGGCCGAGCAGCGCGGCTACAAGCCGCTCGGCCGCTTCCTCGGCTTCGCGGTGGCCGGCTGCGAGCCCGACGAGATGGGCATCGGCCCGGTGTTCGCCGTGCCCAAGGTGCTCAAGAAGCTCGGCCTGAAGGTGAGCGACATCGACCTGTGGGAGCTGAACGAGGCCTTCGCCGTGCAGGTGCTGTATTGCGCCGACACGCTGGGCATCCCGATGGACCGGCTCAACGTCAACGGCGGCGCCATCGCGGTCGGCCACCCCTACGGCGTGAGCGGCCAGCGCCTGACCGGCCATGCCCTCATCGAGGGCAAGCGCCGCGGCGCCAAGCGCGTGCTGGTCACCATGTGCATCGGCGGCGGCATGGGCGCGGCCGGCGTGTTCGAGGTGCTGTGACCATGGCGGCGCAGGGGCGCGCGGCGCTTGCGCTGCCGCCCGGCGTCACCGCCGAGCAGTTCCTGATGCACGGCCAGGCCGTGCTTGCCAAGCAGCCCTTCAGCGTGCTGATCGGCGCGCAGCTCACGGCGCTCGTGCCGGGCCGCTGCCAGCTCGAGCTGCCGATCGGCGCGCAGCTGCGCCAGCAGAACGGCTTCGCCCACGGCGGCGTGGTGAGCTACCTCGCCGACAACGCGCTCACCTATGCCGGCGGCACGACGATGCAGGTGCCGGTGGTCACGGCCGAGTTCAAGATCAACTACCTGCGCCCCGGCGTGGGCGAGCGGCTGATCGCCCGGGCCGAGGCCGTGCACGTCGGCCGGTCTCAGGCGGTGTGCCGCTGCGACGTGTTCGCCGTGCAGGCGGGCGAGGAGAAGCTGTGCGCCGTCGCGCAGGGCACCATCACCCGGCTCGGCGGCGACGGCGCCGAACGCGGCGAAGCGGCGCAGCAGTAGGGCGCGCCGCCTCGCTTCCCCATCCCGCGTGCGCGGCGGCCCGGCCGGCGCGCACGCAGCCCTTCTTGCGCACCATGAGCTACCGCCAGACCACCGACTTCCTTCTCTACGACTGGCTCGACGCCGAATCGCTGGCGCAGCGCCCGCGCTTCGCCGACCACTCGCGCGAGACCTTCGACTCGGTGCTCGACACCTGCGAGAAGATCGCGCGCGAGAAGTTCGCGCCCTTCAACCGCATCGCCGACACCGAGGAGCCCTGGTTCGACGGCGAGTGCGTGCGCCTGCCCGAGAGCAGCCACGCCGCCTCGCGCGCCTACGTCGAGTCCGGCATGCTGGCCGCCGCGCAGGACTACGACATCGGCGGCATGCAGCTGCCCTATCTCGTCGAGATGGCGGCGGGCAGTTTCTTCGCCAAGGGCGGCATCGGCCTGGGCGGCGGCGGCATGCTCACCAGCGGCAACGCCAACCTGCTGATGGCGCACGGCACCGCGTTGCAGAAGGAGGTGTTCGCGCGCAACGAGTTCGCCGGCCGCTTCTTCGGCACCATGTGCCTGAGCGAGCCGCAGGCCGGCTCCAGCCTGTCGGACATCGTGACGCGCGCCGAGCCCGACGGCACCGATTTCGAGAACGATCCGCTCGGGCCCCGCTACCGCCTGCGCGGCAACAAGATGTGGATCTCCAACGGCGAGCATGAGCTGTCGGAGAACATCATCCACCTGGTGCTTGCCAAGATCCCCGGGCCGGACGGCAAGCTCGTGCCCGGCACGCGCGGCATCTCGCTGTTCATCGTGCCGAAGAAGCTGGTCGACGCCGCGGGCGCGCTCACCGGCGAACGCAACGATGTCGCGCTCGCCGGCTTGAACCACAAGCTCGGCTACCGCGGCATCCCGAACACGCTGCTGAATTTCGGCGAGGGCAAGTTCCCGGTGCGCGGCGGCGCCGGCGCCATCGGCTACCTGGTCGGCAAGCCGGGTGAGGGCCTGCGCTGCATGTTCCACATGATGAACGAGGCGCGCATCCACGTCGGCCTGGGCGCCACCATGCTGGGCATCGCCGGCTACGAGGCCAGCCTCGCATATGCGCGCGAGCGTCCGCAAGGCCGCCCGAGCGGTCCCAACGGCAAGGACCCGACGCAGCCGCAGGTGCCCATCATTCGCCATGCCGACGTCAAGCGCATGCTGCTCGCGCAGAAAAGCCTGTGCGAAGGCGCCCTCGCACTCGCCTTGTATTGCGCGCGCCTGGTCGACGAGCAGCACACCGGCGACGCGGCCGCCGCGGCCGAGGCCACGCTGCTGCTGGAAATGCTCACGCCGATCGCCAAGAGCTTTCCGAGCGAGTGGTGCCTGGAGGCCAACAGCCTGGCCATCCAGGTCATGGGCGGCTACGGCTATACCCGCGACTTCCCGGTGGAGCAGTATTGGCGCGACAACCGCCTGAACATGATCCACGAGGGCACCCACGGCATCCAGGCGCTGGACCTGCTCGGGCGCAAGGTGGTGATGGACAACGGCGCCGGCTTCGCGTTGCTGGCGCGCACGATGAACGCCACCATCGAACGGGCGCTGGCCGTGCCGGCACTGGCCGAGCAGGCCAACGCCCTGGCCGGCGCGCTGAAGTCGCTGGGCCATGCCACCCGGGCCGCCTGGGCCACCGGCAACCCGGACGAGGCGCTGGCCAACGCCACGCCTTATCTGCAGGCCTTCGGCCACACCGTCGTCGCCTGGATGTGGCTGGACGTCTCGCTGTGCGCCCAGGCCCTCGCTGCGCAGGCAGACAGCGACGCGCTGCAGGGCCGGCTCGCCGCGGCGCGCTACTTCTTCCGCTACGAACTGCCGCGCATCGGTGCCTGGCTGCAGGTGGTCGAGACCCGCGACGACACCTGCCGCAGCATGCAGGAGAGCTGGTTCTGACGATGAAGCCGTCCACGGTCGAAAAGCTCGTCTGGGTGCTGATCTACGGCGGTCTGCTCGGCGCGGGCCTGGGCCTGTCGCTGCAGCGCAGCCACGCCGGCCTCGGCTGGACGCTGGTGGTGGCGGGCGCTGTGCTGGCGGCGATCGGCGTGGTGCTGATATACGTGCGCTCCCGCATGCGTGCCGACCGATGACGCGGCCCAAGGCATGAGCGCATGAAGTTTCCGGTGCGCATTCCCTTTGTCGACAAGCTGGGCCTCGAGCTGCTGAAGTTCGAGGGCGGCGAGGCGGAGCTGGCCGTGGACACCAGCCCAGACCTGTGCAATTCCTGGGGCGTCGCGCACGGCGGGATGATGATGACCCTGCTGGACGTGGCCATGGCGCACGCCGCGCGCAGCCCGCTCGCCGCCGACGCGCAGCCCGATGCCGGGCAGCCGGCGGTCACCAGCCGCGGCATGGCCACCATCGAGATGAAGACCAGCTTCATGCGCCCCGGCCAAGGCCGGCTGCTGGCGCGAGCCCGGGTGCTGCACCGCACGGCCGCCATGGTGTTCTGCGAAGC
>JBIQKU010000226.1:0-5005 GCA_044506225.1 Rubrivivax sp. | reverse complement strand
GCACGCGCTGATCCTCGGGCGCGCGCAGACGGGGATCGCGGCGTTCTCCAACTGATCGGCCACCCGAGCCCATGACCGACACCGCAACGCACCGCCCGCCGCCCCTGGCGGGCCTCCGCGTGCTCGACCTCTCGCGCGTGCTGGCCGGCCCCTGGGCCGCCCAGCAGCTCGGCGACCTGGGCGCCGACGTGGTGAAGGTCGAGCGCCCGGTGCACGGCGACGACACCCGCGCCTGGGGCCCGCCCTACCTGAAGGACGAGGCCGGGCGCGACACCCCCGAGGCCGCCTACTTCCTCTGCGCCAACCGCAACAAGCGCTCGATCGCCATCGACCTGGCCGACCCCGACGGCCAGGCGCTGGTGCGCCGCCTCGCGCAGCAGGCCGACGTGGTGATCGAGAACTTCAAGCAGGGCGGGCTGGTGCAGTACGGCCTGGATGCCCAGTCGCTGTGCGCGCTCAACCCGCGCCTCGTCTACTGCTCCATCACCGGCTTCGGGCAGACCGGACCGTACGCACCGCGTGCCGGCTACGACTTCCTGATCCAGGGCATGGGGGGCCTGATGAGCATCACGGGTGCGGCCGACGGTGAAGAAGGCGCCGGCCCGCAGAAGGTGGGCGTCGCGCTCACCGACGTGACGACGGGCCTGTACGCCACCATCGCCATCCTCGCGGCGCTGGCCGAACGGCAGCGCTCGGGCCTGGGCCAGCACCTGGACGTCGCGCTGCTGGACGTGCAGGTCGCGACGCTCGCCAACCAGGCCGCGAGCTACCTCGCGGCCGGTGTGGTGCCCACGCGCATGGGCAACTCGCACCCGACCATCGTGCCCTACCAGACCTTCCCGACCGCCGACGGCGACATGATCCTCGCCATCGGCAACGACGGGCAGTTCGCGCGCTTCTGCGGCGTGGCCGGCCACCCCGAGTGGGCCGAGGATCCGCGCTTCGCGACCAATCCGCAGCGTGTGGCGCACCGCAGCGTGCTCATTCCGCTGATGCGCCAGACCACCGTCATGCGCAGCACCGCCGAGTGGATCGCCGCGCTCGAAGGCGCGGCCGTGCCCTGCGGCCCGGTGAACCGCGTCCACGAGGTGTTTGCCGATCCCCACGTGCAGGCCCGCGGCCTGCGCATCGAGATGCCGCATGCCGATGCCGGCAGGGTGGCGCTGGTGGCGAGCCCGCTGCGGCTCTCGGGCTCACCGGTGCAGTACCGCCACGCGCCGCCCAAGCTCGACGAGCACCGCGACGCGGTGCTCGTCGACTGGCTGGGCCCGGATCACTCGGGCGTGTAGAAGCCGAGCGGCGGGTAGGCCCGCTCGTCGCACATCAGCTCGATGAGCGTGAGCGTCTCGGCCTGCGCCGCCTGCGCGAGCGCGCCGGCGACCTGGTCGGCGCGCCCGACGCGCAGGCCCAGGCAGCCCGCCGCGTTGGCGATGGCCGCATGGTCCACCGGGTGGAAGTTGACCGCGGTGGTGTGCGCGCCGAACTTCACGTTCTCGGCGTGCTTCTGGAAGCCGAGGATGCCGTTGTTGATGACCAGCAGCGTGAGCTTGATGCCCATGCGGCGCGCGGTCTCGAGCTCGGCCCACACATGGCCGAAGCCGCCGTCGCCCACCACGGCGTAGACGGGCGCTTCGGGCCGCGCGACCTTGGCGCCCATGGCCATCGGGAACCCCCAGCCCAGGCCCGCCAGCCCGCGCGGCGTGAGGAAGCGCATGCCCGGGCGCGCCGCGCGCAGGTAGTTGGTGATCCAGATCGAGGAGTAGCTCGCGTCGGCGACCACGATGGCGTCGTCGCTCAGGCGCTTCTGCAGCTCGGTCATCACGCGCTCGGGGCGCAGCGGCGCGGCGTCGCTCAGGCGCACCGGCGCCGAAGCCTCCCACGCGCTCGCACGGCCGGCGGCGATGCGCTGCTCCAGGGCCGGGCGCGCGGCCGCGCGGCGGCTGCGGTCACCGGCCTGCACGGCCTTGGTGAGCGCGGTGAGCGTCTCGCGCGCATCACCCTGCAGGCGCACGGCCGCCTCGTAGTTGCGGCCGATCTCGGCGGGGTCGATGTCGATGTGGATGTAGGTGGCGTCGCGCGGGTAGAGCGTCCACGAATCGGTGCCGTTCTGGTTGGTGCGGTTGCCCACCAGCAGCACCACGTCGGCCTCGCTCACCAGGGGCCGCACGTCGCGCGACGCACCGTTGGGGCCGTTGAAGTTGGCCACCACGCCGAGCGAGAGCGGATGCGCTTCGCTCACCGCGCCCTTGCCCATGACGGTGGTCGCCACCGGCAGGTGCGCGGCCTCCTGCAGGGTCGCGAGCGCTTCGGCCGCGCCCGAGATGTGCACCCCGCCCCCGGCCACGACCACCGGGCGCTCGGCCTTGAGCAGGAGCTCTGCGGCAGCCTCGACGTCGGCCGCGGGCGGCGCGCTGCGGTCCAGCGGAAAGCGGCCGAGCACGGCGCGGCGCGGCGAGGGCACGGCCTTGTGCAGCAGCACGTCGGACGGCAGCAGCAGGGCCACCGGGCCCGGCCGGCCGCTGCAGGCGATGGCGAAGGCCTGGTCGAGGTAGTCCTCGGCGCGCGAGGCGTCGCTCACGCGGCGCACCCACTTCGCGCACGAGGCGAAGAGCGCCATGTGGTCGAAATCCTGGAAGGCGTTCTTGTCGTGCTGGTCGCGCGGCACGTCCTGCACCAGCGCGATGAGCGGCACCGAGGCCTTGAGCGCCTCGGCCATGGGCGGCACGAGCAGCGTGGCGGCGGGGCCGTTCTGTGCCGTCACGACCGCCGGGCGGTTGGAGATGCGTGCATAGCCGTCGGCCATGCAGCCGCCGGCGTTTTCGGTGCGGTAGGCGACCTGGCGCAGGCCGAGCTGCTCGCACGCGAGGTGCAGCATGCTGGGCAGGCTCTGGCCGAAGAGGGTGTCGACGCCGTGGCGCTTGAGGCCGCGTGCGAGCGCATGCGCCACGGTGTCTTCGAAGCGCAGGCCGATGGGCTGGAGAGGGTGTGTCATGGGCAAAAAAGGGCCGGCCAGGCAGCGCCCAGCCGGCCAGTCGCAGTGAGATCAGAGGAGCACTTCGATCAGGCGCGGGCCCGGTTCGGCGTGCGAACGCGCCAGCGCGCGGGTGAAGGCGTCGGCGTCGGTCACGCGCTCGGCGGCCAGGCCGTGGCCGCGGGCGATGGCCACCCAGTCGGGGTCGGGCCGGTCGAGCGTGAGCATGGCCCGGGCGGCGTCGCGCTGCGCGCCGGCCCCGGTGTTGCGCCACTCGCCCTGCAGGATGGCGTAGGAGCGGTTGGCGAAGATCACCGTGGTGATGTTGGCCGACTCGCGTGCGAACGACCACAGCGCCTGCTCGGTGTAGAAGGCACTGCCGTCGCCGATCATCGCGAGCACGCGCCGCTCGGGCGCGGCGACCGCCGCCCCCAGCGCCACCGGCAGGCCGTAGCCGATGGAGCCGCCCATGTTGTTGATGAGCGTGTGCGGGCCGGCGCCAGCCATGGCCGCGTAGATGTGGCGGCCGGAGGTGATGGATTCGTCCACCACGATGGCGTCTTCGGGCAGCGTGGCGGCGAGTGCCTGGGCGATGGTCTCGGGCGTGAGCGCACCGGTCGGTGCAACGGCCTTGGCCGCCGTCGAGCGCGGCGCCGTCACGCCGGGGGCGCACACGTCGGCGAGTGCGGCCATCGCGTTGCCCGGGTCCACGCCTTCGGTGCAGCCGCGCACCACGGCGCAATGCGCCGGGATCAGCAGGCTGGGCTTGTCGGGGTAGGCGAAGAAGGCCACCGGCACCGGCGCGCCCATGAGCACGATGCAATCGAGGTCGGCCAGGAAGGCCAGCGCCGCATCCACCTGGTAGGGCACACGCGGAATGTGCGGCAGGCCGCCGCCACACACCATGAGCGCATTGCTGCCGCGGGCGGCCACGCGGCAGCCGGTGGCCTGCGCCACCGCCATCGCCTGGCGCAGGGCCGGGCCGCGCAGCGCGTCGCCCCCCAGCAGCAGCAGGGCGCGCGCGCCGTGCTGGCGCAGGGCGGCGGCGGCGGTCTCGATGTCGTTCGCCTTGGGCGCACGCGCCGCGGCGGCCGTCACCGGCACGGGGGTTTGCGAGGTGGTGGACCAGGCCGAATCGGCCGGCAGGATCAGCGTGGCGATGCGCCCCGGCGTGCCTTGCGCCGCGGCGATCGCCTTGGCCGTGCGCTGGCCGACCTGGTCGGCCGTCTGCGCGCGCCCGACCCAGTGCGACATGGCACCGGCCAGCGCATCGAGGTTGGAGGTGAGCGGCGCCTCGTAGTCGAGGTGGCGCACGGCGTGGTCGCCCACGACGTTGATGACCGGCGTGCCGGCCTTGCGCGCGTTGTGCAGGTTGGCCAGGCCGTTGGCCAGGCCCGGGCCCAGGTGCAGCAGCGTGGCGGCCGGCTTGCCGGCCAGGCGTGCGTACCCGTCGGCCGCCCCGGTGACCACGCCCTCGAAGAGGCCGAGCACCGCGCGCATGCGCGGCGCACGGTCGATGGCCGCCACCAGGTGCATCTCCGAGGTGCCGGGGTTGGCAAAGCAGGTGTCGATGCCGGCGCCGAGGAGCGTTTGCACCAGCACGTCGGCGCCGGTGGTGGCGGTCGGGGTGGCGTCGCTCATGGTCAGAGCCCCACCTGCGTGACGAACCGCGTTTCGAGATAGGCCTCGATCGCCTCGGCGCCGCCTTCGGAGCCGTGGCCCGAATCCTTCATGCCGCCGAAGGGCACTTCGGGGAAGCCCAGGCCGATGTGGTTGATGGTCAGCATGCCCGACTCGATGGACTCGCCGAAGCGCTGCATGGTGTGGGCGCTGCGCGTGAAGGCGTAGGCCGCGAGACCATACGGCAGGCGGTTGGCCTCGGCGATCACTTCATCGACCGTGTCGAAGGCCGAGACCGCGGCGACGGGGCCGAAGGGCTCCTCGTTCATGATGCGCGCCGACTTGGGCACGTCCACCAGCACGGTGGGCGCATAGAAGTTGCCCGCGGTGCCGAGGCGTTCACCGCCGGTGGCG
>JBIQKU010000225.1:0-5055 GCA_044506225.1 Rubrivivax sp. | reverse complement strand
AGTCTCTCAAACCCATCCCGGATGAACACCGGATACAACCTATTGAAGCTTCACATCTAGGTGTTCCGCGGTGAGGACGCGGGCGCAGCCGCCGACCCGTTCTGCGTCCGTGCCAAGGACTCGGTGGTTGCCGCAGCGGCGGCCGACACCGGCAGGTCCCCCACCGATGCCTCGGCAGGCAGACCGGCGTTCTGCTTCTGCGCCGAGTCGGCCAATGTCCGTGCCAGTTCCTGCGCCTGTTGCAGCACCGAACTCGCCTCGCGGCTGTCGATCTGGTGCCCCGCGTTGCGGCTGCCCGGGCGGGCGTGGGCGCTCAGCAGCAAACCGCTGCCGGCGCGCAACGCGCCCCAGCCGGCGGTCGCGAGATCGAAACCATGGCCGCGGGGCTGCAGGCGCTGGTTGTCGCTTTGCTGCAGCAGATGGCCCAGCTGCAGCCGGGTGCGCGCCGCAGTGCTGGAGAGCTCGATGCGGTTGGCGCCGGGCGTGTCGTCGAACACCAGCTGGTTGTAGCCGCCGCCGCCGCTGGCGCTGCTGGCAAGCTCCTGGCTCTTGATACCGGCGAGCACCGCCGGGTGCCGGTGGGCCTGCAACTCACCCTGCGCTCGATGGCCGGGAAACCATGCGTTGGCGTTGCCGGTGGCGGCGCCGGCTCCGGCGCTGATGCGGTGCACGTCGGGCTGCCCGCTGCCGTTGTACAGACTGCCGACGACCACCGGCCGGTCGATGTCGCCCTCGACGAAGGCCACCAGCACCTCCTGGCCCAGGCGGGGCACGAAGTGGCTGCCCCAGTTCGCTCCCGCGACGCTTTCGGCCACACGTACCCAGGTGCCCGAGGCGTCGCTCGCCGGCGCGTTGGCACCTTGCGGTGCGGTCAACCGGTGGCTGGCCCGCTCGCCCCGCTGCCAGTGGAATTGCAGCTTGATGCGGTGGTCGCGGTCGGTGTGCAGCGGCTCAGCGAGACCGTCCACGATCGCGCTCTGCACACCCTGAATGCTCGGGCGGGGATGAAGCCGCGGGTCGGGCAGCCCGTCCGCATCCACCGGCACGGTGCGCACCGGCGTGATCACCGGCTGCGCGACAAGCCGGCATTCATACAAGGGTTCGTCGCTGTCGTTGGGCAGGCCGCCGCGCTCGGCCAGGGCGATCGGCGTGCCGATGTACGCGGCGACTGCCGCCTTGGCATCGGCACGAAGGTTGTTGCGCGCGCGGTGCTGCACGCGCAGCGTGACAAAGCGGTCCCGCGCGTCGTCGCCGCCGTCGTGGACCGGATGGTCGCGCAAGGTGAAAGTCGTGCCCGGCGCGCTGGTTCGCACGCTGCCGCCTGCGCACACGCGCAGCCGCTGTGCATCGAGCGCCTGAACCTGGCGAAGCGCGAGGCGTTCGCCCTGCGCCGGGTCCTCGTAGGCATAGCAGCCCGGAATGTCGTCCAGCACCAGTGAAGTCATCGCTGTGTCAACGCTGTCCTGCGTGACCTCGCGCAAGCCGCGCGAGCGGTAGTCCGGACTGGCCAGGTGCACGCACGCGGTGTGCAGGCTGGCGCTGCGTTGCCAGTGGATGAAGCTGTCTTCCTTGAGCGCGATACCGCTCTGGGTGTAGCGCACCTGCGCCTGCGTGTTGGCAGCAAACGCGCCGTTGTGGTCGGCGATCACCAGCGTGTGTCCGCCCAGCGCCGGCTCCTGCGCCGCACCCCGGTGCTCGAACCAGTAGAACAGGCCCTCTTCGTGCAGCAGGCGCCGCACGAAGTCGAGATCGCTCTCCTGGTATTGGATGCACAGGCTGCGCCGGGGATACACCGTTTCGTCGGCAAGTTCCCAGCGCCACGCAGGAACGAGCCGGCCTTGTCCCTGATAACGGGCGAAGACCGCGTCGACGATCTCGCGCACCGTCTGGTGCTGGAACACCCAGCTGTCGCGGCGATGCGCGAGAAAGCCCAGCCACGGCTCGAGGACCAGGCGGTAGCGCGCCAGGCCGCCGTCACTGCCGACCATGGCCGCATGCGTCACATGCGCATGCCAGGGCCGAAACAGCGTGCGGCTGTGGACGGGCAGCAGTTCCAGCAGCGCCGGCTGGCCGATGAGCTGGCCCAGGTCGAGGTGGGCGTCCACCGAGAGCGCATGCACGATCGCGCGGTAACCCGCGTGCGGGCCGTGATCGGCGCCGGCCAGCGCGGCCGGGTACGGGCCGATGCCCTCGTCGATCTCGGCACGCTCGGCCAGCAGCACGTCGGCCCCGAGGGCGGTGTGGAGCTTCAGCAGCCGCTCTTCCTGCGTCGGTGACGCAGCGACGGGGGCGAGCACGGAATGAAAGGCGTTCATCGGCGGCTCAGCCCTGCGAACTCATCGCCGCGAGGCGACGGGTGAGCGCCGCAGCCGTGCGCCCCGGTCGCTCGATGCGCAACACGTGCCAACGCGGCGTGCTGCGCAGATGCAGCACCCAAGCGCCGCCGCGCTGCAGGGTGAGCACATGGCGTTCGCGGGGTTGTTGTGCATCCATCCACCAGGGCCCCGCGCCCAGGCTGCGCAGCAAGGCGGCAGCGTCGGTCTGTGCGGCCGGCGCAGCGGCCTGCAGCCAGTCGACGAGTAACTCCGGCCCCGCGCCGGCGGGCAGCAGCCCCGGGCGCTGCAGGCGCAGGCGCTGCCAGCTCGCAGCAATGCAGTGGGCGGCGATTCGCCGTCGATGGGCCGGTGACATGGCAGCCTGCATCCCGTTCAGGCGATGGCGAAACGAAAGTCGCCGTTCTTCGCCGCACCAACCTTGATGCGCGTGACCGCCGCCCCTTCGGCCATGCGGCCCAGCAGCTCTTCGGCGATGCGCGGCAGCAGATTGCCGTTGAGGATGTGATCGACATTGCGCGCACCGGTGTCGACCTCGGTGCAGCGTGCAAGCACGGCATCCACAAGCCGGCCGTCGTAGTCGAAGGCCGCCTGGTGGTTGATGCCGACGCGGCGGCCGATGCGGTCGAGCTTGAGCCGGATGATGCGCTCCAGCACCTCGTCGCTGATCGGATAGAACGGCACGACATGAAGACGGCCAAGGAAGGCCGGCTTGAAGGTCTTGTAGAGCACCGGGCGCAACGCCTCGGCCAGCGCTGAAGCGTCAGGCCGTTCGGCGGCCGGCTTGTTCAGGCAGGCCTGCATGATCTGCGCCGAACCGACGTTGCTGGTGAGGATGATGAGCGTGTTGCGAAAGTCGATCTCGCGGCCTTCGGCGTCGTCCATCACCCCCTTGTCGAAAACCTGGAAGAACATCTCGAGCACGTCGGGATGGGCCTTCTCCACCTCGTCGAGCAGCACGACGCTGTGCGGCTGGCGGCGCACGGCTTCGGTCAGCACGCCGCCCTCGCCGTAGCCGACGTAGCCGGGCGGCGACCCCTTCAGGCCCGAGACGCTGTGGGCCTCCTGGTACTCGCTCATGTTGATGGTGACGAGCTTGCGTTCGCCGCCGTACAGGATGTCGGCCAGCGCCAGCGCGGTCTCGGTCTTGCCCACGCCGCTCGGGCCGACGAAGAGGAACACCCCCTTGGGTTTGTTCGGATCTTCGAGGTTGGCGCGCGCGGTGCGCACGCGCTGTGCGACGGCCTCGAGCGCATGGTCCTGACCGATGACGCGTTCCTCGAGCAGCGGCTTGAGCTGCAGCACGGTCTTGATCTCGTCCTTGACCATCTTGCCCAGCGGAATGCCTGTCCAGGCGGCAATGATTTCGGCGACGACCCGGCCATCCACCTGCATCGGCACCATGGGCGTCTCGCCCTGCAGCGCCGCCAGCTCGTCGAGCTTGCGCTGCAGCAGGTCCTGCTGCGTCGACGGCACAGAACCGGCGCCCTTGCCCCGGGTGCTCTTGGCGGCACCTTTCGTGGCCCGTTTGCCCGGGCTCTTCAACGGCTCCTCCTCCCCTGTGATCCCCGCCGCGCCGCCGTCGGCGACCGGTGCCTCGCTCTCGAGCGCCTGGCGCAAGGCACGGATCTCGTCGACCAGTGACTTTTCCGCGGCATGGCGCCGGCGCAAGGCCTCGAGATCGCGTCGCGACCCGTCGCGGCTCGCGCGCAGCTCGTCCAGGCGGGCGGCGTGGGGCACGCCGCCGGCGGCCTCGCGCTCGAGGGCGACGATCTCGGCGTCCAGGCGTTCGAGCGATTTGGCGATCTCCTCGGCTGCGGCCGGCTGGGCGTTCTGGCCGAGCGCCACCTTGGCGCAGGCGGTGTCCAGCACGCTGATGGCCTTGTCGGGCAGCTGCCGCCCGCTGATGTAGCGCGCGGACAGCCGCACCGCCTCGGTGACGGCTTCGTCGACCACGCGCACGTTGAAGTGCTTCTCCATCAGCGGCGTCATGCCGCGCAGCATGGCGGCAGCCAGCGCCTCGCTCGGCTCGTCGACCTTCACGACCTGGAAGCGCCGCGCCAGCGCCGCATCCTTCTCGAAGTACTTCTTGTACTCGCCCCAGGTGGTGGCCGCCACGGTACGAAGTTCGCCGCGCGCGAGCGCCGGCTTGAGCAGGTTGGCGGCATCGTTCTGCCCAGCCTGCCCGCCGGCGCCGATCATGGTGTGCGCCTCGTCGATGAAAAGCACGACGGGGTGCGGGCTCTTCTTCACTTCGTCGATCACGTTCTTCAGCCGGTTCTCGAACTCGCCCTTGACGCTCGCGCCCGCCTGCAGAAGACCCATGTCCAGGGCATGAAGCTCCACGCCCTGCAGCGCGTGCGGTACGTCGCCGGCGGCGATGCGAAGCGCCAGGCCTTCGACCACCGCCGTCTTGCCCACGCCTGCCTCGCCGGTGAGGATGGGGTTGTTCTGCCGCCGGCGCATCAGGATGTCGATGGCCAGCCGGATTTCGGTGTCGCGGCCGATGACCGGGTCCAGCTTGCCGTCGCGTGCGCGCTGGGTGAGGTTGGTGGTGAACTGGTCGAGCGCCGGCGTCGCCGCGAGCGGCGTCACGTCGAGTGCCTCGGCGCGCTGCGCCTCGCCGCTCGTGGTGCCGGCCGGCTCGCCGCTGCTCGCGCCTTCCACCGAGCCGACGGTGATTTCCGGCAACCTGTGCTTGAGTTCGTCGACGTCGAAGCGT
>JBIQKU010000224.1:0-5125 GCA_044506225.1 Rubrivivax sp. | reverse complement strand
AGGTGCGTCGCGTCCATGCCTTGCGGCAAGCCCATGGCGAGCAGCAGCCCGCGGCCGTTCACGGCGCCCGCGCCGTGCCGGCGTGCGAGCCCGGCCAGCCCGGCGGCCAGCTGCGTGCCGCGCTGCCGCACGGTGGCGAGAAAGCCCGGCGCGGTGACCGCCTCGAGCACCGCCAGCGCCGCCGCGCACACGAGCGCATTGCCGTTGTAGGTGCCGCCCTGGTCGCCGGGCGCGAAGCAGCACACCGCCTCGCGCGCCAGCACCGCCCCCACGGGCAGGCCGCCGCCCAGACCCTTGCCGAGTGTCAGCACGTCCGGCTGCACGCCGTACTGCTCGTGCACGAACAGCGTGCCGCAACGGCCGATGCCGGTCTGCACCTCGTCGATCATCAGCAGCAGCCCGTGCCGGTCGCACAGCGCACGCAGGCCGTGCACGAAGTCCGCGTCGGCCTCGATCACGCCGGCTTCGCCCTGCACCAGTTCCAGCATCACGGCCACCGTGTCGCGCGCGATCGCCTGCGTGACCGCGGCCAGGTCGTTGAGCGGCAGCTTGACGAAACCCGGCACCGCAGGCGGAAAGATGCGGTCGAAGCCCGGCTTGCCGCTCGCTGCCATGGTGGCGAGCGTGCGGCCATGAAAGCCGTTGTCGAAACTGAGCACCGTGCTCGCGCCGCCGCGGTGCAGCTGCCCGAACTTGCGCGCCAGCTTGATGGCGCCTTCGTTGGCTTCGGCGCCGCTGTTGGTGAAAAAGACGCGGTCCAGAGCGCTGAGTGCACGCAACCTATCGGCAAGCTCGATCGCGCGGTCGTTGTAGAAGCCCGGCCCGCCGTGGATGAGCCGGCCGGCCTGCCGCGAGACGGCTTCGACGATGGCCGGCGCGGCATGGCCGAGCGTGTTGACCGCCCAGCCCTGGACGAAGTCCAGATGGCGCCGCCCGGTGGAGTCCACCAACCAGCTGCCCTGGCCGTGCACGAAGACGGCGTCGGGGCGGTGCGTGACCGGCATCAAAGCGTCGACGCGGTAGTGATCGAAAGCGGTGGGGCGCATGGCGTATTCCTTGGTCAGTGGGGGAAGGTCGGAGACAGAGGCCGCCTCCACCACGCCGTGAACACCCGCCCTGAAAGCACGAAGGCCACGACGGGTGTCGTGGCCTTCGGATGCCCTGCCGGGCACGGTCGCAACAAACCCGCTCAACGTCGTCGTCGAGCCAGTCGTCGCGAGATGCGGGTCATCGGCAGGATGTGCATGACGGCAAGCCTAGAGGGTCACGGGCCCGCGCGTCAATTGACGACGGCGCCCGAGGCCTTCACCACCTTCTCGTACTTGGCGAGTTCCTTCTTCACGAACTCGCCGAAGGCCTGCGGCGTGGTGGGCGAGGGCTCTGCCAGCAGGCCGGCCATGCGGGCCTTCACGTCGGGCGCGTTCAGCGCGGCGACGAAGGCCTGGTTGAGTCGCTGCGTCACCTCGGCCGGCAGATTGGCCGGGCCGAACAGGCCGAACCAGGTGTTCACGTCGAACTCGCCGAGACCATAGGCCTTGCCCGCTTCGGCGATGGACGGAACCTCGGGCACGAGGCTGGAGCGCTGCTTGGTGGTCACCGCGATCGCGCGCAGCTTGCCGGACTTGATGTTGCCGGAGGCCGTGGCGAGGTTGTCGAAGTTGAGGTCGACGTCGCCCGACAGCAGCCCGAGCTGCGCCGGGTTTCCGCCGGCATACGGGATGTGCACCATGTAGACGCCCGCCTGCGTCTTGAACATCTCGCCCGCCAGGTGGCCGCCGCTGCCGTTGCCGCCGGAGCCGTAGTTCAGCTTGCCGGGGTTGGCCTTGGCGTACTTCACGAGATCCGCCACGGTGCTGATCTTCAGCCGGTCGGCGATCTCGGCGTTCATCACCAGCACGTTCGGCACCTGTGCCACCAGCGTGATGGGCGTGAAGTCGCGGATCGGGTCGTAGGGGATCTTGGCGTAGAGCCAGGGGTTGATGGCATGCGTCGCGATCGCGCCCATCACCAGCGTGTGGCCGTCCGGGGCGGCGCGTGCCACCTGGTCCGCACCGATGTTGCCGCCCGCGCCGGCGCGGTTTTCGACGACGACCGTGCCCAGCGAGTCCTTGGTCTTCTCGGCCAGTACGCGCGCGATCACGTCCAGCGGCCCGCCCGGCGGGTAGGGCACCACCAGGCGGATCGGCTTGTCGGCCTGTGCATGGGCGAAGAAGGGCGCGGCGGCGAGCGCGAGGAGGGCAAGGGTGCTACGGCGTTTCATGAAGATTCCCGGTCAGTGTTTATCAGCTTCGGAGGTGAACGAGTCCGCATAGAACTCGTCGGGCGGCAGGCCGCACTCGGCGATGAAATCTCGCTGGGCGCAGTCCACCATCACCGGCGCACCGCAGGCATACACCTGGTGGCCGGAGAGGTCGGGCAGGTCGGCCATCACGGCCTGGTGAACCAGGCCGGTGCGGCCCGGCCAGGCATCCTCGGGCCTGGGTTCGGACAGCACGGGCACGTAGCGCAGGTTGGGCATCGCGGCCATCGCCTCGAGCGCCCAGTCGTGGCGGTACAGGTCGGCGCGGCTGCGGCAGCCCCAGTAGAGCACCGCGGGGCGGGTGATTGCCTTGTGCTGCATGTGTTCGATGATGGCTTTCAGCGGCGCGAAGCCGGTGCCCGAGCCGAGCAGCACCACCGGCTTGTCGCTGTCCTCGCGCAGGAAGAAGCTGCCGAAGGGGCCCTCGGCGCGAAGAATGTCCTTCTCCTTCAGCGTGCCGAACACCTGGTCGGTGAACAGGCCGCCGGGCATGTGGCGCACATGCAGTTCCATCATCGGCTTGTCGCCCTGGGTGTGCGGCGCGTTCGCCATCGAATAGCTGCGGCGCGCGCCGTCGCGCAGGATGAACTCGATGTACTGGCCGGCGCGAAAGCGCAGCGGGTCGTTGGCCGGCAGCTGCATGGTGAGCACCGCCACATCCGGCGCCGGTTTCTCGATGCGGGCCACGCGCGTCGGGAAGCGGCGCACCGGGAACTCGCCGGCGCCGGCGCCGGTGCGCGCTTCGATCACCACATCGGTCTGCGGCGCCGCGCAGCAGGTGAGCACGAAGCCGGCTTCCTCTTCGGCCACAGGCAGTGCCTTGAGCTGATGCGCGCCGTGGATCACGCGGCCCGCGAGCAGGCGGCTCTTGCACGAGCCGCACGCACCGTCCTTGCAGCCGTAGGGCAGGCCCACGCCCTGGCGGATCGCGGCGCTCAGGATGGGCTCGTCGCGTTCGACGCTGAACGTGCGGCCGCTGGGCTGCACGGTGACGGTGAAACTCATAATCCCGGCTCTGTGGAGAAGGGGGCAATTTTGCCCGCCTTCCATTGGCCTCACGGGGCGAGCTGCGACCCGGGGCCTTGACCGGCCTGTCCTGCGCCTTCGTCCGTGACTTCCGTCAACCCTTCCGTTTTTCGTCGCCCGCGTCTGCTCATCGTCGGCTGCGGTGACGTGGGCATGCGCGTGCTCGCCCTGCTCGCGCCGCGCTGGCGGGTGCTCGCGCTCACCTCCAGCGCCGAGCGTGTGCCGGCCCTGCGCACGGCCGGCGCCGTGCCCTTGCACGGCAACCTGGACGAGCCGGCCACGCTCGCGCGCCTGGGCGGCCTGGCCGATGCGGTGCTGCACCTGGCGCCGCCGCCGGCTCACGGTGAGGCGGACAGCCGCACCGCCCACCTGATCGAGGCGCTCGCGCGCAAGGGCGGCGTGCAGCGCATCGTCTACGCCAGCACCAGCGGCGTGTATGGCGACTGCGCCGGCGAGCGCTTCGACGAAACCCGGCCCGTGCGCCCGGCGACCGAACGCGCACGCCGCCGTGTCGACGCGGAAGCCCGCCTGCGCTGGTTCGGCCGGCGCAGCGGCGCGCGCGTGACGATTCTTCGCATCCCCGGCATCTACGCCGCCGACCGGCCGGGCGGCGCCCCGAGTGAGCGCGTGCGCCGCGGCACCCCGGTGCTCGCAGCGGCCGACGACGTCTACACCAACCACATCCACGCCGACGACCTGGCGCGTGCCTGTGTCGCCGCTCTGCACCGCGGGCTGCCGCAGCGCGTGGTGCACGTGAGCGACGACACCGAGCTCTTGATGGGCGACTACTTCGACTTGGTCGCCGATCTCAGCGGCCTGCCGCGGCCCGAGCGTGTGGCGCGGCGCGAGGCGCAGGAGCGGCTCTCGCCCATGCAACTAAGTTTTCTCGGGGAGTCGCGCCGGCTGATGAACCGGCGGCTGAAGACGGAGTTGCGCGTCGCGCTGCGCTACCCGACGGTGCACGACGGCTTGCGGGCCTGAGCCGTAGCGCCGCTAGCGCCGGCGGCGGCGGTCGAAGGGCGGCTGGCCGCGCCAGTAGCGGATCATCAGGTAGCCGCCCAGCATGCCGCCCAGGTGGGCGAAGTGCGCCACGCCCTGCTGCGTGCCGGTCACGCCCAGCAGCAGTTCGAGGCCGCCGTAGATCGCCACGAAGGTCTTGGCCTTCATCGGAATCGGCGGGAACAGCGGCATGATGGTGCGGTTCGGGAACATCATGCCGAAGGCCAGCAGCAGCCCGAACAGGCCGCCGGAGGCGCCCACCGTCGGCACGTGCGAGCCGAGCAGGATGTTGACGATCAGCTGCATGGCTGCGGCGGCGAGCACACTGGCCGCATAGAAGCGCACGAAGCGCGGCTGGCCCCACAGGCGCTCCAGCTCCGAGCCGAACATCCACAGGCCCAGCATGTTGAAGAACAGGTGGCCGATGCTGCCGTGCAGGAAGGCGTAGGTGACCACCTGCCACGGCATGAAGCCCCAGCCCAGCGAATACAGCGCGCCGAAGCGGCTGAGCATGCCGGCGAAGAAGAAGTCGATGCAGAACACCGCGACGTTGATCAGCAACAAGGCCTGGGTGATCGGCGGCATCGGCGGCATGGACAGGTTCCTGGGCTGGCGGTGGGCAAGGGTAGCGGACGAGCGCCGCGGGCGGCCAACGGGCGTGCCGACAAGCTCGGGGGCAGGCGGGCGGGCCGGGACAGCATGCATCCAGGCGCGCGGGTGGCGCGCGATGCGGGGCTAGGGGTCGGGTGGTGCCTCCGGTCGGAATCGAACCGACACTCCTTGCGGAACGGGATTTTGAGT
>JBIQKU010000223.1:0-5176 GCA_044506225.1 Rubrivivax sp. | reverse complement strand
GTCGCTCCAGCCTCTCGACTACCTGGACCTCGATACAACCTCTTGACGGTTCACACCTAGACCACGGTAGGGGTCGACGGCCCGGGCGGTCGGGCCGCGTCCGGCGCGTCGGGCACCACGTGCCCACCCCGGCCGTGCCGCGTGAACCCTCGGCGCGCTGTGGGCGGATGGCGACCGCGGCTCTCTTCGGGCTTGCCGCCGACAACAAAAAAAGCCCGGCTGCATAAGCAGCCGGGCCATCAATGGGTCTCGAGCGGGCGCCTGCAAGAGGCGCCCTGGCTCACTGGCGCCGCCGCCGGGTGGCAGCGAGGCCCACGAGGCTCAGGCCGACGAGTGCGAGGGTGGCCGGCTCGGGCACGTCCACCACCACCTGCTCGCGGTCACCGATCACCATGTCGTCGAAGCCGAAGAAGTCGACGCCGGCGGCCGTGTTGCCGAAGCTGATCTTGGTGTAGCTGTTCGCCGTGTCGATGAAGCCGTAGAACAGCAGCGAGCCGTCGGCACCGTTCAAGGTGTTGGGCACCACCAGATTGGTGACCACGTTGTTGATGTCTGTCAGCGCGAGGGTGATGTTGCCGTCGAAGTCGCCGATGTCGGTCCCATAGAAGCCGAAGGCGGAGATGGCGCTCGAGAAGGTGATGTCGAAGACACCGGACACTTCCCAGTACTGGCTGCCGCCGCTGGTGGTGTTGAAGCGGCCGACGCTCAGGCCGCTGTTGACGGCACCCTGTCCGGTCAGCGTGGCGGTGATGTTGCCGGTCGACCCCGGGAAGGCGATGTTCAGCGGCGTGCCGGCGCCGATGCTGAAGCTCTCGAAGCTCTCGCTGCCGACTCCGCTGAGGCCGGCCAGAAAGCTGGTGCGCGCGGTCACGGGTGCGCCCACCGTGCTGTTGCCGGGGAACTGGTTTTCGCCGAAGTAGACGACCGGCGCCGCGCTGGCGGCGGTGGTGAGTACAGCGGCGGCGACGCCGGCAAAGACGGCGGCGAGTGATCTGATCTTGAAGGACATGGATGCTCCCTTTGCTCAACAGGTGCTTAATGCGCCCATCGATGCAAGCATCGGGCCACTTCACGAAAAGTGTTGACGGATCAACGGCTTGGCCCAAAGCCGGGATGTCGACTCGGATGTAGGTGATCTGTCTGTAAGAAAAGTCGACAGTGTGACGGACCTGTCCCTCGGCCGGTCAACGCCACGCGAAGCGGGGCTGCTCGAAGTGCGCGACGCGGGTCGATCCCCCGCGCACACAGACTTCCGCGAACTGGTACAGCACGGAGGCCGTCGGTGCGGCGATCCAGCTGTCGCCGACCGGCATGCGCAGCATGGGGTGGGCGCTGCCGGCGACTGGATCGAGCAAGGGCGCGTCGGGACGCAGGAATTCGCTCACCGGGATGCGATGGATGCTGGCCACTTCATCCGGATTGGCCTGCATCTCGCGCGCGGCGCCGGTCCACAGCACCACCGGGGTGATGACGAAGCCGGAGCGGGTCGGGAAGTCGTCGAGGCGGCCCAGCACGTCGGCCTCGCCCAGGTGCAGGCCGACTTCCTCGGCCAGCTCGCGCAGCGCGGTCTGCTCGGGACTTTCGCCCGGGTCCACGCGCCCGCCCGGCAGCGCCCACTGACCCGCGTGATGACGCAGCCGGCCCGAACGGCGGGTGAGCACCACCGCCGCGTGCGTGCTCCAGTGGCTGTATTGCGGCAGGCCGGTCAGGTCGGCGCCGTGGCCTTCGTCGGTGATGACGACGGCCACCGCGGCACTGCGGTGGGTGTGATCGCCGAGGGTCCGCACTGGGAAACGGTCGAGGTGGGCGCGCACGCGCGCGGCCAGGGTGTCGTCGCGCAGGATCTCGTTCATGGACGACGGCGGTTGCACGCGAGGCCACCGGGAGGCAAGGGCGGCTGCCGGCCGAAGGCGGGTCTTGGCATGCGTCGTGGCGTCACGCCACGCATGATGCCAGCCGCCACAGCGCAGCCTGCGAACGGCACCTGCCGCCGGTGCACAGGTCTGCGCCCTGCCACCGACCGATCATGCGCCGGCGCCGGGGCGGCACTGGGTGACACTTGGCCCAGGTACGCATGACGCGGTGCCTCGTTCCAACTTCGAGCCGAAGCCGATGAACTCGCTTGTCGTGATGGGAGTGGCCGGTTGTGGCAAGTCCAGCCTGGGCCGCGAAGTGGCCCGCGCCACCGGCCGCCCGCTGGTCGAAGGCGACGACTTCCACTCCGAGACCAGCCGGGCCAAGATGCGCGCCGCCGTGCCGCTGACGGATGCCGACCGCGATGCCTGGCTCGACACGCTGGCGCGCGAGCTGCGCCGGCATCCGCACGGTGCCGTGCTGACCTGTTCCGCGCTCAAGCGGCGTTACCGCGAGCGCCTGCGTGCGGCCTCGCCCGGGTTGCGCTTTGTCTTTCTCGCGCTGAACGAAGCGGCTGCGCACGCACGGGTGGCCGCCCGCGCCGGGGCGCATCTCTTTCCGCCGGCACTGGTGGCCAGCCAGTTCGCCGCGCTCGAGGCGCCGCTCGGCGAGCGTGGCGTGCTGCGGCTGGATGCCACGCGCGAACTCGCGGCCTTGCGCGAGGAGACGCTGCGCTGGCTGGATGAGGTACCGCCGCCAGAGGGCGCCTGAGGCCGGCGCCTCCCGGCATCGCGCGCCTCAGGGCGCCGGATCGGGCGTCGGCAGCACCGGCGGCTCCTTGTCGGGAGACGGCATTTCAGGCGGTATCGGTTCCTCGGCCGGCTGCCCCGGCAGCACCCGCCCGGGTGTGGGCGGCGGGCTGGCTGGCACGTCGTCGGGCATGGGCACGGGCGTGCGGCGGTGGGCGCAGGGGTTCATGGCGTGTGCGCGGTGAACGGGCTGCCCAAGGTACCACGGGCCGCGCGTCGTTTTCGCGCTGCGCGCGCCGCCCGCACCGGCCGCAAGGCACGTGGCTTGCCAGCTGCTTGATCGCGCCGCCGGCGGCGGCGCACGACAAGGAGAAGCTCCATGAGCGCGTTGACCCCGGCCCAACTCAAGGACATCGAGTCGCTGCTCGCCGAACGCGAGAAGGTGCTGCAGGAGGAAGTGCGCGATGCGCACGAAGCCAGGGCCGAGCGCCCGAGCGCCATCGGGCCGCAGGTCGATGATCCGGTGGCGCAGGGCGAGGAGCGCTTTCGCCATGGCATCGAACACGCCGAGCTTCAGCGCGACCAGCAGGAACTGCGCGACATCGACACCGCGCGCGAACGCATCGCCGCCGGTGAGTACGGGGAATGCGTGGACTGCGGCAACGACATCGGCTTCGAGCGCCTGAAGGCCCAGCCGATCGCGATGCGCTGCCTGGAGTGCCAGGAACGCTACGAGCGCACGCACGACCCGGCGCCGCGCTACACCACCTGAGCGTCGGCTGACCGCAATAGCGCCGCTTCAGCGGCCGCGCCGGCATCGCCCGGAACGTTGCACGGTGGTCTACGAAAAACCGTGCACCGCGCGCCCCATTGATTGTTAGAGTGCCCGGTTCCGCGCAGCGCTGCAGGCGCGAGCGTCGGCCGTCTCGTGGCCGGCGCTCGGCGCCTTCGCCTGCCTGACGTTCGCCGCGCCCATGGCGTGCCGTGCCGGCGGCAACGCCCGGGGGCCGCCGTGCCGCTGCGCCCAGATGCCGAGACCACATCCATGAAGCGTTCTACCGTCCTCATCGTCGGCGCCGTGGCGACCCTGCTCGTCGCCGCGGCGCTCGGCCTGGGCCTGCGTGCGGCTCCTGACGACCCGGCGCCAGCCGCCGTGAGTGAGGCCGCGCCACCCAAGCCCGCGCTCACCGTCACCGCCGCGCGTCCGCAGCGCCAGGCCTTGACGCTGGCCCTCGCAGCCAACGGCAACATCGCCGCCTGGCAGGAGGCCAGCGTCGGCACCGAGGCCAACGGCCTGCGGCTCGCCGAGGTGCGCGTCAACGTGGGCGATGTGGTCAAGCGCGGCCAGGTGCTGGCCACCTTCGCCGCGCGTTCGGTCGAGGCCGACGTGGCGCAGATCCGTGCCGCCGTCGCCGAGGCCGAGGCGGCGCTGGCCGAAGCTTCGGCCAATGCCGAGCGCGCGCGTGGGCTGAAAGACACCGGTGCCTTGAGCGCGCAGCAGATCAACCAGTACCTCACGGCGGAGAACACCGCAAAGGCCAGGCTCGAGGCCCAGCGTGCCGCAGCCCGCGCGCAAGAGGTTCGCATGGCCAACACCCAGGTGCTCGCGCCCGACGACGGCGTGATCTCCGCACGCAGCGCCACGGTGGGCGCGGTGCTGCCGGCCGGGCAGGAGCTGTTTCGCCTGATCCGCCGGGGCCGCCTCGAGTGGCGCGCCGAGGTGCCGGCCTCGGACCTCGCTTCGCTGAAGCCTGGCATGGCGGTGCAGGTCACCGCCGCCGGCGGCGCGCCCATCGCCGGCAGGCTGCGGGTGATCGCCCCGACCGTCGATGCGCAGACCCGCAACGGCATCGTCTACGTGGACCTCGAGCCCTCGGCGCAGGCCCGCGCCGGCATGTTCGCGCGCGGCGAGTTCGCGCTCGGCCGGCACGAGGCATTGACGCTGCCGCAAAGCGCCGTGCTGCTGCGCGACGGTTTCAGCTATGTGTTCGAGATCGGCCCTGATGCCAAGGTCATCGAGCGCAAGGTGACGACCGGGCGGCGCAGCGGCGAGCGCGTGGAGATCACCGGCGGCCTGCAGCCCGACGCGCGGGTGGTGGCGTCCGGCGGCGCCTTCCTCGGCGACGGCGATCTGGTGCGCGTGGTCGATGGGCCCAGGCCCGCGGCGCCGCTCGCGCAGGCCGAGCCGCCGGCGCGCCAGTGACACGCCGCGCCGCCCCAACGCTTCCTGCCCACGCCCTGAGGCCCGCACCGTGCTGAACGTCTCGTCCTGGTCCATCCGCAACCCGATTCCGGCGGTGCTGCTGTTCATCCTGCTCACCGTGGTGGGGCTGATGAGCTTTCAGGCGATGAAGATTCAGAACTTCCCGGACATCGAGCTGCCCATGGTCACCGTGGTGGCGGCCCTCCCCGGTGCTTCGCCCGGCCAGCTCGAGAGCGAGGTGGCGCGCAAGATCGAGAACTCCATGGCCTCGGTGCAGGGTGTGAAGCACATCTACACCAAGCTGCAGGACGGCATGGCCACGCTCACGGTGGAGTTCCGCCTCGAGAAGCCGGTGCAGGAGGCGCTGGAC
>JBIQKU010000222.1:0-5215 GCA_044506225.1 Rubrivivax sp. | reverse complement strand
CCACCTCAAGGTGCTGGGCATCTTCTGCCGCCTGAAGCACCGCGACGGCAAGCCGCGCTACAGCACCGACCTGCCGCGCTTCTTCCGCTATGCCCTCCATGTGGCCGCGCGCTACAACGGCCTGGGCGCGCTCGCACGCCTGCTCGAGCCGCTGATGGGCGCCGAACGCGGCGTCGGCTACACCTTCTGAAGTTCGCGCGCCGCTTCGCGACGCAGCGGCTGCGTGGGGCAGTGCGCGGCAATCAGCCAGGGGTCGCGCTCCTCGCCGCCGTAGGTGGCCACCAGGAAATCGATGAACGCACGCGTGCGCGCCGGCACGTGCTTGCGTGAGGGCATGGCGGCGTAGATGTCCATCGCGAACAGATGCCAGTGCGGCAGCACACGTTCGAGCGCGTTCTCCAGCAGCGCGTCCTCGGCCACGAACGAGGGCAGGCCGGCAATGCCCAGGCCGTGCAGCGCAGCGGCGTACATGGTGTCGGTGTGCGTCGTGCCGAGCGTCGGGCGCACGATGGGCAGCGTCACCGGCTCGCCGCACGGCTCCTGAGCGCCGAAGGGCCCGGGCGTGAAGGTCACTTCGCGCAGCGAGCTGGGCATCATGGCCTCGTGGTGCGCGAGATCGCGCGGATGCTGCGGTCGCCCGCGCCGGTTCAGGTAATCGGGGGAGGCACAGGCGATCACCTCGCAGCGCGCCAGGCGCCGGGCGATGAAGCTGCCGTCCAGCGGACGCTGGCCGGTGGCGATCAGGCTGACATCGAAGCTCTCGTCGATGGTCTCCACCGGCCCCGGCGAATGCAGTTCCACCGTGACCTGCGGGTACATCGCACGAAACCGCGGCAGATGCTTGGCGAGCTGATGCACCGCGAAGGACGGCGGCAGCAGGACCCGCAGGTGGCCGCGCGGCTCGGAGGTGGCGCTGCTGGCGAGCGCCTCGGCCTCTTCCACGTCTGCGAGGATCTGCCGCGCGCGCTCGAGGTAGGCCTCGCCGATGTCGGTGAGCGCCAGGCGCCGTGTGGTGCGGGTGAGCAAACGCGCACCGAGGTGGTCCTCGAGGTCGGCCACCAGGCGTGTGACCGCGGCCGGCGACAGGTTCGATTCGCGCGCCGCCGCCGCGAAGCTGCCGCTGTCGACGACACGGCAGAAGACCCGCATGGTGGTCAGACGATCCATTTCAAGCGTTCGACTGTTGCAATCGACTGAATGCTAGGTTGAACGCCACAGTGTTTTTCCCATGGGGACTAACACCTAAAGTTTCTTCCATCGATGAGCGCACTCCTGCGGCTCAGCGAGCTGGACACACCGGGCCGATCAGGCCGCACTGTTCGGTAATCGTCACCCACGTTGAAGGAACTGTCATGAATCGCAAGTCCATCGTCCTCGCCTCCGTCCTCGCTGCCGTCGGTTTCGGCGCCTCCGCCCAGGAAGCCACGCCGTTCGAGATCCCGCAAAGCACCAAGAGCCGTGCCGAAGTGAAGGCCGAGCTGGCCCAGGCCCAGGCCCAGGGTTTCGCGATCCGCGGCGGCGAAGCCACGATCTTTGCCGACAGCCGTGCCGTGGGCAGCCGCGACCGCGCCGAGGTGCGCGCCGAGGCGAGCCAGCTGCTGGACGCGAGCTCGGCCTATCGCAGCGCCTACCGCAACCTGTACATCGGCGGCTGATCGAAGCATCCGCCAAGCGCCGCACGGCCGCCTTCGGGCGGCCTTTTTCATGGGCGCGGCGCGGCTGCGCCGAGAATCCGTCCATGCTCCGCATCACCGAACTGCGCCTGCCGCTGCACCACGCCGACGACGACCTGCGCTCTGCCATCGTCGCGCGTCTCGCCATCGCGCCGTCGGCGCTGCGGCGCTTCAGCGTCTTCAAGCGCAGCCACGATGCGCGCAAGAAGAGTGCGGTGGTGTTCATCTACACCGTCGACTGCGAGCTCGACGACGAAGCCGCCGTGCTCGCACGCCTGCGTGGCGACCGCCATGTGGGCCCGGCGCCCGACACGCGCTACCGCTTCGTCGGCCAGGCGCTGGCCGACTTCCATGCCGCCGGCCGGCCGCGGCCGGTGGTCATCGGCTTCGGGCCCTGCGGCATCTTCGCCGCGCTGGTGCTGGCGCAGATGGGGCTGCGCCCCTTGGTGCTCGAACGCGGCCGCGCGGTGCGCGAGCGCACCCGCGACACCTGGGGCCTGTGGCGCAAGCGCGTGCTCGACCCGGAATCGAACGTGCAGTTCGGCGAGGGCGGCGCCGGCACCTTCTCGGACGGCAAGCTGTGGAGCCAGATCAGCGACCGGCGCCACCTCACGCGCAAGGTGCTCACCGAATTCGTCAAGGCCGGCGCGCCGGAAGAAATCCTCTATGTCGCCAAGCCGCACATCGGCACCTTTCGCCTCGTGGGTGTGGTGGAGAAGATGCGTGCCGAGATCGCGACACTGGGCGGCGAGATCCGCTTCGGCCAGCGCGTGGTCGACCTGCACATCGAGGGCGGCGCGCTGCGGGGTCTCGCGCTGGCCGGCGGCGAGCAGATCGACGCCGACCATGTGGTGCTCGCGCTCGGCCACAGCGCACGCGACACCTTCGCCATGCTGCAGCAGCGTGGCGTGTTCATGGAGGCCAAGCCGTTTTCGGTGGGTTTTCGCATCGAGCATCCGCAAGGCCTGATCGACCGCGCGCGCTTCGGCCCGCATGCCGGCGACCCGCTGCTGGGCGCGGCCGACTACAAGCTGGTGCACCACGCGAAGAACGGCCGCTCGGTCTACAGCTTCTGCATGTGCCCTGGCGGCACGGTGGTGGCGGCCACCAGCGAGCCCCAGCGGGTGGTGACCAACGGCATGAGCCAGTACTCGCGCAACGAGCGCAATGCGAACGCCGGCATCGTGGTCGGCATCGCGCCGCGCGACTATGCGCAAGGCCCGGATACCGGCGGGCCCGTCAACCCGCTGGACGGCATCGCCTTCCAGCGGCATTGGGAGTCGCGTGCCTTCGAGCTCGGCGGCGGCAGCTACGACGCGCCGGGGCAGCTGGTCGGCGATTTCCTGCGCGGCCAGCCCTCCAGCGCCTTCGGCAGCGTGCTGCCGTCGTACAAGCCGGGCGTGCATCTCACCGATCTCGCCAGCGCCCTGCCCGCCTACGCCATCGAGGCGCTGCGCGAGGCGCTGCCGGCCTTTGAGCGGCAGATCAAGGGTTTCGCGATGGACGACGCGGTGCTCACCGGCGTGGAGACCCGCACCTCCTCGCCGCTGCGCATCACGCGCGGCAAGGATCACCAGAGCGTCAACGTGCGCGGGCTGTACCCGGCGGGCGAGGGCGCGGGCTATGCCGGCGGCATCATGTCGGCCGGCGTGGACGGCATCGAGGTGGCCGAGGCCGTGGGCCGTTCGCTGCTGGGCCTGGCCGCCTGATCAGGCGCGTGTCATCACCAGTTCAGTGATGGCGATGGAGCGCAGCGGCGTCACGCCTTCGCTCTCCAGGTAGCGGTTCACGCGCGTGAGCATTTCCGTGGACAGGCGCGCGAGGCCGTCGGCACCACTGATCTCCTCGCGGTGGTACTGCAGCACGCTGACGTTGAGCAGCTGGTTGATCTGGCGCAGCCTCAGCCGCAGGGCCGAACGGCTGCGGCTGTTGCCGGCTTCGAGCGCGACACGCGCCTTCACCAGCGTGCCGTCGCGCGTCATGGCACGCAGGGCATCGGGCCTGAGCCATTGCGGCGCGGGCGGCTCCGGCCGCAGCACGTGGCCGGCATCGACCCACTGCAGGCCGCCGGCGATGCCCAGAGGAATGCCCACGATGGCCGCGATCACGCCGGCGATCGTCAGGTCGCGGCGCAGGTCGGACGGGGGGCTGGAGCGGGGCGGCGGCACGGCAGGCACAAGGCGGAGTCGGGCAGCCGCCATTTCACCGCCATTTCATCGGCGAAGAGCCGCCCGGTCACCACCGCCGGGCCCGCTGGACGCGCGGGCGTGACGGATGCACGCCGGCACGGTGCTGCGCGCAGCCTCAGGGGCAGGCCGCGATCACCTGCGCCACCGCGGCGGTGAGCCGCTTGCCGTAGGGCACGTGCAGGAATTCGTTAGGCCCGTGCGCATTGCTCTTCGGGCCGAGCACGCCGCAAACCATCATCTGCGCCGCGGGGAAGCCCTGTTGCAGCAGGCTCATGAGCGGGATGGTGCCGCCCTGGCCGATGTAGCCGCAGGGCGCGCCGAAGTGCGCCTGCGAGGCGGCGTCGAGCGCCTGCGCCAGCCAGGGCGCGAGCGCGGGCGCGTTCCAGCCGTTGGCGCCGTGCGCGCCGGCGCGGCCATCGGCGGCGAAGGTCACGCGGGCGTTGTACGGCGCGTTGTCCTCGAGCAGGGTCTTGAGCGTGGCGGCGGCCTCGCCGGCGTCCACCAGCGGCGGCAGGCGCAGCGAGAGCTTGAACGCGGTGTAGGGCCGCAGCACATTGCCGGCGTTCTTCAGCTCCGGAAAACCGTCGACGCCGGTGACGCTCAGCGTGGGCTGCCAGGTGCGTGCGAGCAAAGCCTCCACCGGGTCGTCGGTGGTCGGCAGCGCCGGACCGCCATCGGCGCCGCAGGCCCAGGGGTAGTTCTTCCAGACCGCATCGCCCAGGATCTCGGCCGCCGCCCGCGCCTGCTGCACGCGCTCGGGCGGCACCTGGCAATGCAGGCTGCCGGGCAGCAGGCGGCCGGTCTTCGCGTCTTCCAGCCGGTCCAGCACCTGTCGCAGGATGCGAAAGCTGGACGGCACCAGGCCGCTGGCGTCGCCTGAATGCACACCTTCGGTGAGGATCTCCACCTTGAGCGTGCCGGTCACGTTGCCGCGCAGGCTGGTGGTGAGCCAAAGCTGGTCGTAGTTGCCCGCGCCGCTGTCCAGGCACACGACGAGGCTCACATTGCCCAGGCGCGGGCGCAGTGCGTCGATGTAGGCGGGCAGGTCGAAGGAGCCGCTTTCTTCGCAGGTCTCGATCAGGCCCACGCAGCGCGGGCGCGGGATGCCCTGGCGGTCCAGGGCCATGAGGGCGGTCAGCGCGGCGTAGATGGCGTAGCCGTCGTCCGCGCCGCCGCGGCCGTACAGCAGGCCGTTCTCGTACTTCGGCGTCCAGGGCCCCAGGTCGCTGCGCCAGCCGCTGAATTCCGGCTGCTTGTCGAGGTGGCCGTACAGGCACACGGTGTCGCTGCTGCCCGCGCGCGTGGCCGGCAGCTCGAAGAAGATCACCGGCGTGCGGCCTTCGAGGCGGATGA
>JBIQKU010000221.1:0-5227 GCA_044506225.1 Rubrivivax sp. | reverse complement strand
CGATGATCACGAAGCCCTGCACCGCCGCGTTGAGGTACACGCTGATGATGCTGGTGAGGTTGAGGATGTTGCTGATGACCGAGAGCAGGATCGCGCCGACCACCGTGCCGGTGATGCTGCCCGCACCGCCCTTGAGCGCGGTGCCGCCGACGATCACCGCGGCGATGGCCTCCAGCTCCCACAGCAGGCCGGTGGTGGGCGAGGCCGAGCCCAGCCGCGGCACGTACAGCAGCGTGGCGATGCCCACGCATGCGCCCAGCAGCACGTAGGTGAGCGTCTTCACGCGGTCCACGTGCACGGCGGCGTAGCGGGCCACCTGCTCGTTGGAGCCGATGGCCTGCACGTAGCGGCCGTAGGCGGTGCGGTTGAGGATGACGGCGCCCGCCACCGCCACCAGCAGGAAGACCCACACCGGCACCGGGATGCCCAGCAGGCTCGCGTAGTAGACCGGCGCGTAGAGGTCTGACAGGTCGTTGTCGAGCGTGATCGCGCCGCCGTTGGCGAAGTAGGTGAGGTAGGCGCGGAAGATGCCCAGGGTGCCCAGCGTGACGATGAAGGGCTCGATGCGCCCGCGCGTGGTGAGCAGGCCGTGCGCCAGCCCGAAGAGCGCGCCCAGCAGCACCGCCAGGCCCGCGCCCAGCACCACGGCCAGCAGCGGCGACCCCGTCGCCGGCCCGGCCCAGTTGATGAACAGGATCACGCTGCCCGCGATCAGCGCCGCCATCGAACCCACCGACAGGTCGATGCCGCCGGAGATGATGACGAAGCACATGCCCACCGCGATGATGCCGATGAAGGCGGTGCGGGTGAGCACGTTCATCAGGTTGTCGAGCGTGGCGAAGTCGCTGTTGAGCACGCCGCCGGCGATGCACAGCAGCACCAGGCCGATGACGGGGCCCAGGCCGTGCAGGCGCTCGGTCCAGCGCGGCTTGGATTCGGCGCGGTGCGCCGCGCCCTCGGCGGCGGCGGTGGGCGTGTCAGGCTTCGGCATGGGCGGTCCCTGTCGCATGGGCGATGAGTGTTTCTTCGGTCAGCCCCTCGCCGGGCAGCGTGGCCTCCAACCGGCCCGCGCGCATCACGGCGACGCGGTGGGCCAGGCCGATGAGTTCCATCAGCTCCGACGAGATGACGATGACGGCCAGGCCCTCGCGGGCCAGGCGCTGGATGAGGAAGTAGATGTCGCGCTTGGCGCCCACGTCCACGCCGCGCGTGGGCTCGTCGAGCACCACCACCTTCGGCCGCGGCTGCAGCACCTTGGCCAGCGCCAGCTTCTGCTGGTTGCCGCCCGAGAGCGACGCGGCCTTGACCTCCAGCGAGCCGGCGCGGATGCCGTAGTCCTTGACGGCGGCGGCCAGCGCGGCGCGCTCGGCCTCGGGCCGCAGCCACGGGCGGGCGTACTGCTCCAGCGCCATCAGCGTCAGGTTCTCGCGCAGGCCGAAGGCCACGTGCAGGCCCTTGCCCTTGCGGTCTTCGCTCAGGTAGGTCAGGCCGTGGTGGGCCGCGTGGCGCGGCGAGCGCAGGCGCACGGCTTGGCCCTGCAGCTCGACGGTGCCGCTGGCCGGGCGCAGGCCGAGCAGGCCCTCGAAGAGTTCGGTGCGGCCCGCGCCGACCAGGCCGGCGAAGCCGAGGATCTCGCCCGGCCGCACCTCGAAGTCGATGCCCTGCGCCCAGCCGGGCACGCTGAAGCCGCGCACCCGCAGCGCCGGCACGCCGCCGGTGGGCATCAGGTCGCGCGGCGGGTACAGGTCGGCGATCTCGCGGCCGACCATCAGGTTGGCCATCTGGTGGCGCGTCAGCTCGGGCGTCGGCGCGCGGGCGACGAAGCGGCCGTCGCGCATCACGATCACCTCGTCGGTCACGCGCTCCACCTCGTCGAGCTTGTGCGAGATGTAGACGATGGTCACGCCCTCGGCGCGCAACTGGGCGATGAGGCCGAACAGGCGCTCGGTCTCGCCCGGCGTGAGCGTGGCGGTGGGCTCGTCCATGATCAGCAGGCGCGCGTGGCGGGCCATGGCCTTGGCGATCTCGACCAACTGCTTCTCGGCCACGATCAGGCGGCGCACCTTGGTCGCCGGGTCGACCGCGAGGCCGACCTGCGCCAGCGCGGCGGCGGCTTCGGCGCGCATCGCGCGGTCGTCGAGGAACAGACCCTTGCGTTTTTCATGGCCGAGGAAGATGTTGTCGGCCACGCTCAGGTCTTCCGCCAGGTTGAACTCCTGGTGGATCAGCACGATGCCCAGCGCCTCGGCGTCGCGCGAGCTGCGGAACTGCTGCGGCTGGCCGTTGACGCGCAGCTCGCCGGCGGTCAGCGCTTCGTAGCCGGCGAGGATCTTCATCAGCGTGGACTTGCCGGCGCCGTTCTCGCCCAGCAGGCCGTAGACGCGGCCGGGCGCGAGGTCGAAGCTCACGCCGTGCAGCACCTGCACCGGGCCGAAGGCCTTGACCACGTTGTCGAAGGCGACGGCGACGCCCTGGGTGTTCATGCGAGCGCCCTCCCGACCTTGAGCGACTCGTGCATCGCCAACACCCCTGCGCCGATCACGCCGCCCTGCGGCCCCAGCGGCGTGTACTGGATCTCCAGGTGCCGCGTCGACAGCGCCAGCGAGCGCTGGTACACGCTCTGCCGCACGGCCGCCAGGAACAGCGGCCCGATGTGCGTGATGCCGCCGCCGATGAACACGTGCGAAGGGTTGAAGAAGTTCACCACCGAGGCCAGCATCTGCCCGACCAGCGCGCCGGCGCGCTGGATGATGCCGTTGGCCGCCACGTCGCCCGCACGCACCGCCTGGCCGACGTCCACCGCGTCGATGCGGCCGTGCGCGCGCAGGTGCTCGGCCAGCAGCGGGCTCTGCCCGGCCTCGGCCGCCGCCACCGCCATGCGCACGATGGCCGGGCCGGCGGCCATCGCCTCCACGCAGCCGACGTTGCCGCAGTGGCAGCGCGGGCCGTCGTGGTCCACGCAGATGTGGCCCACGTCGCCGGCCGAACCGGCCGCGCCGCGGTACACCTCGCCGTGGCACACGATGCCGCAGCCGATGCCGGTGCCGATCTTGATGACGAGGAAGTTGGGCAACTGCCGCTGCAGGCGCCACAGCTCGCCCAGCGCCATCAGGTTCACGTCGTTGTCGACGAACACCGGGGCGCCGTACTCCTCGCGCAGGTAGTCGCGGATCGAGAAGCCGTCCCAGCCGGGCATCAGCGGCGGGTTGACGAGCTGGCCGCTGTCGAAATCCACCGGGCCGGGCACGCCGATGCCGATGCCCAGCACCCGCGAGGGCTGCGCGCCGCAGCGCCCGAGGAGTTCACGCATCAACTCCCGCACGCGCGCCAGCACCACGCCAGGACCCTTGCGCACGTCGGCCGGCTCCGCCGCATGGGCCAGCACGGTGAGGTCGGGCTGGAGCACGGCCACGTCGAGGCTGGTGGCGCCGATGTCCACCGCCAGCAGCAGGCCGAGGTCCGCATGCAGGCACAGGTGCTCGGCGCGCCGCCCGCCGGTGGATTCGCGCTGGCCGGCTTCGGAGAGCAGCCCCTGGTCCAGCAGCCCGGCGATCAGCGAGTTGGCCTTGCTGCGCGAAAAGCCCAACCGCGCCGCCATGCCATGGCGCGAGCCGCCGGCCGACCAGAAGGTGGTCTGCAGCAACTGCATCTCGGGCATGGACAGGCCGTTCCAGGGGGCCAAGCGTGTGTCTCCGTGCATGTCTCTTCTTGCTCCACGTCGGACGCCTTGCCGGTGCCGGAAGCGCGAAGTGGGCGAATGCTAGGGAGCACGCTTCGGCCAGACAAGACTTAACTTCGACCCATTTTGAGCCAAAGTAACGCCGAGATGCCAAAGAAAAAGCCGCCCGGAGGCGGCTTTGACTGGAAAGCGCGAGCGGCGAGTGGCCGCCTGCGGGCGCTTTTTACTTCTTCTGACGGTACTTGCGCAGCGCCGCGATCTGCGCGGCCATCACCGCAAGTTCGGACTGCGCCATGGCGATGTCGATGTCGCTCTTGGCGTTCTTCAGCGCCTCTTCGGCCGCACGCTTGGCGGCGTTGGCCTTCTCGTCGTCCAGGTCCTTGCCGCGGATGGCGGTGTCGGACAGCACCGTGACGCAGTTCGGCTGCACCTCCAAGATGCCGCCGGCGACGAAGACGAATTCCTCGCCGCCGTCGGCCGTCTCGATGCGCACGGCGCCGGGACGGATGCGGGTGATCAGCGGGGTGTGGCGCGGATAGACGCCGAGCTCGCCGGCTTCACCGGGCAGCGCGACGAACTTCGCCTCGCCCGAGAAGATGGACTCCTCGGCGCTGACGACGTCGACGTGAATGGTGTTTGCCATGCTCGCTGCCTCTTATCAGGCGACCTTCTTGGCCTTCTCGAACGCCTCGTCGATGGTGCCGACCATGTAGAAGGCCTGCTCCGGCAGGTGGTCGCACTCGCCGTTGGTGATCATCTTGAAGCCGCGGATGGTCTCGGCCAGCGGCACGTACTTGCCGGGCGAGCCGGTGAACACCTCGGCCACGTGGAAGGGCTGCGACAGGAAGCGCTGGATCTTCCGGGCGCGGGCCACGGCCAGCTTGTCTTCCGGCGCCAGTTCGTCCATGCCCAGGATGGCGATGATGTCGCGCAGTTCCTTGTAGCGCTGCAGCGTGCCCTGCACGGCGCGGGCCACGTTGTAGTGCTCCTCGCCGACCACGTTCGGGTCCAGCTGGCGGCTGGTCGAATCGAGCGGGTCCACGGCCGGGTAGATGCCCAGCGAGGCGATGTCACGGCTCAGCACCACGGTGGAGTCCAGGTGGGCGAAGGTCGTGGCGGGCGAGGGGTCGGTCAGGTCATCGGCAGGCACGTACACGGCCTGGATGGAGGTGATCGAACCGACCTTGGTGGAGGTGATGCGCTCCTGCAGGCGGCCCATTTCCTCGGCCAGCGTCGGCTGGTAGCCCACGGCGGACGGCATCCGGCCCAGCAGGGCGGACACTTCGGTGCCGGCCAGCGTGTAGCGGTAGATGTTGTCCACGAAGAACAGCACGTCGCGGCCTTCGTCGCGGAAGGACTCGGCGATGGTCAGGCCCGTCAGCGCCACGCGCAGGCGGTTGCCCGGGGGCTCGTTCATCTGGCCGTAGACCATGGCCACCTTCGAGTCGGCCAGGTTGTCCTGCACCACCACGCCGGAATCCGACATCTCGTGATAGAAGTCGTTGCCCTCGCGGGTGCGCTCACCCACGCCGGCGAACACCGACAGGC
>JBIQKU010000013.1:0-35527 GCA_044506225.1 Rubrivivax sp. | reverse complement strand
AGGACACCTACTACGTCGTGGCCCACTTCCACTACGTGCTGGTGGCCGGCTCGCTGTATGCGCTGTTCGCCGGCGTCTACTACTGGGGTCCCAAGTGGACCGGGCGCATGTACAACGAGGCGCGCGGCAAGATCCACTTCTGGGGCTCGTTGATCACCTTCAACATCACCTTCTTCCCGATGCACTTCCTCGGGCTGGCCGGCATGCCGCGACGCTATGCCGACTACCCGATGCAGTTCGCCGACTACAACCTGATCGCCTCGGTGGGCGCCTTCGGCTTCGGTCTGATGCAGGTGTATTTCTTCTTCGCCATCGTGCTGCCCATGATGCGCGGCAAGGGCGAGGCGGCGCCGCAGCGGCCCTGGGACGGTGCCGAAGGCCTGGAGTGGGAGGTGCCGTCGCCGGCTCCCTTCCACACCTTCGAGACGCCGCCCAAGCTGGACGCAACCGCCACCAAGGTGATCGGCTGAGCGCAGCGATGAAGACCCCCGAGCAGAAGCAGCGCAATCGTCGCCTGGGCCTGATCCTGGCCTCGATCGCGGCGGCGCTCTTCATCGGGTTCGTGGTGAAGATGGCCTTGCTGAACTAGTTGTCGTGAACAACCCCAAGTCTTCGGGTCCGCGGTCGCTGCTGCACCGGGACAACCGCGCCATGGTGGTCAAGCTGCTGGTGATCACCGCGGCGATGTTCGCCTTCGGCTACGGGCTGGTGCCGATGTACCGGGCCGTCTGCGCGGTGCTCGGCATCAATGTGCTGGCGTCCTCCGAGCTCACCGTGACCCAGGGCCTGGATCGCGCCCGAGCGGCCAACACGCAGGTCGACACCTCGCGCACCATCACCGTCGAGTTCGACGCCAACGCGCGCGGCGTGTGGGCTTTCGCCCCGGCACAGCGCAGCGTCGAGGTGCATCCGGGCGAGCTCACCACCGTGATGTACGAATTCAGGAACACGCAGGACCGCGCGATGACGGCCCAGGCGATTCCCAGCTACGCGCCCAAGCAGGCGACGCCGTATTTCAACAAGCTCGAGTGCTTCTGCTTCAGCGAATACCAGCTGCAGCCGGGTGAGGTCAAGGAATGGCCGGTCGTGTTCATGATCGACCCCAAGCTGCCCAAGGGCGTGAGCACCATCACCTTGTCCTACACGTTCTTCGAGGTGGGTGGCCGGACGCCACCTGCGCCGCAGACGGCGGGCGCGGCATCCACGGGCAACTGGGTGCTCGCCGGCGCAGTGGCGGGTCAGCAGCAATAGCGGGAACGGGCAGCCGCCGGCTTGCCCGCACGGTCGATATCAAAAGGTTCTGATTCAGGAGAAAAGCATGTCGGCAGCGACGCACACCGGGCAAACGCCTCACTATTTCGTTCCGGCGCCATCGAGTTTCCCGGTGATGACGTCCGTGGGCCTCTTTTTCATCATCATCGGTGCGTCGCAGTGGATGAACGACGCGAACTGGGGCAAGTACTGCTTCCTGTTCGGCCTGCTGATCTGGGCCGTCACCATCTTCCAGTGGTTCAGTGCCACCACGCGCGAAAGCGAGAGCGGCCTCTACAGCGACCGCATCGACGTGTCCTACCGCTGGAGCATGAGCTGGTTCATCTTCTCGGAGGTGATGTTCTTCGGCGCCTTCTTCGGCGCGCTGTTCTGGTCGCGCCTGTATTCCGTGCCGGTGCTGGGCAGCCTGGACAACGCCATCCTGTGGCCCGACTTCAAAGCAGTGTGGCCCAGCGTGCAGGCAGGCATGACCGCCTCGCCGGCCGGCACCATCGAGCCCTTCGCCACCATGGGTCCGTGGCCGCTGCCGACGATCAACACGGCGCTGCTGCTGACCTCGGGCGTGACGCTGACGATCGCCCACCACGCGCTCATCGCCGGCCAGCGCGCCAGGACGATCGCGTTCATGTGGATCACGGTGCTGCTGGGCATCACCTTCCTCGGGCTGCAGGCCTACGAGTACGTGCATGCCTACCGGGATCTGAACCTCAAGCTCAATTCCGGGATCTACGGTTCGACCTTCTTCATGCTCACCGGCTTCCACGGCTTCCACGTGTTCGTGGGCATGCTGATGCTGCTGTTCATCACCCTGCGGCTGATGAAGGGCCATTTCACGCCGCACCGCCATTTCGGCTTCGAGGGCGCCGCGTGGTACTGGCACTTCGTCGACGTGGTGTGGCTGGGCCTGTACGTCGTCGTCTACTGGTTCTGAGCGACCAGGGCCCGCTGCGAGTCGGGCCGCCGAACGAACAGAAGGCCGCGTCTTGCGGCCTTCTTGCTTTTCACCCGCGGCTGTGCCGCGCGGACCGTGCTCAACCGCGCGGCACGCCGGTGGGCTGTATCCACCCGAGCTTGTAGCTCAGCAGAATGCACAGGAACAGGGCCACCGACAGTCCGACGCGCCACGCCAGCGCACGGAACATGGCGCGCGACTTGGGCTTGCCGTCGCGGCCATCGCGCACCATGGCAACCCCTGCGGCCCCGAGCACGCCCACGATGGCCAGCAGTGCGAGCACGAAGAGGATTTTCATGACCGGCGATTATCCGCCCGCGTGTGGCCGGCCCCGTCATGGCTGACAGCCCCACGCCTGAAGGCGGCCGCAGGCGCGCACTCGTGGTGCTGCTGGCGGCGCTGTTCGTCGTCGCAGTCACCGCGCGCCTGGGCATGTGGCAACTCGACCGCGCCGCGCAGAAGGAGGCGTTGCAGACCGTGCGCGACAACCGCGGTCAACAGCCGCCCCTTCCGGCCGACGCGCTGGCCCGCAGCGGGGAAGAAGCGGCCGCGCAATACCAGCGCCGGGTCGTGCTGCGCGGCGAGTGGCTGCAGGCGCACACCGTCTTTCTGGACAACCGCCAGATGAACGGCCTGCCGGGCTTCTTCGTGCTCACGCCGCTGCAGCTGTCGGGCAGCAGCCGGGTGGTGCTCGTGCAGCGCGGCTGGATTCCGCGACATTCGGTCGATCGCACCCGCATCGCACCCTTCGACACCGCGGATGGCGAGGTCGTGGTGCACGGGCGCATCGCCCCGCCGCCCGCCCGGCTGTACGAGTTCGCGTCGGCGGCGTCGGGCACGATCCGTCAGAATCTGGATCTCGCCGATTTCTCCCTCGAAACCGGCTTGGGGCTCCTGCCCCTGTCGGTGCTGCAGGACGACACGCCGCAAGACGCCGACGACGGGCTGCTGCGCCAGTGGCCGCGCGCCGACTCCGGCATTCACAAGCACTACGGCTACGCCTTCCAATGGTTCGCCCTCAGTGCGCTCACCGCAGGTCTGTATGTCTGGTTCCAACTCGTCTCCCCCTGGCGCCGGCGCCGGCACGGCGCCTGAGGCCCCCGCGGGCGTGAGCTTCACGGTGCACTCGCAGCCGTCTCCGGCCATCGCGGACGACGCACGGCGCACCCGCCGCGGGCGCTGGCAGATGTTCGGCGTGCTGGCGGTGTGTGCCGCGCCGGTGATCGCCTCGTACTTCGCGTACTACGTGATCCGCCCGGAGGGACGCACCAACTACGGTGAGCTGGTCGCGCCCAAGCCCATGCCGGCGACGCTCTCGCTGCGCACGCTCGATGGTGCGGCCGTGGCCCCGTCCAGCCTGCACGACCAGTGGCTGCTGGTGGTCGTCGCCGATGCCGCGTGCGACGCGACCTGCGAGACGAACCTCTACCTGCAGCGCCAGCTGCGCGAGACCATGGGCCGCGAGATGGAGCGGATGGACAAGCTGTGGCTGGTCACCGACGACGGCACGCCACGCCCCGAGGTCCTGGAGGCGATCGCCGGCGGCCATGCGCCGGCCACCGTGCTGCGTGTGCCGCGTGAGGAGCTGGCGCAGTGGCTGACGCCGGCCGACGGCCACACGCTGGACCAGCACCTCTACCTCGTCGACCCGATGGGCCGGTGGATGCTGCGCGAGCCGGCCGAGCCCGATCCCGCCAAGGTAAAGCGCGACATGGAGCGGCTGCTGCGCGCCTCGGCGTCCTGGGACCAGCCGGGTCGCCCCGGCGAGCGTTGAGGCGGGCGTGGACGCGACCCGCCTCGTCGACCTCACGCCGGCGGCGCAGATGGCGCTGGCGGGCGCCGTGCTCGCGCTGGTCCCGCTGGGCTGGATCTGGCTGCGCCACCGGCGATCGGCGCCGGCGGTGCGGCTGGCGGCGCTGACGTTGCTCACTCTTTTCCTGACCTTCGACCTGGTGCTGTTCGGCGCCTTCACGCGGCTGAGCGATTCCGGGCTCGGTTGCCCGGACTGGCCGGGCTGCTATGCCAGTGCGACCCCGCTGGGTGCGCGCGACGCCATCCAGTCGGCCCAGGACGCAATGCCGACCGGGCCGGTCACGCACACCAAGGCCTGGATCGAGATGGTGCATCGCTACCTCGCGACGGGGGTCGGCGCACTGATCACGGTGCTCGCGGTGTGGAGCTGGCGCGAGTCGCGGCGCGCACGTTCGCACGTGTCGCCCTGGTGGCCGACAGCGACGCTCGTCTGGGTCTGCATCCAGGGCGCGTTCGGCGCGCTCACCGTCACCATGAAGCTGTATCCGGCCATCGTCACCCTGCACCTGCTGGGCGGCCTGGCGCTGATTGCCCTGCTGGCGGTGCAGAGCCAGCGCTACCGCGTCGCCGGTGGCGCGCCACCCTTGGCGCTGTCGCCGCGCGTGGCGCTGATGACGGCGGGCGTGTTCGCGCTGGCCTGGGTGCAGGTGGCGCTGGGCGGCTGGGTCAGCACGAACTACGCGGTGCTGGCCTGCCGCGACTTCCCGACCTGCCAGGGCGCGTGGTGGCCGCCCATGGATTTCGAGCATGGCTTCACCGTGCTGCGCGAGTTGGGCGAAGGCAAGGGCGGGGGTTACCTTCCGTTCGCCGCGCTCACCGCGATCCATGTGGTGCACCGGCTCGGCGCCGTGGTGGTGTTCGCCGCGCTTGCATGGCTCATCCGGCTGCTGCTGGTCTCGGGCGATGCGAGGCAACGCCGCTGGGCCCTGGCGCTCGCCGGGGTGGCGCTGTGGCAGTTCGCCAGTGGCCTGGGCAATGTGGTCCTCGGCTGGCCCATGGTCGCCGCCTTGGCGCACACCGGCGGGGCAGCGGTGCTCATCGGCCTGCTCGCCTCCATGCTCGCCCGGCGCGCGCCCGCCGCGGCGGCAAGCCGGGAACCCCGCCCTGACCTTGCGAAGCCGCCCACCGTCGCTGCCTAGAATCGCCGTCCTTCCATGCCGCAAGCCATGAGCTCCGCCGTCGCCAGCGCGCCGCATCTTTCGCCGATCCGCCAGTACTACGCGCTCACCAAGCCGCGCGTCGTGCAGCTGATCGTGTTCTGCGCCGTCATCGGCATGCTGCTGGCCGTGCCGGGCCTGCCCGACTGGCGGGTGGCCCTGGCCGCGACCGCGGGCATCTGGCTGGTGGCGGCCGCGGCGGCCGCATTCAACTGCCTGGTCGAGCAGCACATCGACGCCAAGATGGCGCGCACAGCCTGGCGGCCGACCGCCAAGGGGCAGTTGAGCCACGCGCAGACGCTCAGCTTCTCCGTCGGGCTGTGCGCGGTCGGCAGTGCACTGCTGTGGTTCTTCGTGAACCCGCTGACCATGTGGCTGACCTTCGCCACCTTCGTCGGCTACGCCATCGTGTACACGGTGGTGCTCAAGCCGCTGACGCCGCAGAACATCGTCATCGGCGGCGCCTCGGGCGCGATGCCGCCGGTGCTGGGCTGGGCCGCCATGCGCGGCGAGGTGGGCGCCGAGGCGCTGATGCTGTGCCTCATCATCTTCCTGTGGACGCCGCCGCACTTCTGGGCGCTGGCGCTGTACCGCGCGGAGGACTACCGCAAGTCGGGCCTGCCCATGCTGCCGGTGACCCACGGCTCGCAGTTCACGCGGCTGCATGTGCTGCTGTACACGCTCATTCTTTTCGCCGGCACGCTGCTGCCCTTCGTGACGGGCATGAGCGGCGTGATCTATCTCGTGGCGGCGCTGGTGCTGGGAGGCCTCTTCACCGGCTACGCCTGGCGGCTGTGGCGCCGCTATTCCGATGCGCTCGCGCGCAAGACCTTCCGCTTCTCCATCCTGCACCTGGCGCTGCTGTTCGCCGCGCTGCTGCTGGATCACTACCTGATGCCCCTGCTATGAAACTGCGTCATCTCCTGTTGACACTGGCAGCCGCCGTGAGCCTGGCGGCCTGCGAGCCGCCCGGCGCGCCGAGCGCCAGCTTCCAGTCCATCGACATCACCGGCGCGAACTACGCGAGCAACCTCGCCTTGACGGACCACAACGGCACGCCGCGCACCCTGGACGACTTCAAGGGCAAGGTGACGGTCGTCTTCTTCGGCTACACCCAGTGCCCCGACGTGTGCCCGACGACCATGGCCGAGCTGGCCCAGGTCAAGCAGGCGCTCGGCCCCGACGGCGACCGGCTGCAGGGTGTGTTCGTGACGGTCGACCCCGAGCGCGACACACCCGAGGTGCTGAAGGCCTACATGCAGAGCTTCGATCCGAGCTTCGTCGCCTTGCGCGGCACGCCGGAGCAGACCGCGGCCGTCGCCAAGGAGTTCAAGGTATTCTACGCCAAGGTGCCCAACAAGGACGGCGACGCCTACACCATGGACCACACGGCGGGCTCCTACGTCTTCGATGCCGACGGCAAGGTGCGGCTGTTCACCCGCTACGGCACTTCGCCGGACGCGCTGGCGGCCGACATCAGGCAACTGCTCGGGTAGGCAGGCCCGTCTCGGCCTCAGCGGTGCACGAAAAAGCGGCCCCGAGGGGCCGCTTTCTTCTTGGGCGCGCCACGCCTCAGGCCGCGTCGCTCAAGGCCTTGCGCATCTTCTTCATGGCGGCCACCTCGATCTGGCGGATGCGCTCGGCGCTCACGCCGTATTCACCGGCCAGCTGGTGCAGCGTCATGCCGCCCGAGCTGTCGTCGTTCACCTTCAGCCAGCGCTCTTCGACGATGCGGCGGCTGCGGTCGTCCAGCGTGTCCAGCGCCTGCAGAATGCCGTCGCTGGCCAGCCGGTCGCGACGCTGCGCCTCGAGCACGCGGGTCGGCTCCGATGCCTCGTCGGCCAGGTAGGCGATCGGGGCGAAGCTTTCCTCGCTGTCCTCGTTCTGCGGCTCCAGCGCCACGTCGCCGCCCGACAGGCGGGTTTCCATTTCCAGCACCTCCTCGCGCTTGACGTTCAGGCGCTCGGCCATGGTGTCGACCTCGCCTTGCGTCAAGGTGCTGCGGTGCGTGTCGCCGTCCAGCGCGTCGGCCTTGAGGCTTTGCTTCATGGAGCGCAGGTTGAAGAACAGCTTGCGCTGCGCCTTGGTGGTCGCCACCTTGACCATGCGCCAGTTCTTCAGGATGTACTCATGGATCTCGGCCTTGATCCAGTGCATGGCGTAGCTGACGAGCCGCACGCCCTGGTCCGGGTCGAAACGCTTGACCGCCTTCATCAGCCCGACGTTGCCCTCCTGGATGAGGTCGCCGTGCGGCAGGCCGTAGCCGAGGTACTGGCGCGAGATCGAGATCACCAGCCGCAGGTGCGACAGCACCAGCTGACCGGCCGCCGCCAGGTCGCCGTGGTCGCGCAGCCGGCGCGCCAGCGACGTTTCCTGCTCGGGCGTGAGCAGCGGCAGCCGATTGGCGGCCGAGATGTATGCATCGAGGTTGCCCAGCGACGGGACCAACGACCACGGGTCCTTGACGCTCAGCGCAGCGGAAGTAGTCATGTTCATAGGAACGATAGACACCTGGGGCCTCCTTTGGTTCCGGCGATATTAGCACTCGATAGAGTCGAGTGCCAAACGCTCGAAAGCGCCAGAATCCGGCCACAATCAACGCGACTGACGATAGTGATCACTCACATCGAAACCGAATTCAGTACAGGATGCGGGCGATTTTCGCCCGGGCGCGCGGCTTGCCGGGGCACTGTGCAGGATGCCGCCGGCGAGGCGGCGCCGTTCCCAAGGAGCAGCAATGACCGTACCCGAGCGTCTGTTCGACGGCAAGATCGTGCCCCTTCCGAGCGAGGCCGGCGATCAGGCCGCCGCGCGCTTCGACCCGGTGGATTCCTGGTTGCGCACCGCGCCGCCCGTGCAGCAGAAGGCCGCCATGTGGCGCTGGTTCGCGACCCGCTACGAAGATCCGAAGGTCGCCACGCCGCATGACGAGAACGGCTATTTCTTCACCGACGGCGGGCCGTTTCACGCCGATGAAGTGCTGCACGAGCGCTTCGACCGCTGCGTCGACCCAAAAGTGGTGCAGGAACTGGTGGCCGACGTGCAGGCCGAAGTGGGCAACGACTGGGCAAGCAAGCCGCTGGACAAGTCGGGCGGCTGAGCGTCAGACCGTGCTGCGGCCGCTGCGTGCGACCTTGAGCAGCAGTTCGATCAGCAGCAGTCGCTCGCCGTCCGACAGGTTGCGCGTCATCTCGGCGTCCATCTTGTGCACCACCTTCTCGGCGCGCTCGACCATGCGCTTGCCCTCGGGCGTCAAGTGGATGATCTGTGCACGTCGGTCCTCGGTGCTGCGCACCCGCTGAACCCAGCCGCGCTCGACCATGCGGTCCAGGGTGATGGCCACGTTGGGCGCGGACACGTCGAGCGCCTCGCCGAGCTGGCGCTGGTTCGCGCCTTCGTTGGAGTCGACCAGCACGAGGATGGACAGCTCCACCGCCTTCAGGTGCAGCGGGCCCAGGTGGCGCTTGAAGCCCTTGACGAACTCGATGGAAGCCCGCGTGTTCGCGTAGCCGGCCAGGCAGGTGAGGCGGGACTGGTCGAGCTTGGCGCGGCCGTTCGTCTTCACCGGCGGCTTGTCGGCCGGTGCGTCCACCGGTTCGCTCATGCCGGCGCGGCCTGCGCGTTCTTCTTGCGGGCCGCTCCCAGGTAGGTGTCGATCACGCGCGGATCGCGGGCCAGTTCGGACGCCGGGCCTTCGAGCGCGATCTCGCCCATCTCGAGCACATAGCCGTGGTCGGCGACGTCGAGCGCCGCGCGCGCGTTCTGCTCCACCAGCAGGATGGTCACGCCGGTGCTGCGCAGGCCATCGATGGTGCGGAAGATGTCGCGCACCACCAGCGGCGCGAGACCGAGGCTGGGCTCGTCAAGCATCAGCAGGGACGGTTTGCTCATCAGTGCACGGCCCACCGCCAGCATCTGGCGCTCGCCGCCCGACAGCGTGCCGGCGAGTTGCATGCGCCGCTCCTTGAGCCGCGGGAACAGGCCGTAGACGTGGTCCAGGCCGGCGCGGCTGTCGCGCGCACCGAGGCGCACCTGGCGGTAGGCGCCGAGCAGCAGGTTGTCCTCGACCGGCATGGTGCCGAAGAGCGCGCGTGTCTCCGGGACCAGCGCCATGCCGGCCATCACGCGCTCCTCGAGCGTCATGCGCGACAGCGAGGCGCCCTGGTATTGCACGTCGCCACGGCAGGGCAGCACGCCCATCAGCGTGTTCAGCAGCGTCGACTTGCCGGCCCCGTTGGGGCCGATCACGGTGATGACGCTGCCGGGGGCGGCCTGCAGGTTGAGGCCGTGAAGCACCTCTGCGCGGCCGTAGCTGGCGTGCAGGTCGGTGACTTTCAGCAGGGGAGTGTTGTTCATGGCGGGGGCATCAATGTTCCGTGCCGAGGTAGGCGGCGCGCACCGCAGGGCTGGCCTGCACTTCCTCGGGTGTGCCTTCGATCAGCTTGGTGCCGAACTCCATCACGACCACGCGGTCCGTGACGCCCATCACCAGGTCCATGTCGTGCTCCACCAGCAGGATGGACAGCCCTTCGCTGCGCAGTTGGCGCAGCACGTCGGACAGCGCTTCCTTCTCCTTGTGGCGCAGGCCGGCGGCGGGCTCGTCGAGCAGCAGCAGCGCCGGATCGGCCGACAGCGCGCGCGCGATCTCCATCAGCCGCTGCTGGCCGAGGGCCAGGTTGCCGGCCAGCTCGTGCATCTTGTCGCCCATGCCGATGCGCTGCAACTGGCGTTCGGCCTCGCGCAGCAGGCGGCGTTCCTCGGCGCGGTCGAGTCGCAGCATGGACGACAGGACGCCGCGGTCGCCGCGCAGGTGGGTGCCGAGCGCGACGTTCTCGAGCACCGTCATGCCGGGAATCATCTTCACGTGCTGGAAGGTGCGCGACACGCCGAGGCGGGCGATGAGGCGCGCCGGCATGCGCTCGATGCGCTGGCCGCGGAAGCTGACTTCGCCGCGGGTGGCGGGCAGCACGCCCGTCACGAGGTTGAAGGTGGTCGACTTGCCGGCGCCGTTCGGGCCGATCAGTCCGAGGATCTCGCCGGCGCGCACCTGGAAGCTCACGTCGTTGACGGCCACCAGCCCGCCGAACTCCTTGCGCACCGCGTTCACGTCGAGCACCACCTCGCCGTGGGGGGGGCGGTCGCGTTCGGGCAGCGGCGCGGCGTCCGCCCAGTCGACCTTGCGGCGCACACGCGGCAGCCGCGCTTCGACGAATTCCCAGATGCCGTCGCGCGCGTACTGCAGCACCAGCACCAGCAGGATGCCGAACACCACCAGCTCGTAGTTGCCGCTGGTGCCCATGAGGCGGGGGAGCCAGACCTGCAACTGGTCTTCCATGATCTTGACGACACCGGCGCCCACCACCGCACCCCAGACGTGGCCGACACCGCCGATCACCGCCATGAACAGGTACTCGATGCCCATCTTCAGGCCGAAGGGCGAGGGGTTCACGGTGCGCTGGAAGTGGGCGAACAGCCAGCCGGAAAGGCTCGCCACCAGCGCCGCGATCAGGAAGGCGGTGACCTTGATGCGGAAGCTGTCCACGCCCATCGCCTCGGCCATGGTGCTGCCGCCCTTGACCGCGCGCATGGCGCGGCCGGTGCGCGAATCGAGCAGGTTGGACACGGCGAACGCCGACAGCACCACCAGGATCCACAGCAGGTAGTAGAAGCTGCGGCCGGTGGACAGCGAGGCGCCGAAGAACTCGATCGCCGGCACGCCCAGCAGGCCGTCGTACTTGCCCAGCGCGTCGATGTTGCCGAGCAGGTAGTAGGCGCTCAGGCCCCAGGCGATGGTCGCCAGCGGCAGGTAGTGGCCCGACATGCGCAGCGTGATCCAGCCGAGCACCAGCGCCGCCGCCGCGGTGATGACGAGGCCGATCCACACCGTGACCCACGGCGACATGCCGTGCTGGGTCGCGAGGTAGGCCGCGGTGTACGCGCCCATGCCGACGAAGGCCGCCTGGCCGAAGGAGGTGAGCCCGACGATGCCGGTGAGCAGCACCAGGCCGATCACCACCAGCGCGTACAGGCCGATGTAGTTGGCCTGGGTGATCCAGAACTCGGGCACCGGCAGCTGCGGCAGGAGCGCCAGCAGCACCAGGAAGAAGACGAGGAACCCGCGACGAAGGCTCATGCGTGCCTCCGCACCGGAAGGTTCGAGGTGAACGAGGCGCCCATCATTCCTCCTCGTCCTCGTGGCCGTGCTGGAAGCTGCGCCACAGCAGCACGGGGATGATCAGCGTGAACACAATCACTTCCTTGAACGCGCTCGCGTAGAACGAGCTGAAACTCTCGAGCAGGCCGACCATCACGGCGCCGATGGCGGTCAGCGGGTAGCTCGCCAGGCCGCCGAAGATGGCGGCGACGAAGGCCTTCAGGCCGATGAGAAAGCCCGAGTCGTAGAACATCGTCGTCGCCGGGCCGATGAGCAGGCCCGACAGCGCGCCGATGAAGGCCGCGAGCGCGAAGCTCAGCCGCCCGGCGCCGGCGCTGGAGATGCCCATCAGCCGCGCGCCCAGCCGGTTGACCGCGGTCGCGCGCAAGGCCTTGCCGCGCAGGGTGCGGTCGAAGAACAGCGCGAGCGCGACGATGAGCAGCAGCGTGGTGGCGAAGATGATGATGGTCTGGCCCGACAGCATCACCGCGCCGATCGCGTAGCGCTCGTCCCAGAACGGCGGGTTGCGGAAACCCTCGGCGCCGAAGAACACCAGGCCCAGGCCCGTCAGCGCGAAGTGCACGCCGACCGAGATGATGAGCAGCACCAGCACGGTGGCATCGGCGAGCTTCTCGTAGGCGAGGCGGTACACCAGCGGCCCCAGCGGCGTGACGATGGCCAGCGTCAGCAGGCTTTGCGCCCACAGCGACCAGTCGCGCGGCGTGCCGAACCAGCACACGGCCAGCACGATGAGCGGCATCGCGAGCGTGCGTGCCGCGCTTCGCATACCGACCGACAGCGGCTGGCCGCGTGTGCGCAGTTGCGCCAGGTCGAGCACGACGACGACGATCGCCAGGCCGAGCAGCAGCCACACGGTGCCGGGCAGGTCACCGAGGTCTTGCCAGACCGAGTTCACGGCGTTGCCGTTGCGCAGCATGGCAAGGGTCAGGGCGCCGTAGGCGACGAACTCGCCCTGCGGGATGAAGATGGCTCGCGTGACGGCGAACACGAGCACCAAGGCCAGGGCGAGCAGGCCGTAGATGGCACCGTTCGTCAGGCCGTCCAGCGCGAGGATGCTGGCGATCGAGAAGTCCATGAGGGATCAGTGAGGTTGTTTCGGCCGGCAGATACGGAACCGGCCGGCAAGTGCCGGCCGGTGTACTACCAGACCGCTGTTTATTCGACCTTCCAGTCGCCGTTGACGACCTTGAGCATCACGCCCGTTTCGTTCGTGTAGCCCCAGTGGTCGTCCTTCGTCCAGTTCATCACGCCGTGCGAGAACACGGTGCGTCCCATGGTCTCGAGGGCGTCGCGCAGCGCGGCGCGGAACTCCTTGGTGCCGGGCTTCGCCGTCTTCAGGGCGATGGGCACGGCCTTCTCCAGCGCAATCGCCACATCATACGAGTGGGCGCCGAACTGATTGCGCGAGCCCGGGCCGAAGCGCTTCTCGTACTTCTGCACGAAGTCGACGGCGACCTGCTTCGACGGGTGGCTGTCGGGCAGCTGCTCGGCAATCACCGCCGGGCCCGAGACCACGTACGCACCCTCGACGTCCTTGCCGCCGATGCGCACCAGGTCGCGCGAGGCCGCAGCATGCGTCTGGTAGATCTTGCCCTTGTAGCCGCGAGCGGCCACGGCCTTGTGCGGCATGGCCGCGCCGCTGCCCGAAGCCACGATGAGCATGGCGTCCGGATTGGCCGAGGTGAGCTTGAGCGCCTGCGCCGTCACGCTGGTGTCGCTGCGCGCGAAGCGTTCGGTGCCGATGATCTGGATGCCCGCCGGCACCGCGATCTTCTGCATGGCCTGCAGCCAGAGCTCGCCATAGGCGTCGGTGTAGCCGAGGAAGCCGATGGTCTTCACGCCCTGCTTCTTCATGTGCTCGACCATCGCGTGTGCCATCACGTCGTTGGACTGCGGCATGCGGAAGACCCAGCGGTCCTGGCCGGGCGGCAGCGCGGAGGGCGAGAGCGAGAGCTGCACCGTCTCGCCTTCGGTGGCCACCGGCGCCATCGCGATGGCGATCGGGGTGAGACCCGAGCCGACGATGAGGTCGACCTTGTCTTCGGTGATCAAGCGCTTGGTGTTGACGACACCCTTGGTCGGGTCGCTGCCGTCGTCGAGGATGATGAGATTGACCTTTTCACCGGCAATCGTTTGGGGGAAAAGGTCCATGCCGTTCTTCATCGGCACGCCCAGGCCCGATCCGGGACCGGTCATCGGCAGGACGACACCGATGGTGATGTCGGCCATGGCGGTGGTGGCAGCAAAGGCCATCACCAGTGCTGCGGCAAGCGGTTTGAATGTCTTGGTCATGCTGTCTCCTGAATTTTTCGGAAGGTGGGGGAGTGTCGCAAAGATGACTCGGAATGAACTCCGGGTTTTCAATTGCAAAGTGCCTGAATGTCCTCAGGAACGGGAATAGCGCGCAGCCTGTCGGCCTCTTGCGCATCACGGATCACGAAGGCCCGGGTTTCGCTGCCTTCGCAGATCAGTTCATCGCCGCGCATCACGCGGTGCTGCTGGATGAAGACCTTGGCGCGCCATTCGGCGATGCCGGTGTAGATGGTCAGCGTCTCGCCGTAGGTCGCGGCCTTGACGAAGCGCGTGTGGATCTCGAGCAGCGGCGTGCCGACGATGCCGCGCGTCTTCACCAGCTCGCGCCACGGCGGCACGCCGCATTGCATGAAGAAGGACAGCGAGGCCGCGTCCATCCAGCGCGAGAAGTTCGGAAAGAACACGATGCCGGCCGGGTCGCAGTCGCCGAACTGCACGGTCACCGTGTGGGTGGTGGTCTTCACGATCGTGGTCCGGGGCGCTGCCTCAGCGCGGCGCCATGCGCAGCGCGCCGTCGAGGCGGATCACCTCGCCGTTGAGCGACAGGTTCTCGACGATGCTCGCCGCGAGCTGCGCGAACTCCTCGGGCTTGCCCAGGCGCTTCGGGAAGGGAATGCTGGCCGCGAGCGACTCCTGCACCGGCGCCGGCAGCTCGGCCAGCAGCGGCGTCATGAACAGGCCCGGCGCGATCGTCACCACGCGCACGCCGAACTGCGCCAGGTCGCGGGCGAGCGGCAGCGTCATCGCCGCCACGCCGCCCTTCGACGCGGAGTAAGCCTCCTGGCCGATCTGCCCGTCGAAGGCGGCCACCGAGGCGGTGCACACCACCACGCCGCGCTCGCCGTCTTCGAGCGCATCGAGCTTGACCATCTCGGCCACCGCCAGGCGGGTGGCGTTGTAGGTGCCGACCAGGTTCACCTCGACGACGCGGCGGAAGTCGTCCAGCGGCGCGGGCGAACCATCCTTGGCAACGATGCGCTTCGCCGTGCCGATGCCGGCGATGTTCATCAGCAGTCGCGCCGGGCCGTGCGCTGCGCGGGCCGCGTCCAGCGCTTGCTGCATGCCGGACTCGGACGTGATGTCGCAGCCGATGCCAACCCCGCCGATCTCCGCCGCCAACGCCTTGGCGCCCTCGGCGTTGCGGTCCAGCACCGCGACCTTGGCGCCGCGTCGTGCCAGTTCGCGCGCGGTGGCGGCGCCCAGGCCGGAGGCGCCGCCGGTCACCAGTGCGGCTTGTCCCTGGATGTTCATGGATTCACTCCTTGCAAAGTGCGCCGATGCGCAAGCTCAGCGCTTCGGCAGCAGCACGGAAGGGTCGCTGCCGTCGTACAGGGCATCGACCAGCGCCGCCCGATGCGTGAGCACGGCGCGCTGGTTGATCGAGCCCTTGTCGGTGATCTCGCCGCGGTCGATGGAGGGCGGCGCTTCCAGCACCAGCGCACGCGCCACGCGGTTGGCGCTGCCGGTGCCGTCGCGCCAGGCCCGGTCGACCAGGCGCTGGAAGAAGGCACGCACCTCGGGATGCGCGAGCACCTGGTCGGCGGGTGTGTCGGCCGGCAAGCCGGCGAGCCGGCGGCATTCGTCCAGCCGCGGGAAGAACAGGGCGCCGACTTCACCGCGGTTCAGGCCGGTGACGACCACGTCCTGCACGCAAGGCGCGCCGGCGGCGATGAGGGCCGCACGCAGCGGGCCGACGCTCACGAAGGTGCCGGTGGAGAGCTTGAAGTCCTCGGCGATGCGCCCGTCGAACATCAGTCCGCGCTGCGGCTCGGCCGGGTCGACGAACTTCACGGCATCGCCGGTGCAGTAGAAGCCTTCCTCGTCGAAGGCCTCGGCGGTGAGCGCCGGTTCACGCCAGTAGCCCGGCATGACGTTGGGCCCGCGGAAGCGGATCTCGGTCTTGCCGTCCATCGGCACGAGCTTCACGTCGACGCCGGGGCAGGGCAGGCCGATGTGGCCGGCCTGTATGCCCGGCTGCAACGCGAAGGTGCAGGCGGGCGCGGTCTCGGTCATGCCCAGGCCCGTCATCATCAGGATGCGCTCTCCCACCGTGCGCTCGGCCAGGCGTTCGAGCTGGTCCCACACATGCGGAGAAAGGCCGGCGCCCGAGTAGAAGAAGAACTTGACCCGCGCGAAGACCGAACGACGCAGCGCCTCGTCGTCTTCCATGGCCGCGGCGATCTCCTCGAAGCCCTTGGGCACGTTGAAGTAGATCGTCGGCGAGATCTCGCGCAGGTTGCGCAGCGTCTCGCCGATGCCGGCCGGCGTGGGTTTGCCTTCGTCGATGTACAGCGTGCCGCCGGTGTACAGCGTGATGCCGACGTTGTGGTTGCCGCCGAAGGTGTGGTTCCACGGCAGCCAGTCGAGCAGCACGGGAGGCTCCTCCGCCAGGAAGGGCAGGCTCTGCAGCAGCATCTGCAGGTTGGCGCACATCATCCGGTGGGTGTTCACCACACCCTTGGGCGCCTTGGTGGAGCCGGAGGTGAAGAGGAACTTGACAATGGTGTCCGGGCCGACGGCGGCATGCGCGGCTTCCACCTCGGCACCCGGCGTGGTGTCGAGCAGGCTCTGGAAGCGCGTGTGGGCCCGGCCGTCGAGGCTGCCCTCGGTGAGCACCACCTCCACGTCGTCGCCCACGGTCGCCGCGATCGCGCGGCCATAGGCCGAGCCGCTGGCGGCGAACACCAGGCCCGGCGTGATCTGGCCGAGGATGTGGCGCAGCTTGGCGTGGTCCTGCGAGACCAGCGAATACGCCGGCGACACCGGCGTGTACGGCACACCGGCCCACATCGCGCCGAGCGCCAGGGTGATGTGCTCGAGGTCGTTGTCGGACAGGATGGCGATCGGGCGGTCCACCGACAGCTTGCGCTGCGCGAGCGCCTGGCCGACGGCGCGCGCGCGCTGCAACATCTGCGCGTAAGTGAGCGTGCGCCAGTCGCCGCCCTGGTGGCGCTTGGCCATGAACACACGGTCCGGCGCTTGCTCGGCCCAGTGCTCCAGGCGGTCGGTCAGCCGGGCGGGGAAGGGCCCGAGGGCTTCGGTGGAACGCAGCACCCGCGAGCCGTCGGGGCGGTCGATCACCTCGGCCTGAAGGCAGCCGCCGACGGCCACCGGGCGATAAGGGGCCTTGCTGTTCAAGACTTGCTCACCTTGGCCGCCCGACCTTCGACGAAGGCGCGCATGCGCGACTTGGCCGCGTCGTCGCCCTGGGCGATGGCAGCCATCAGGGATTCGGTGAACAGGCCTTCGGCCTGCGTCTGGTCGGCGATGCGCGGCAGCGCATGCATGACCGCGAAGTTCGACAGCGGGGCGTTCTCGGCCACGCGTGCGGCCAGCGCCATCGCCTTCTCGAGGCCCTTGCCGTTCTCGACCACGTACTGCGACAGGCCGATGCGAAGGCCTTCTTCCGCGTCGTAGACGCGGCCGGTGAGCATCATGTCGGCCATGCGTGCGGCGCCGATGAGGCGCGGGATGCGCGCCGAGCCGCCGCCGCCGACGAACAAACCGCGCTGGCCTTCGGGCAGGCCGTAGAAGGTGCTGGCCTCGGCCACGCGCACATGGCAGGAGGCCGCCAGCTCCAGGCCGCCGCCGACGGTGGCGCCGTGCAGCACGGCGATGACCGGCACCCGGCCGAACTGGATCTGCTCGAAGGCGGCGTGCCAGGCGCGCGAATGCAGGATGCCCTCGGCCACGCTGCGCTCGCCCAGCTCCGACAGGTCGAGTCCGGCGCTGAAATGCTCGCCCTCGCCGCTGACCACCACCACCCGCGCCGCCTCGGGCAGGTTGACGAAGGTGGTGTGCAGCTCGGCGATCAGCGCATCGTTCAGGGCATTGCGCTTGGCCGGGCGCTGCAGCCGCACATGGGCAATGGCGCCGCTCAGCTCCAGGGACAACAATCGGGGCTCGGCGGCCGAAGACGAGGCAATGGACATGAGACTCTCTTTGATCAACAACAGTTGTAAAGTTTAACCATGTGATTCCCAACAAGCACAGGGAAAACCCGTGGCGCTCGATGCGACGTGCGCATTTCGTCCGGGACAGTCTTGCGTGCGACGTCGCCGCCCTCAGGCACCGAGGCACCCGCGGCAGGCAAAACTTTGGTTAAATTGCATAACTAACTCAGGAGCGCCGAGGTGAAGCACACCGAACTGATCGCGATCGACGTCCACACGCATGCCGAGGTCTCGTGCTGGAACCCCTTCGACAACTACGGTGAGGAGTACGACCGCGCGGCCGACAAGTACTTCCGCTCCAACCGCCGCCCGACCATCGAGGAAACCGTCGCCTACTACCGCGAGCGCAAGATCGGCCTGGTGATGTTCACGGTCGACTCCGAGGCGCAGCTCGGGCGCCGGCGCATTCCGAACGAGGAGATCGCCGAGGCGGCGCAGAAGAACGCCGACATGATGATCTGCTTCGCCAGCATCGACCCGCACAAGGGGAAGATGGGCGCGCGCGAGGCGCGCCGCCTGATCGAGGAGCACGGCGTCAAGGGCTTCAAGTTCCACCCGACGGTGCAGGGCTTCCTGCCCTACGACAAGATGGCCTGGCCCCTCTACGAGGTGATCGCCGAGCACAAGCTGCCGGCCATCTTCCACAGCGGGCATTCGGGCATCGGCAGCGGCATGCGCTGCGGCGGCGGCCTGCGGCTGCAGAACAGCAACCCGATGCTGCTGGAAGACGTGGCCATCGACTTTCCCGACATCGAGATCGTCGTCGCCCATCCGAGCTGGCCCTGGCAGGACGAGGCGCTGTCGCTCGCACTGCACAAGCCCAATGTGTGGATCGACCTGTCGGGCTGGAGCCCCAAGTACTTCCCGCCCCAGCTCGTGCAGTACGCCAACACGCTGCTGAAGGACCGCATGCTCTTCGGCAGCGACTACCCGCTCATCACGCCGGACCGCTGGATGAAGGACTTCGAGGAAGCCGGATTCAAGCCGGATGTGCACCCCTTGATCCTGAAAGAGAACGCGAAGCGGCTCCTGAGATTGGGTTGAGCGGCTTCGCCTGGGAGAACCTCACCCCGACCCTCTCCCGCAAGCGGGAGAGGGAGCAAGCGAACAGCGCGCTGCCGGCTTCGCCGGTGCCGAAGGCCAGCCGGGCAGGCTCCCTCTCCCCCGCCGGGGGAGAGGGCTGGGGTGAGGGGGCCGCGGCAAACCGCCGTACCCCCAAGCACCCGGCTCAGAAGATCCCCAGCGCCAGGCCGGCCGCGATGGCCGCCCCCGCCTCCTTGCAGCGCGCCAGTTCATCCGCCCCGATCACCTTGGGCGCGAGGATGGCCTCCGGCGTCTGCGCATGCGTGCAGACGATCAGCGGCTCGGCCACCGCGTTCAGCCGCCAGCCGGTGGCGATGCGCGCCACCTGGCGTGCCGCGTTCGTGCCGTCGCTGCCGGCGCAGATCAGCGTGGCATACGGCCGGCCGTTGATGCGCTCGAGCGCGTCGTAGTAGGTGCGGTCGAAGAAGTCCTTCATTACCCCCGACATCGCCGCCAGGTTCTCCGGCGTGGCGAAGAGGTAGCCGTCGGCCTCGAGCACGTCCTCGCCGCCCGCCTCGGCCGCCGTGAGCAGCCGGCAACGCACGCCGGATTCACCGGCCGCGCCGGCGGCCGCAGCCTCGGCCATCTGCCGGGTGCCACCGGTGAGCGAGTGGTAGACGATGAGCAGCGTCTTCATGGAGGTGTCCGGGCCTGACGGCCATTGTGCGGCCTCATGCCGCCGCGGCCGGCAAGCCGCCGCGCGCCCCCGCACAATGCGCGCCGTGGCGCGACCACGGTCCGCCCGCAGCATTGCCGGCGCGCGGCTTGCTGACACCCGCCCGAGGGAACCCATTGCCGATGACCCCGACCCGACGCCCCGGCGTGCTGGCGCTCGCCCTGTTGCTGCTTGGCCTGCTCGCGGCCGTGCTGCTGGGCCTGGCCCAGCACCGGCGCAACCTCGCGGCGCAGCAGGCGCGGTTCGAGGCGCTGGCGCGCGACGCGACCGAGCGCATCGCCGAGCGCATGCGCGCCTACGAATACGGCCTGCGCGGCATGCGCAGCGCCGTCATCGCCGCCGGTGGGCGGGCCATCACGCGTGAGCGTTTCCATGCCGCGAGCATCTCGCGTCATGCCGAGGTCGAGTTCCCGGGGGCACGCGGCTTCGGCATGATCTGGCGCGTGCCGGTGGCCGACGAGCAGGCCTTCGTCGCGGCCGCCCGGGCCGAGGGCGTGCCCGACTTCCGCATCACCCAGCTTGCGCCGCACGACGACGAGCGCTTCGTCATCCAGTACATCGAGCCGTATCTGCACAACGAGGAAGCGGTCGGGCTGGACATCGCCTCCGAGCCGAGGCGCCGCGCCGCCGCGCTCACCGCCATGCGCGGCGACGAGCCGGTGCTCACCGCACCGCTCACGCTGGTGCAGGCCACCGGCCAGCCCCTGCGCTCGTTCCTGTTGCTGCTGGCCGTGCGCAACGAGCCGGTGCACTTCAACGAGGCGCAGGCGGCGGCGCAGACCATCGGCTGGACCTACGCGCCGCTGGTGACCGACGAGGTGCTGCAAAGCCTCGGCGACCGCAACGGCGAATACGCCTTCGCGCTGTCCGACGTCGCCGATCCGGCCGCGCCCGATCGCTTCTACGCCACGCCCGACTGGCGTCCCGAGGCGCAGACGGCGCACGCGACGCTCGCGCGCAGCGTCGATCTGAACCTCTTCGGGCGCCGCTGGCGGGTGGACGTGCAGGCACGCCCGGCCTTTGTCGAGCGGCTGAACCTGCGCAACCCGCGGGCGCACGCGGCCACCGTCGCCGGTGCCTCGGCGCTGCTGGCGCTGCTGCTGTTCGTGGCGCTGCGCAGCCGGGAGCAGGAGCGGCGTGCCTACGCGCAGCGCGCACGCATGGCGGCCATGGTGGAGAGCGCGCAGGACGGTGTCATCGGATTGACGCCGCACGGCGTGATCACCGACTGGAACGGCGCGGCCGAGCAGATGTTCGGCTACACCGCTGCCGAGGCCATCGGCTACACGGTCGCCGAACTGCTGGTGCCGCCCGAGCTGCGGGCCGACGAGGAGGCGCGCCGGCGGCGCCTGGCCCGCGGCGAGAGCGCGCCGCGCTTCGACACCGTGCGCCTTCGCCGCGACGGCTCGCTGATCGATGTCTCGGTGTCGTTCGCGGTCATTCGCGCCGAACGGGAAGGCGCCATCACCGGCATCTCCAAGACGGTGCACGACATCAGCGCGCGCAAAGCCGCCGAGGCACGGGTGCTCGAGCTGAACTCCACGCTCGAGCAACTGGTACAGGAGCGCACCGCGCAATGGCGCGAGGTGGCCGCGCGAGAACGCGGGCTGATGGCCAGCGCGCCGACCGCGGTCATCGCGACCGACGCCGAGGGGCGCATCACCCTGTTCAACCCGGCGGCCGAGGCACTGCTCGGCTACAAGGCCGAACAGATCGTGGGCTCGCACATCCAGCGCCTGCACGACGCGCGCGAGGTGCGCGAGCGCATCGATGCGCTGTCCGCCGAGCTCGGGCGCCCGCTGTCACTGCCCGACTTCCTCGCGCACAACCTGCTGTCCCGAGAGCCGGAGCGCCGCGAGTGGTCGTATGTGCGCAGCGACGGCCAGCGCGTGCCGGTGCTGCTCAGCAGCAGCGTGCTGCGCGACGACGCCGGGCGTCCGCTCGGGTTCATCGCCGTGGCCATCGACCTGAGCGAGCGCAAGCGCATGGAGGCCGAGATGGTGGCCCTCAACCATGCGCTGCAGGTGCGCAGCGTGCAGGCCGAGGCGGCGAACCGCGCCAAGAGCAGCTTCCTCGCCAACATGAGCCACGAGATACGCACGCCGATGAACGCGGTGATCGGCATTACCTACCTGCTCGCGCAGACGCCGCTGGACGAGCGCCAGCGCGACCTCGTCGACAAGATCGACCTGTCGAGCAAGGCCTTGCTGGGCGTGATCAACGACGTGCTGGACCTCTCCAAGATCGAGGCCGGGGAGATGCGGCTGGACGACAGCGCCTTCGATCCGCGGCGCATGATCGAGGGCGTGGTCGGCGTGCTGTCGGTGCAGGCGACCCAGAAAGGCATCAGGCTCACCCGGCAGATCGACGAGGGGGTGCCGCCCATGTTGCGCGGCGATGCGATGCGCATCAGCCAGCTGTTGTCCAACCTGGTGAGCAACGCCATCAAGTTCACCGACGAAGGCGGCGTGCACGTGGTGCTGCGCTGCACCGAGTGCACGCACGACGCCGCCACCTTGCGCATGACGGTGAGCGACACCGGCATCGGCATCGACGAGACGCTGCAGGCCGGGCTGTTCACGCCCTTCACCCAGGTGGATGCCTCGGCCACGCGGCGCTTCGGCGGCACCGGGCTCGGGCTGTCCATCGTCAAGCGGCTGGTCGAGCTGATGGGCGGCGAGGTGGGGGTGCGCAGCACGCCCGGCGAGGGCAGCGAGTTCTGGGTCGAGCTCACCCTGCCGTTGGCGCAGGCCCTGCCGTCCGACGGCGAGGCGGCGCCTGCCGAGCGCGGCCACCGGCTGGACGGCGTGCGTGTGCTGCTGGTTGACGACAGCGCGCTCAACCTGGAGGTGGGCCGCGCGGTGCTGGAGGGCGAAGGCGCCGCGGTGCGCGTGGCCGCGCATGGCGCCCAGGCGCTGCAGATGCTGGACGCCGAACCCGACGCCTTCGACCTCGTGCTCATGGACGTGCAGATGCCCGAGATGGACGGCCACGAGGCCACCCGCCGCATCCGCGCCGATGCACGCCTGGCCGGGCTGCCGGTGCTCGCGCTCACCGCCGGCGCGCTGTCCAGCGAACGCGAACGCGCGCTGGCCGCCGGCATGAACGACTTCATCACCAAGCCCTTCGATGCCGAGGCCATGATTGCGAGCGTGCGCAGCCATGCGAGACAGGCGCATGGCCGGGCCTAGCGACAGGTCGCGCGCGGCGCGGCGCTCGGTGCTTCGCGCCGGTGGCGCGACGATGCTCGGGGTCGGGTTGATGCTGAGCGGCTGCGCCTCGCGAGGCCTGGCGCCGCGCGCCGGCGAGCGCCTGATCGACCTTCGCAGCGGGTGCGGCATCCGGCCGGCCGACCTGCTGGCTGCGATGCGCGCCAGCGACCGGGTGTTGCTCGGCGAACGCCATGACAACCCGCGCCATCACGCGCTGCGCGGCGCGCTGGTCGAGGCGCTCGGCGCACCGGCCCGTGTGGTGGCCGAGCACCTGCCGCGCGGCGCCCGCGTGCAATGGGCCGGCGGTGTCGAGGCCGGCTTGCGCGAGGCCGGCTTCGATGCGCCCGCCTGGCGCTGGCCGCTGCACCAGCCGCTGTTCGAGGCGGTCGCGCGCAGCAGCGCGACGCTGGTCGGCGGCAACCTGCCGCGCGACGAGGTGCGCCGCATCGCGCGCGAGGGCGAGGCGGCCTGGCCGGCCGACGTCGCCCAGGTGCTCATGCGCGCGCCGCTGAGCCCCGCGGCACAGGACGCGCTCGACGCCGACCTGCTGGCCGGGCACTGCGGCCACATCGGCGTGCAGCGACTGCCCGGCATGCGCGCGGCGCAGCGTGCGCGCGACGCGGCCATGTGGCTGGCGCTGCATGAACGGCCCGCCGCGCCGGCCGTGCTGCTCGCCGGCAACGGCCATGTGCGCCTGGACTACGGCGTGGGCCAGCTCGTGGACGCGCTCGAGCCGCAGGCGCGGCGGATCAGCGTGGGATTTCTCGAAACCGGCGAAGCGATGGACGGCGCGCGAACGCCCTACACCCACGCCTGGATCACCGCACCTGCCGAGCGCGACGACCCGTGCGCGGCGTTCGAACCCATCCGCCGTCCATCGAACAAGACCCGTTCGGGCTGAGCCCGTCGAAGCCCCTGTGAGCAATGTCTGGCGCCTTCGACCGGGCACTTCGACAAGCTCAGTACGAACGGGTCCGGATGTGCGGCCGTCCCCTTGTTTTCTCAGCCGCAGCTCACCTGGGTGAATTCGCGACGTCCGCCGTCCACGCGCACGGCGGTGAGCTCGCGGCCCCACACACAGCCGGTGTCCAGCGCGAGCAGGTCCGGGCGGTTCATCAGGCCGAGCGCCGACCAGTGGCCGAAGGCGATGGGCGTGCCGCGGCTGGCGCGCCCGGGCGCCTCGAACCAGGGCACGAGCCCCGGCGGCGCCGATTCGGGCGGGCCGGAATGGCTCATGTCGATGCGGCCTTCGGCGTCGACATAGCGCATGCGGGTGAGCGCATTCACGGCGAAGCGCAGCCGGTCGTGGCCGGTGAGCGCCGCATCCCAGCGCGAGGGTTCGTTGCCGTACATCACCGCGAGGAATTCGTGCAGGTCGTCGCTGCGCAGGTGGGCCTCGACCTCGGCGGCGAGCGCGAGCGTGGTGGCCACGTCCCACTGCGGCGGCACGCCGGCGTGCACCAGCAGCCAGCCGTCCTGGTGCAGCGCGAGCCGCCGCCGGCGCAGCCAGCCGAGCCAGTCGTCGCGGTCGGGGGCGTCGAGGATGCGCTGCAGCGTGTCCTGCGCGCCCGGGCGGCGCAGGCCGTGCGCCACGGCCAGCAGGTGCAGGTCGTGGTTGCCGAGCAGGCATTCCACCGAGCCTTCCAGCGAACGCAGCAGGCGCAGCGTGGCCAGGCTTTGCGGGCCGCGGTTGACCAGGTCGCCAAGCACCACCACGGTGTCGCGCGAGGGGGAAAAGTCGATCTTCTTCAGCAATCGATCGAGGGCATCGCAGCAACCTTGCAGGTCGCCAATCAGGTAGTGCATGGGGAGAAACGGGCCGGTGGGACGCTGATCGATTCTGCTACCCTCGTCGGCCCCTTTCTCGCCACGCCTCGGATGGACGTTGCCTTACTGGTTTTCCTGATCCTGCTGAACGCCGCGTTCGCGATGTCGGAGATGGCGCTCACCGCGAGCCGCAAGGCCCGGCTGCAGGTGATGGTGGAGACGAACGAGGCCGGCGCGCAGGCTGCGCTCGATCTGCACGAGAACCCGACCAAGTTCCTCTCCGTGGTGCAGATCGGCATCACGTCCATCGGCATCCTGAACGGCATCGTGGGCGAGAGCGCGTTCTCCGCGCCCTTTGCCGACTGGCTGATGGCGACCTTCTCGCTGAGCAGCGGTGCGGCCAGCATCCTCGCCACCGCCATGGTGGTGATCGTCATCACCTTCGCGACCATCATCTTCGGCGAGCTGGTGCCTAAGCGCGTGGGCCAGATGTACCCCGAGCGGGTGGCCCGCCTGGTGGCGCGGCCGATGGAGTGGCTGTACATCGTCGCGCGGCCCTTCGTGCGGCTGCTGTCGGTCAGCACCGAAGGCACGCTGCGCCTGCTGGGCATTCGCGACGAGCCGAACCGCGCCGTCACCGAGGAGGAGATCGCCGCCAGCCTGGAAGAAGGCCTGGACGCCGGCATCATCGAATTCCAGGAGCACCAGATGGTGCGCAACGTCTTCCGCCTGGATGACCGGCAGGTCGGCTCGATGATGATTCCGCGCGCCGAGATCGTCTGGCTCGACGTCGCCAAGCCGGTGGAAGACATGCTGCGCGTGATGGCCGAGGAAGAGCATTCGCGCTACCCGGTGTGCCGCGGCGGCCTGCACGACGTGCTGGGCGTGGTGTCGGCGCAGAACCTGCTGCAGCAGATGATGCAGGGCCGGGCGCTGTCGCTCACAGAACGCCTCGAGCCGCCGGTGTTCGTGCCCGAGACGCTGTCGGGCATGGAGCTGCTCGAGCACTTCCGCGGCTCCGGCGCGCAGCTGGTGTTCGTCGTCGACGAGTACGGCGAGGTGCAGGGCGTGATCACCGTGCAGGACGTGCTGGAGGCCATCACCGGCGAGTTCAAGACCGCGCACGAGGAGGATTCGTGGGCGGTGCAGCGCGCCGACGGCAACTGGCTGTTCGACGGCCTCATCCCCGTGCCCGAACTGAAGGATCGGCTGGACCTGAAGGAGCTGCCCGAAGAAGACCGCGGCCGCTACAACACGCTGGCCGGCATGGTGATGCTGCTGCTCGGCCGGCTGCCGGTGACCGCCGACTCGGTGGAGTGGGAGGGCTGGCGCTTCGAGGTCGTCGACCTCGACGGCAAGCGCGTGGACAAGGTGCTCGCCACCCGGCTGGCGGAGGATGCGCCCGCGTGATCGGCTCGGCGCTGTACCGCCGCCCGGTGCTGCTCGACGCTGACGCACACCGCGGCAAGCGGCTCGCGCCGCTGCGCGACTTCGGCATCACACGTTCGCTGCATGCGGTCTACCTGGCCGCCGCCGAATTCGCGCATGCGAGCCTGGACTTTCCCATCCTTTTCGTGGCCAGCGGCGAGCGCCTGGCCGACGGCCGGGCGATGGTCGCGCCCGCGGCATTGCTGGGCCTGTCGGCCGAGGAGAACCTGCAGCTCGACGGCACCCGCTGGCAGGCGCGCTACCTGCCGGCCTTCATCCGGCGCTATCCGTTCATGAGCGGGCCGCTGGGCGGCAGCGAATCGCCGGGTGTGTTCGTGGATGCCGACTGGGGCGGCTTCGGCGATACCGAGGGCGAGCGGCTGTTCGACGACCAGGGGCGGCACACGGCTGCGCTCGAGCGGGTGCTCGCCTTCTTGCGCCAGTTCGACGAGGAAGCGCGCAAGACGCGCATCTTCTGCCAGCGCCTGGTCGAGCAGGACCTGCTCGAGGACATGCAGGCCGACGCCACCCTGCCCGACGGCCGCACCCTCAAGGTGGACGGCTTTCTGACGGTGAACGAACGCCGCTTCGCCGAACTGCCCGAGGGCGTGGTGCTGGACTGGCACCGCGACGGCATGCTGATGCTGGTGCATGCGCACCAGGTGTCGCTCGCCAACCTGCGGCATCTGGTGGCGCGCAAATCGCAGCGAATGAGCAAGGAGCAGTGATGACACAGCAAGACGATTTCGACCGCGGCGTGAAGAACCGCCGCGCCGTGCTGGGCGATGCCTACGTGGACCAGTCGCTGGGCGGCACCACCGGCTTCAACGCGGAGTTCCAGAGCCTGGTCACCCGCTACGCCTGGCACGACATCTGGGGCCGACCGGGCCTGGACCACACCACCCGCCGCCTGCTGGTGCTGGGCATGACCATGGCGCTCGCGCGCTGGGAGGAGTTCGAGCTGCATTGCCGCGCCACGGTGCAGCACGGTGTGCCGCTCGAGAAGATCAAGGAAACGCTGATGCAGGGCGCCATCTACTGCGGTGTGCCGGCGGCCAACACGGCGTTCAAGATCACCACCAGGATCCTGCGCGAGGAAGGCCTGCTGCCCGCCGCCGAGCCGCTGACCGCCGATGTGCGCGTGGCCACGCACCACACCTTCAGCGCGCCGCAGCTCGAGATCCGCGTGCAGGGCCGAGGCACGCCGGTGGTGATGAGCCATGCGCTGGGCGTGGACGCGAGCGTGTGGGACGGGCTGGCCGCCGCGCTGGCCGCTGAACACGAGGTGCTGCGCTACGACCACCGCGGCCATGGCGGCTCGGCCGTGCCGCCGGGGCCCTACCGGCTGGACGAGCTGGTGGACGACGCCGCGCGCGTGATCCGCGAATGGGGCCGCGGCCCGGTCGTGTTCATCGGCCTGTCCATGGGCGGCATGGTGGGGCAGGGGCTGGCCATCCGGCATCCGGAACTGGTGCGTGCCCTGGTGCTCGCGAACACCACCGCGCAATACCCCGAAGCAGGCCGCGCGGTGATGGCCGAACGCATCCAGAAGGTGGAGTCGGGCGGGCTTGCGGCCATCGAGGACGGCGTGATCGAGCGCTATTTCGATGCGGCCTTCCGCGACGCGCAGCCGGCCGCGGTGCAGCGGGTGCGCGAGGTGCTGCGCCGCACCGACCCGGCCGGCTACGCCGCCTGCTGCCATGCGGTGGCAAGCGTGGACTGGCTCGCGCGCCTGGCCGAGATCCGCTGCCCGACGGTGGTCATCGCCGGCGCCCAGGACCTGGGCACGCCGGTGGCGATGGCGCAGCAGATCGCCGAGCGCATTCCCGGCGCCCAGCTCGAAGTCATCGAGGGCGCGGCGCACCTGAGCGTGGTGGAGCAGCCGGCCGCCTTCGAGGCGGCGGTGCGGCGTTTGCTGGCGCGCAGCGCGCCCGCCTGAGCCGCGGCCGCTGCGCACGGCGCCACGCCGGGGCGCGTCAGCCGTGCGGCTGCTGCGCCAGTACCCAGGCCGCCGCCTTCTCCGCGATCATCAAGGTCGGGCTGTTGGTGTTGCCGCTGGTGATGGTGGGCATCACGCCGGCATCCACCACACGCAGGCCGGCAATCAGCCCGCCCGCACCGTCGCGCACCCGCAGGCGCGCATCGAGCACGGCCATCGGGTCGTCGTCCGCGCCCATCTTGGTCGTGCCCACGGGATGGAAGATGGTGGTCGCGATGTCGCCGGCGAGGCGCGCGAGTTCGTCATCGCTCTGGTACTGCACGCCCGGCTTCCATTCCTGCGGCCGGTACTTCGCGAGCGCCGGCTGCGCCGCGATGCGGCGCGTGACGCGCAGGGAATCGGCGGCCACCTTGCGGTCCTCGTCCGTGCTCAGGTAGTTGGGCGAGATGGCCGGCGCGTCGGTGAAGTGCGGTGTCTTGATGTGCACCGTGCCGCGGCTGGTCGGGTTGAGGTTGCACACGCTGGCGGTGAAGGCCGAGAAGCGGTGCAGCGGCTCGCCGAAGGCATCCAGCGACAGCGGCTGCACGTGGTACTGCAGGTTCGGCCATTCACGCTCGGGCGAACTGCGCGTGAAGGCGCCGAGCTGCGAGGGCGCCATGCTCATCGGCCCGGTGCGCCGCAGCAGGTATTCGAAGCCGATGCGTGCCTTGCCGTGCAAGGATGAGGCCAGCACATTGAGCGTGGACGCGCCCTCGATCTTGAAGACGGCGCGGATCTGCAGATGGTCCTGCAGGTTGGCGCCCACGCCCGGCAGGTCGGCCACCACCTCGATGCCACGCTCGCGCAACAGCGCGGCCGGGCCGATGCCCGAGCGCTGCAGCACCTGGGGCGAGCCGATGCTGCCGGCGCTCAGCAGCACCTCGCGCGTCGCATGCACGCTCACCATCTCGCGGCCGTTCCACACCAGCGCGCCGCTGCAGCGAAGCTGGCCGTCGGGCTGCCGCTCCATGTGGAGCTTCACGACCTGCGCGCCGGTCCACAGTTCGAAATTCGCGCGCTTCTCGCAGACCGGGCGCAGAAAGGCCTTGGCCGTGTTCCAGCGCCAGCCGTTCTTCTGGTTGACCTGGAAGTAGCCCACACCTTCGTTGTTGCCCCGGTTGAAGTCGGTCGTGTGCGGCACGCCCGCCTGGGTCGCCGCCTCGGCGAAGGCGTCGAGGATGTCCCAGCGCAGCCGCTGCTTCTCCACCCGCCATTCGCCGCCGGCGCCGTGCAGTTCGTCGGCGCCGAGGTAGTGGTCCTCGTGCTGCTTGAAGGCCGGCAGCACGTTGGACCAGCGCCAGGTGTCGTCGCCGGTGAGGCGTGCCCACTGGTCGTAGTCGCGCGACTGGCCGCGCATGTAGATCATCCCGTTGATGCTGGAGCAGCCGCCCAGCGTCTTGCCGCGCGGATAGCGCAGCGTGCGGCCGTTCAGGCCCGCGTCGGGTTCCGTGCTGTAGAGCCAGTCGGTGCGCGGATTGCCGATGCAATAGAGATAGCCCACCGGCACGTGGATCCAGTGGTAGTCGTCACGCCGCCCGGCCTCGATGAGCAGGGTGCGACGTTGCGGATCCTTCGTCAGGCGGTTGCCCAAGAGGGCGCCGGCGGTGCCGCCGCCGATGACGATGTAGTCGAAGGTGTTGCTGCTCAAGGACTGCCTCCGCCGGGGAACAAGCGCTTCTTGCGTCGATTGTCTGCCCGAGCAGGCGTGGTCGGCTGGCATGCGCCGACATTCGCGCCCGTGGCACAGGCGCCCGCTCAGACCGCCCGCTCGACCTGCGCGCCCAGCCGCGCCGACACCTCCGCCGCCGCGCGCTTCAGGCCGCGCGCCACCGCGCCGTCCAGCGACGCGTCGAAGATGGCGGTGGGGCCGATGGCGGTGAAGCCCATCACCATCGCGCCGGCCTCGTCGAACACCGGCGCGGCCATGGCGCTCACGCCCGGCACGGCGCCGCCGTCGATGCGGCTCAGGCCATGGGCGCGGATCTCGGCCAGCGTCTTCTCGAGCGCCGGCTCGATGGCCACGCGCAGCCGCGCCGGCACAGGCTCGCCGCGCTGGCGCAGGCTGGCGGCCCACTGGTCGGCCATGGCCTCCAGCACCTGTTCGCGTGGCAGCAGGGCGGCGAACAGCAGGCCGGAGGCGGTGCCGCGCAGGCTGGCCACCGTGCCGTGGCGCATGTTCACGTGCACCGCCGAAGGCGCTTCCTCGATGCGCACGATGGTGGGCCCGCGGTTGCCCCACACCGCCAGCGCCACCGTGTGGCCCAGCGTCTGCGCGAGTTCGGGCAGCAGCGGCGTGGCCAGGCGCACCGGGTCGAACTGTTGCAGGCTGATGAGCCCGAGCTGCAGCGCGAGCGGCCCGAGGCCGTAGCGCCCGGACGCTTCATCCTGGGCAATGAGGCCGAGCTTGCCGAAGCTCACCAGATACGGATGCGCCTTCGCCGCCGTCATGCCGGCGTCGCGCGCGAGGTCCTTGAGCGCCATCGGCCGGCCGCGGTCCGACAGCGCCAGCAGCAGCCGCCCGCCGACCTCCACGCTCTGGATGCCGCGCTGGCTGCGTGCCGGCGCGGCCGCCGGCTTGCGCACGGCGGCGCTCGGGTCACGGCTTTTTCGGGCGGCGCTCATCGGAATCCTTGATCGGTCGGTGTTTTTACTTAGGCGAATGGATTAGACAATAGCGAACGTGATGACTAGGATCAAGCCTTGTGTTCGTCAAAGACGAATTACTTTGCGTTTGACGAATGACGCGCCGACCCGAGGATTCCCATGAGCAAAGCCTTCGCCAGCCAGGCCGACCTGCAGGACAAGCAGGTCAGCTTCACCCGCCTGTCCGACAACGCCTATGCCTACACGGCGGAGGGCGACCCCAACACCGGCATCGTCATCGGCGACGACGCGGTGATGGTGATCGACACCCAGGCCACGCCGGTGATGGCGCAGGACGTGATCCGCCGCATCCGCGAGGTGACCGACAAGCCGATCAAGTACGCCGTGCTGAGCCACTACCACGCGGTGCGCGTGCTGGGCGCCTCGGCCTACCAGCCGCAGGAGATCATCGCCAGCCAGGACACCTACGACCTCATCGTCGAGCGCGGCGCGCAGGACATGAAGAGCGAGATCGAGCGCTTCCCGCGGCTGTTCCGCGCGGTCGAGACGATCCCAGGCCTCACCTGGCCGACCATGACCTTCAAGGGCGAGATGACGCTGTGGCTGGGCAAGCTCGAGGTGAAGCTGCTGCAGCTCGGCCGTGGCCACACCAAGGGCGACACGGTGGCCTGGCTGCCGCAGCAGAAGATCCTCTTCAGCGGCGACCTGGTCGAGTTCGACGCCACGCCCTATGCCGGCGATGCCTATTTCAAGGACTGGCCGAAGACGCTGGACAACATCGCCGCCCTCGAGCCCGCAGCCCTCGTGCCCGGCCGCGGCGCGGCACTGACCACGCCCGAGATGGTGCAAAAAGGCCTGGCCGGCACGCGCGCCTTCGTGAGCGATGTGTACGCCGCGGTGCAGGCGGGTGTCGCGGCCGGCAAGGACCTGCGCACCATCTACAAGGAAACGCATGCCGCGCTGCAGCCGAAATACAGCCAGTGGGTGATCTTCGACCACTGCATGCCCTTCGACGTGACGCGTGCGCTGGATGAGGCGACGGAGCATCCCGATCCGCGCATCTGGACGGCGGAGCGGGACAAGGCGATGTGGGAGGCGCTGGAGCGCTGAGGGTGAAGGGCGGGAGCGGGCGTGCCGGTGCACATGCACAACCGGAACCGTTTGTGCTCAACCAGGACCGTTTGTGCAACCAGCACCGTTCGCGCTGAGGTATCGAAGCGCTTGCGCACACCCGGCCTCCGTTCTGGCTGAGACCCGTCCTCCGTTCGCGCTGAGGTATCGAAGCGCCGCCCAGACAGCGGCCGAGCTCGCGAAGTCCCGTAGCGCGCCCCGAAGCCTTCGATACCTCAGGCCGAACGGGTCGGGGTGCGGACAGGTCAACCGCACGTCGTCAGGCCTTCGATACCTCAGGCCGAACGGAGCGGGGGCACCGACCGGAACGGAAACCCAGGCGGCACGGAAACCTTAGGCGAGCCCTGATGACAGACACCGCACTCACCGAACCCGACTACCAATCCCTCGAGTTCGACTACGTCCGCTCGCCTGACCAGGATGCGCCCGCCCCGGCGCATCACCCGGTCATCGTGGTCGGCGCCGGCCCGGTCGGCCTGTCGCTGGCCATCGACCTGGCCCAGCGCGGCGTGCCGGTGCTGCTGCTGGACAACGACCACAAGCTCTCCCACGGCTCGCGCGCGATCTGCTTTGCCAAGCGCACGCTGGAGATCTTCGATCGCCTCGGCTGCGGCCAGCGCATGGTGGACAAGGGCGTGTCGTGGAACCGGGGGCGCGTGTTCTTCGAGGACCAGCCGGTCTACAGCTTCGACCTGCTGCCCGAGCAAGGCCATGAACGGCCGGCCTTCATCAACCTGCAGCAGTACTACGTCGAGGGCTATCTGGTCGAGCGCGCGATGGCGCTGCCCAATCTGCAGATCCGCTGGCGCAGCAGCGTGAGCGGCATCGTGAACACGCCCGACGGCATCACCCTCACCGTCGACACGCCCGAAGGCCCCTACAGCCTGCACGCCGACTGGCTGGCCGCCTGCGACGGCTCGCGCTCCACGCTGCGCGGGCTGCTGGGCCAGGAGGTCAAGGGCCGGGTGTTCCGCGACCGCTTTCTCATCGCCGACATCAAGGTCGAAGGCGACCTCATTCCCGGCGGTGCGACGGAACGCTGGTTCTGGTTCGACCCGCCGTTCCATCCTCGGCAAAGCGTGCTGCTGCACCGCCAGCCCGACAACGTCTGGCGGGTGGATTTCCAGCTTGGCTGGGATGCGAACCCCGACGACGAAAAGCAGCCCGAACGTGTGCTGCCGCGTGTGCGCGCGCTGCTCGCCCACGGCGGCCTCGCCGATGCCGCCTTCTCGCTGGAGTGGGCGAGCGTCTACACCTTTGCCTGCACGCGCATGGAGCGCTTTCGCCACGGCCGCGTGTTCTTCGTCGGCGACGCGGCGCATGGGGTGTCGCCCTTCGGCGCGCGCGGTGCGAACTCCGGCGTGCAGGATGCGGAGAACCTCGCGTGGAAGCTCGCCCGCGTGCTTCGCGGCCAAGCCGGCGAGGCGCTGCTCGACAGCTATGCCGCCGAGCGCGAATGCGCCGCCGACGAGAACCTGCTCAACAGCACGCGTTCCACCGACTTCATCACGCCCAAGAGCGAGGTGAGCCGCCTGTTCCGCGACGCGGTGCTGTCGCTGTCGCGCGAGCATGCGTTCGCGCGGCGCCTGGTCAACAGCGGGCGGCTGTCGGTGCCCTGCGTGCTGCGCGATTCACCGCTGAACACGCCCGATGTCGACCGCTTCGACGGCCCGATGGTGCCGGGCGCCTGCGCCGCCGACGGCCCGCTGCGCTGCGACGGTGCCGACGACTGGCTGCTGCGCCGCCTCGGCGGCGAGTTCACGCTGCTGGTGTTCGGCGCCGCGCCGGCGTGGACGCGCGAGCTGCCGCTGCGCACGCTCAGCATCGACGCGCAGTCCACCGTCGACCGCGACGGCTGCCTGCAGCGCCGCTACGACGCCACACCCGGCACCGCCTATCTGCTGCGGCCCGACCAGCATGTGTGCGCGCGCTGGCGCCGGCCGAGCGCCGAGGCCGTGCGCGCGGCGCTGGCCCGAGCCACCTGCGAGGAGAAGGTCACATGCTGATCACCGAGCCGCACCTGGATGCGCCCGACGAGTTCTACGAGGCGCTGATCGAGGCCCACCGCGACCTGTCCACGGCCGACAGCCACGCGCTGAATGCGCGCCTCGTGCTGCTGCTGGCCAACCACATCGGCCGTTGCGACGTGCTCAAGCAGGCGCTCGCCGCTGCACGCGCCGGCGTTTCGACAACCGCCAAGGAGATGTCCTCATGAACACGGCGCTGCGCTACCAGTCCGGCTTCGGCAATGAATTCGCGAGCGAGGCCATCGAAGGCGCCCTGCCGCAGGGTCGCAACAGCCCCCAGAAGGTCGCGCACGGCCTGTTCGCCGAGCTGATGAGCGGCACCGCCTTCACCGCCCCGCGCGCCGCCAACCAGCGCAGCTGGCTGTACCGGCGCCGCCCGTCGGCGGTGGCCGGCGGCTACGAGCCGCTGCCGCATGCCACGCTGAAGACGGGCGCCCGGGACGGCGTGGTCGTGCCGCCCAACCCCATGCGCTGGAACCCGGTGCCGGTGCCCGAGGCGGCGATGAACTTCGTGCAGGGCCTGCACACGGTCGCGGTCAACGGCGATGCGGATGCGCAGGTCGGCATCGCGGTGCACCTGTACCTGGCCAACCGTTCCATGGTGGACGAGGCCTTCGTCAATGCGGACGGCGAGATGCTGGTCGTGCCGCAGACCGGCAGGCTCGTCATCACCACGGAGCTCGGTGTGCTCGAGGTGGTGCCGGGCGAGATCGCGCTGCTGCCCCGGGGCCTGGCCTTCCGGGTCGAGGTGGACGGGCCGTCGCGCGGTTATGTGTGCGAGAACTACGGCGCCGCCTTCCGCCTGCCCGAGCTCGGCCCCATCGGCAGCAATGGCCTGGCGAACCGGCGCGATTTCCTGGCGCCGGTGGCGGCCTTCGAGGACAGCACGGCATCGTGCCGCCTGGTGCGCAAGGTGGGCGGCGCGCTGTGGGTCACCACCTTGCCGGCCACCCCGTTCAACGTGGTCGCCTGGCACGGCAACCTCGCCCCGGTGAAGTACGACACCGCGAACTTCATGACCATCGGCTCGATCAGCTTCGACCACCCCGACCCGTCGATCTTCACCGTGCTGACCTCGCCCTCTGACACGCCGGGCTGGGCCAATTGCGACTTCGTGATCTTCCCGCCGCGCTGGATGGTGGCCGAGGACACCTTCCGCCCGCCCTGGTACCACCGCAACATCATGAGCGAGTTCATGGGCCTGGTGCACGGCCAGTACGACGCCAAGCCCGAAGGCTTCCAGCCCGGCGGCATGAGCCTGCACAACTGCATGGTGCCGCACGGCCCCGATGCCGAGGCCTTCGAGCGTGCGTCCAACGCGCCGCTTGCGCCGCACAAGCTGGACAACACGCTGGCCATCATGTTCGAGAGCCGCTGGCGCTTCCATCCGACCGCGTTCGCGATGGAATGCGGCGCGCTCGATGCTCGCTATGCGGATTGCTGGGCGCCGTTGGCGAATAAGGGGTAAGGACGATGCTGGACGCCACGCATGACCCGGCGCTGAAGAGCTGGGTGACCAGCGCCAACGACGGCGCCACCGACTTCCCCATCCAGAACCTGCCCTACGGCCGCTTTCGCCGCGTCGGCTCGAACGAGCCCTGGCGCATCGGCGTGGCCATCGGCGACCAGGTGCTGGACCTGGCGCAGGCGCTGTCGCAAGGCGGCTGGGCGAACGACGTGACGACCTTGCTCCAGCCCCTGGCCGCGGGCGACCTGAACAGCTTCATGGCCATGGGTGCCACCGCCAGCCGCACGCTGCGCGCCGCGCTCTCGCACGCCTTGCGCACGGGCAGTGCCATGGAAGCCGCCTTGCGCGGTTGCCTGGTGCCGATGGCGCAGGCCGAGATGACGCTGCCGTGCATGGTGGGCGACTACACCGACTTCTACACCGGCATCCATCACGCGACCGCCGTGGGCAAGCTCTTCCGCCCGGACAACCCGCTGCTGCCCAACTACAAGTGGGTGCCCATCGGCTACCACGGGCGCA